>DLLX01000052.1:31050-45387 GCA_002479145.1 Prevotella sp. UBA7551 | reverse complement strand
AGTAATGAGATAATTTGGGTCAAATGTAGTTTCTACCCATACGTCCCACCCGCTAAGGTATTCTTCAAAACCCAAATAGCCATTGAGTAACTATGGAAAGAACTTGGTGCGTCAGCGTTTTTTCCGTAACTTTGCAACAATATAGTTTGGAGCAAAATGGAAGTAAACAAGATAGCGTGCGTAAACCTCCACACTTCCCGCCCTTCCACGGTTGAAGTACAGCGGATAGTGGGTGAAGCGCAGACAGAATATGTGCTGATTCAGTTCACCGACAACGCCATTTCCATGGGCTATGGTGCGGAGCAGCGGCTGATTCAGGTGGCTGATTGTACAGGAGCGGCAATGGTCTATGCCGATTTCTACGAGCAGGAGAACGGACAAAGCGTCAAACATCCCGTGATAGACTACCAGGAAGGCGCACTCCGTGATGACTTCGACTTCGGCCCGATGGTACTTGTCAGGACGGAGATGTTGAGACAATGCACCCTCAGAGAGGGGTTGCAGTATGCCGCATGGTACAGTCTGCGCCTCCAACTGTGCCGCCATGGCCGCCTTTTCCATCTCAACGAATACCTATACACGGTGGAAAAGAATTCGAAGAAAGCTGACGGCGAGCGGCAGTTTGACTATGTGGATCCTCGCAACCGCGATGTTCAGGTAGAAATGGAGCGGGTTGTCACCGACTATCTACGACAGACAGGTGCCCTTGTCCACTCGGAGGAATACTTGAAACCAGACCTCATGGAGGGCGATTTCCCCGTCACCGCCTCCGTCATCATCCCAGTACTCAACCGGGAGAAGACCATCCGCGACGCAGTAGAGTCGGCTCTGGGGCAGGAAACAGCCTTTCCGTTCAATATTCTTGTAGTGGATAACCACAGCACGGACGGCACTCCCAACATATTAGACGAACTTTCGTCGCAAGACAAGCGGGTGGTACATCTCGTTCCCGACCGCAACGATCTTGGAATCGGTGGTTGTTGGAACTGGGCTATCAATGACAACAGGTGTGGGAGGTATGCCGTGCAGCTTGATAGTGACGACCTTTACCTCGATACCCATACGCTTCAGAGAATCGTTGATGCCTTTAGTGCAGACTCGGGGTGTGCGATGGTGGTAGGAGCATACCGCATGTGTGACTTCCAGTTGAACACACTACCGCCTGGTGTCATTGACCATCGGGAGTGGACGGAGACCAACGGGGCTAACAATGCCTTGCGAATCAACGGCCTGGGCGCCCCCCGAGCCTTTCTGACCTCGGTTGCAAGGCGCATTGGATTCCCCAATACCAGTTATGGAGAGGACTATGCCATGGGGCTTGCCGTGAGTCGACGGTATCGCATAGGGCGCATCTTTGAGCCCATTTACCTCTGCCGTCGATGGGCAGGCAACAGTGACCATGCGCTGAGTATAGAGAAAATCAATGCCAATAACCTTTATAAGGATCGTCTGCGCACCATCGAACTCATGGCACGCATGCACCCTTCAGACCAAAACGAGGCATGAAACTTACCCAATTTTTTGAGCACCAGATGGCAGATTGGCCAGAGGTGGCCGCGCGATTTGACGATCTGGCGCGTGTGGAGGTGAAAGACTTCGGAGTGATTAGCGCGCAATTCAATCCTGCACGAATGGTCAGCACAGGTGCAAAGGTCGACAAGGCTGCCGTCGCCCATCGCCCTTGCTTCCTCTGCAAGGCCCATCGCCCTGCAGCACAGCATGAGTTGCCGTTTGGTAAAGATTTCTATGTGCTCGTAAATCCTTTTCCCATTCTCCCGGTTCATTTCACCATCGTTGCCAAGCAGCACCGCCCGCAGACCATTCTTGACCAATATACCACGCTTTACCAGCTCGCTGAGCACTTTGCGGGCACGTTTTTTTTCTATAATGGGCCTAAGTGTGGAGCCAGTGCCCCCGATCATCTTCATTTTCAGGGAGGCGATGGGAGCGTGGTACCACTTTTCCACGACTGGAAAACTTGGTCTGCGCGACTGCAAGAGGTAACGTGCCTGGACGAGGACAACCGCATCTGTACTATCGAAGGCTACCCATTTCCCGTGCTGGCATTGCTTTCCCATGAGCGGGAAAAGTCAGCGGCACTTTTCCGCAGGGTCTTTGCTGCTCTCCCTTGCCATGATGACGATACAGAGCCGATGCTCAATCTGCTGGCGTGGAGCGATGGAAAGCAGGTCGTGACCATCATCTTTCCACGTGGGAAACACCGTCCCGACTGTTATTATAGTGAAGAAACGGCGAGCAAGCTGCTTATCTCACCAGGCGCATTGGACATGGCTGGGCTGGTGATTACCCCCAGAAAGGAGGATTTTGACCGAGTGACGGCTCCCCTTCTGGAAAAGGTCGTCGGTGAAGTGTCGCTTTCTCGAACGGCTTTTGACAAAGTACTGCAGCGTCTGCGCGAGCCAAAGGTAGCAGTGGGCATTGTCAGTTCCCCTGAAATACGGTTTTCTCTGCAAGGGACATTCATGGTGGATGGCACACTGGCTACAGGAAGTCAGGCCGTGAGGATGGCGGAAGGAATGCTGAGTTGGCAGGGCCGGCAATATGATGCGCTTACGTTCGTTCCCCATTCAAGTATTTCCTCTTTCACCTTAGACGAAGTCACGATAGGGATTGGCTTTCATTGGGAACGCAAAGAAGCTCAGACCTTTGAGGGACTGTTGCGATTGGAGGTGGAAGATGATAAGGTGTTGGTAATCAATGAACTGTCTGTGGAACATTATCTGGCCAGCGTCATTTCCAGTGAGATGCGTGCTACTTCTTCGCTTTCACTTCTTCGGGCACATGCCGTCGTCTCAAGAAGTTGGCTGCTCAACCAGATGGCGCACCGAATGGAGGGAAAAAGCCAGACCAAGGCACAGCATGACGGGTGGAAAACCGATACGGAATATGTGCGTTGGTATGATCGCGACGACCATATCCGTTTTGATGTGTGCGCAGATGACCATTGTCAGCGTTACCAGGGGATTACCCGCGTCGTGTCAGACCATGTATGCGAGGCGGTACGGAGTACCTGTGGGCAAGTGTTGTGGTATGGCAACGGCATCTGCGATGCCCGTTTTAGCAAATGTTGCGGTGGAGTGACGGAGCTGTTCTCGAGTTGCTGGCAGGACCAGGACAAGCCCTACCTCTCTGCTTTCCGCGACTTGACCTTACAGGAGAGTGAAGAAGCCGAGACTTTGCCCGACTTGACAAAAGAGGATGTTGCCCGTCGGTGGATTCTTTCCACACCTCCTGCCTTCTGCAATACGCAGGACGAGCACGTATTGAGACAAGTGTTGAATAGTTATGACCAGGAGACGACCGACTTCTATCGGTGGACGGTCTGCTATACGCAGGAGGAACTGTCTGACCTCATTGAGCGAAAAACGGGACTTCACTTTGGCCGAATCATCTCGCTTGAGCCATTGGAGCGTGGCAAGAGTGGGCGCATCATCCGCTTGGAAATCGTCGGAACAGCGCGAAAGTGCGTAATTGGGAAGGAGTTGGAAATACGCCGCACACTAAGCGAGACCCATCTAAAGAGCAGTGCGTTTGTCGTTGACATGAGAAAAGGAAACGATGGAATACCTGTTTCTTTCCGTTTGTCGGGTGCTGGATGGGGGCATGGCGTGGGGCTATGTCAGATTGGTGCGGCCATGATGGGGGAGAAAGGCTATGACTACAAGGCTATTCTTCGGCATTATTACCCGAAAGCGGCGTTGAGAACATTGTATGAATCGCCAGAATAAAAAACGTTTATGACCGAAAAAATCACAAAGCACATAAATCCTTGGGCGTGGGTGCCCTCTCTCTATTTTGTGGAGGGCTTGCCCTATGTTGCCGTCATGACCATAGCTGTCATCCTTTACAAGAAGCTGGGGGTTTCCAACACCGACATAGCTCTCTATACCGGATGGCTTTATCTGCCTTGGGTCGTCAAGCCTTTTTGGAGTCCGATGGTCGATCTTGTCTGTACGAAGCGATGGTGGATTGTTGCTATGCAGGCCATGCTGGCCATCGCCTTTGCCGGTATTGCCTTTTTCATCCCCGCTCAGTTCTTCTTCCAGATTACTTTGGCGTTTTTCTGGTTGGTGGCTTTTACATCGGCCACTCACGACATTGCCGCCGACGGATTCTATATGCACGGACTGAATAGTCATGAGCAATCATTCTTTGTTGGCATCCGTAGCACATTCTATCGCATTTCCACCATAGCGGGACAGGGATTGCTTGTCATCATAGCGGGACTGATAGAGGATCGAACGGGCAATATTCCCCTTTCGTGGTCCGTAGTGTTTGTAATCCTCTCCATCCTCTTCTTTCTTGCGGCTTTGTACCACGTCTGGGTGTTGCCGAAGCCACAGTCCGATCGTCCCAACCACAACATGGCGGTGGGCAGTATCGTGAGGGAGTTCCTTCATACTTTCCGCTCATTCTTCATGAAACAGAACATTGTCCCTGCTTTGCTCTTCATGTTGCTCTTCCGATTGCCAGAGGCACAGCTCGTGAAACTGATCAATCCGTTTCTACTTGACCCCGTGGAAAAGGGTGGTCTTGGCCTTACCACCAGCGAAGTGGGGTTCGCCTATGGTACAGTAGGAATCATCGGTTTGACCTTGGGTGGCATACTCGGTGGCATTGCTGCCTCACGTGGTGGACTGAAGCGATGGCTTTGGCCGATGGTGTGTGCCATCACAGTGCCTGATTTAGTCTATGTTTACCTTGCCTATACCCAAGACAGCACCCCATGGGTGGTCAACGGCTGCATCTTTGCAGAGCAATTAGGCTACGGATTCGGCTTCACGGCCTATATGCTCTACCTTATTTATTTCTCGCAAGGAGGACACAGTACGTCCCACTATGCCATCTGTACGGGTTTTATGGCCTTGGGAATGATGCTGCCAGGTATGCTTGCGGGCTGGTTGCAGGAACAAATAGGTTATCTTTACTTCTTCCTGTGGACGATAGTGTGCTGTGTGGCCACTTTCGTCGTGTGTCTCTTTATCAAAATCGATCCCGAGTTTGGCAAAAAGAAGCAATAGGACGATACATAAGGCGTATGGCAAACAGCAACGAACTGGTAAGTAGAGAGTCAGCCAACAAGGCATGGAAAGTCCATTGGGCATGGGTACCCACGCTCTATTTGTTGCGTGGAGTCTCTTATGTTACGATTCTTGCGCTCCTTCCTATCATACTCAATCGCATGGGAATGAGCAACGCACAGAACCTGTTTTGTTGTTCATTGGCTTTCATTCCTTTTATTTTCTGCCCACTATTAGGACGCTTGTCTCGGCAATTGCTTGATTGTCGCAAGTTGATATTACTTTGTGAGTTGCTGATGGGATTGCTCTTCATGGGCATGGCGGTTGCGCTCCGGATGANNCAAAGTGTGGCTTCCCAGCTTTCTTATTCTGTTTTACGCAGAGGCCTTGATCGCCGCTTTCCATGACGTAGTCGTGGGACGTTATTCCATGATTTGCTCTGAGCAGCGAGTACTTCAGCAATTGTCCGTTGCACGGGCAATTGCCATTTGTGCCGCTTTCGCATTGGCTTTAGGTATCCCCGCAATGCTTGGAGGAAATCTGGAGGTGCTCCATCGCCGCATACCTCAGGCATGGAGCATGGTCTGTGGGGTGATGGGAGGCTTTGTTCTGCTTATAACCGCTTATCATGCGATTGTCCTCGTGCCGCTTGGAGACCACCCTGTGCGCAAGAGATTTGACTATAAGTCCATCTTGTTGCGTGACTTTTATAGACTGAGGAGTCGCCACTACTTCCGCTATGAGGTACTTTTTCTTCTGCTCTTTCTTCTTCCCGAAGGATTTTTCTATCGGGTAGCCATCCTGTTCCTTGCCGATCCCGGCAGTAATGGAGGGCTGGGACTCTCGCCACAGGAATTGGCTTTTGCGCAAGGAACGGTGGGAGCTTTCGGCTTGTTGATAGGTACTCTGCTTGGAGGGCGTTGTGTACACCTTCACGGATTCCGTTATTGGCTGTGGCCTATGACGCTGGCCATTACCTTACCGAAGGTGTTCTATGTTCTGATGGCCTACACGCTGACAACCAGTCTTGGCCTCATTACGGTCAGCGTGTTTCTTGAACAGTTCGGCTTTGGTTTTGGCATCATGGCTTTTGTGGCGTATATCGCCCAACTTTCACGTGGTTATCATCCCGTGATGTTCTATTCTTATTGCTTTGCCCTGGCTGCTATCGGTGTCACTTGCTCCAGTGCAATGTCGGGCATTCTTTCCGATTATCTCGGCTATCGTCTCTATTTTGTCTTGTTGATGCCTTTTTCTCTCGTTACCTACCTTGCCGCAGCATTAGTGCGTACAGACCCGATAGAGGGGTTGAAGCTCTGAGTAATTTTCCGAAGAAACGAAATATGTCAGCGTAAGGGGGACAGGCGTAATGACTCGTAATGGACAGTTGCGGTAGCAACGGGTGCTGAGTATGATCAAGAATCTTTGAGCATTTGCCTCTTATGTTTTCTATCTTCTTTTTCTGTTAGTGCTTGTCTTTGCGCTTTTGTGTGAAGTTCGGCCAGTCTTTCTGGTGCTTGATTTAGACGAAGTGGAACCTTTCGACTTGGCTGCTTGGTAGTATTTTTCGGCTTCTGGCAACCATCCTTTGATGTTGGCGATGCGTGTTTGGTCTGAAGGATGGTCGCTCAGCCATTCCTGTGTGGCCTTATTGCCCGATGCTGAGGACATCCTCTGCCAGAAGGAAACGGCACAAGATGGGTCATAACCAGCCATTGCGGCGAAGATTAATCCCATGTAGTCGGCTTCGCTTTCATCTTTTCGGCTGTATTTTAGGTTAAGGAGGGAGAATCCTGTACCGGCAATCTGGCTTGCGATGTTGCCGGCATCTTGTCCAGCTACAGCTCCAAGCACACTACCGAGCACGCTTGTTGCCACACCTTGGTTCTGCTGTTTAGTCATCTGTTCTGCGCTATGTTTTGCTACGGCGTGGGCAATTTCGTGCCCCAATACGATGGCGAGTGAAGCCTCATTTTGTGTGTAAGGAAGAATACCCTCGTAGACCACGATCTTTCCTCCAGGCATGCAGAAGGCATTGGCCTGCTGGTCTTGGATAAGGTTGAACTCCCAATGAAAGTTTTTCACCTCACTGGCAAAACCATTATTGCGGAGGTATGACTCAACGGCACGGGATAGATTGCGTCCCACGCGTTCCACCATCTGAGTATTGGCTGCGTTGGTCGACTTCTTTGCTTTCTTCATGTAGGCTGTGTATTGCTGCTGCGAGAGCGATAACAGTTGCTCGTCACTCACACAGATGCGGTGCTTTCGTCCCGTTAGGGGGACTGTTTGAGTGGTTCCGCATGCGGTTATCATTAGGGCAATGACTGCCAAGAGTATCAGTTGAATCTTCTTCATTTGTTTTTTTCTTTTTGATAAATAAGACGTAGATTGCTTTCTTGCATGAATGCAAAAGTAGCAAATCTGTGTTGATGTACAAAAAGAAAAGCTGGAAAAGTGGTGACTTTCCCAGCTTGTCCTGTCCTCTTTTCAAGAGGATGTGAGAATATTGGTGGCTTTGAAACAGTTGTCTGCAGACGCCAACCTACTTAAACATCTCCTTGATTCCTCCGATGGCCCCCATGAGATTAGTGGCTTCGTAGGGCATGAAGATAGTCTTTTGATTATTGTTTTGTGCCATCTCGGAGAGCATTTGGATGTATTTCTGTGCAATAAGGTAGCTGGCGGGGTTGGTACTCTTGCCCACAGCCTCAGTAATCTTGTTGATGGCGATGGCCTCTGCCTCTGCTTTGCGGATGCGTGCTTGTGCCTCTCCTTCGGCAATGAGGATAGCTTGCTGCTTGTCGGCTTCGGCTCGGTTGATTGTGGAAGCCTTTTCGCCCTCCGATTGAAGAATGGCTGCTTGCTTTTCTCCTTCACTTGTCAGAATTGTGGCACGCTTGTTGCGCTCGGCTTGCATCTGCTTCTCCATGGCCTGCAGCACACTTTCAGGAGGCGTTATGTCTTGCAATTCCACGCGGTTGACCTTGATTCCCCATTTGTTGGTGGCATCATCAAGTACCGCACGCAGTTTAGTATTGATAGTGTCGCGTGAGGTGAGGGTCTGGTCCAGCTCCATTTCGCCGATAATGTTGCGAAGTGTGGTCTGCGTCAGCTTCTCGATGGCGTTGGGTAGGTTATTGATTTCGTAGACAGACTTGAATGGATCTACAATCTGAAAGTAGAGCAAAGCATTGATTTGCATCTGAATGTTGTCTTTCGTGATCACGTTCTGTCGTGCGAAGTCATAGACCTGCTCTCGCAAGTCAATGGTGTTGGTGTAGGTATAGCGTCCGTTTTTCACAGCGACGATTTCCTTTGGGTGGTCGAGAAAGGGGATGATGATGTTGATACCTGGCTGTAGCGTGGCATAATACTTTCCGAGACGCTCAATGACCTTGGTCTCACTTTGCGAGATAATCACTACTGCCTTCATGGTAAAGAATATGACCAGAAGGACAATGGCTGCAAGTACATAGATTGTGATGGGCATAATTGAAATGTTTTTGAGGTTGAATGGATTATATTTCTATTTCTGCTGATTATGCCTCTTCTACCGTGATGATGGTAGAATCAAGGCTGATAACGCGCGCATGTTTCCCCAAATTGATGGGGTGTCCGTCCAAAGACTTAGCTTTCCAGCTGTCACCATCAATCTGCACGCGGCCATATCCGTCGGCAACTATAGGCTCGGTGACGCGTCCTATGCGTCCAATGAGGGCTTGAGTGTTGCTTTCTCGATAGTCTTCTCCCCTGTGGAACCAGCGCAAGGCCATGGGCCTGACGAAGAATATGCTCAGTAGTGTTGCTATTGCAAAGATGATAATCTGTGCCACAAGGCTGTCGGTGAATGCCGAAGCGATAGAGGTGCAAAGACTTCCGGCAGCAAAGCAGATGATAAAAAAATCACCGTTGGCAAGTTCGAGCAACAGACACAGAAGACTGACGAGTAGCCAAGCCAACCAAAGATTTTGAGCAAAATAATCAATCATGGACGTAATTTTTAGATTTTTCTCATTCGTTGGCAAAGATACGAAATAAAGTTGATATTTCGTTAGGTTATCTTTGCTTTTTGTATTTTGTTTTCATTCCATTAAAAAGAAACGGCTTGCATTGCAAGATTTGGTGTGTTTGGATTGAGCCAAGGCATAAGGAATAAGCATGTGTTGGCAATTAGAGCAAGGGTGAATATAACATTCCGGGGGATAATCTTTGCCTCAAAAAAGATTAAAACCGAAGATATTTCTTTGGTAGAAAGGAAATAAAGCACTAATTTTGCACTGAAAAACTTTTTTATAGCGTGAAAATAAAGGAAGTGATTGCTGCCCTTGAACGATTCGCGCCTCTGCCCTTGCAGGCTGGTTTCGACAATGCTGGCTTGCAAGTTGGGCTGACAGAGGCGGAGGTGTCAGGGGCTTTGTTGTGTCTTGACGTGACAGAGGATATTATTGATGAGGCTATTGAGCGTGGTTGCAATTTGGTTGTATCCCATCATCCGCTCATTTTCCGTAAGCTCTCGTGTGTTTCTGACGGCGACTATGTACAGCGGACGGTATTGAAGGCCATTCAACGTAATGTCGTCATTGTGTCTATGCACACCAATATGGACAGTGCCGTAGGAGGAGTGAACTACAAGATAGCCGAAAAATTGGGACTTAAAAAGCTCTCCTTCATAGGGCAACAGCAGGAAATAGATGGCGTTGCAGGGGGCGAGGGTGTCATAGGATGCTTTGCAGAGCCGATTGCGGCCGATGATTTGGTGAAAATGCTGAAGGAAAAGTTTGGGGTAGAATGTGTCCAGACGAATCAATTATTACGCCGTCCTATCAAAACGGTTGCTTTGTGTGGAGGCTCTGGGGCGTTTTTGTTGTCCGAGGCAATCACCCATTCGGCCGACGCTTTCATCACAGGCGAGATGCAATACCATGATTTCTTTGGCCATGAGCAGCAGATTCAGATCTGTGTCATCGGCCATTATCAGAGCGAGCAATACACCGCAGAGATTTTCCGCGACGTTATCATGCGTGAGTGTGCGGGCGTTCCCTGTCATATTGCGAAAACAAATACAAACCCGATACTCTATTTTTGAAGAGTTGAGGTTTCTAATAATATAAAGGAAAAATAAAATACAGGAATATTTATGGCAAAAAAAGAAGCAAAAGAACTGTCGGTAGAGCAAAAGTTGCAGACGCTTTATGAGTTGCAGACTACCCTCACGGCCATCGATGAGAAACGTGCATTGCGTGGCGAATTGCCGCTGGAAGTAAGGGATTTGGAAGACGAAATAGCTGGACTCGACACCCGCATAGAGAAAATCGCCGCTGAAATCAAGGAGATTCAGTCGGCCATCACGCAGAAGAAAGGCGAGGTACAGGAGGCGCAGGCCAATTTGGAACGCTACAACAACCAGCTCAACGAGGTGCGCAACAACCGCGAATATGACGCATTGAGCAAGCAAATCGACTATGAGCGTCTGGAGGTGGAGCTTTGCAATAAAAAGATAAAGGAAGCAATGGATCTGATAGCCTCGCGTTCTAACGACCTGGAGTCTGCTAAGGCCGAGCGTGGTGAGCGTCAGGAAGACCTCGACGAGAAGAAAAGCGAGCTTGAGGACATCCTGGCTGAGACCCGTGAGGAGGAGACCATGCTCAAGGAAAAGGCCAAAGATCTGGAGACAAAGATAGAACCGCGACTGCTAAGCTCATTCAAGCGTATCCGCAAGAACGCACGAAATGGTTTGGGTATCGTCTATGTGCAGCGCGATGCATGCGGAGGTTGCTTCAACAAAATCCCGCCACAGCGTCAGCTTGACATTAAGATGCACAAGAAGATTATCGTCTGCGAGTATTGTGGCCGCATCCTTATCGATCCCGAATTGGCTGGCGTGAAGGTTGATTCCGAATTGAAAGAAAAGGGTGACAAGGCCAAACCCAAGCGCAAGCGCACTACGCGCAAAAAGGTCGAGAGCGAGGACAAGGAAGCCTGAAAGGCTTTGTGTGAGGGCAAGTTGCCTTGACTGATTACTTTCTTTTAACCCAAATCGGTCTTTAGATTTGGGTTAAAAGGCTGACTTCACAGCCAGCCTTTTACCATTACAAAAACATTATGAAATAATTCCTTTTTGAACAAGATTTCATTTACCAAGTCGTATTGTTGAATACGGTTGCAAAGGTACAGCTTACGGGGAATGTAAGCAATACCTAAAAAAAGGTATTTTGTCCTGTTCTTGGTGTTTTCTGTTCTTCACCGACGGAGGTAAGCTCCCGCTAATGGCTCTTTGCTATATGCGGATGAGCGTCGATGCGCGCTTTTTCCCCTCCACTTGTAGGATGTAAACGCCCTTCGCTTGAGGCAAGGGAATCTTGTAAGATGGTTGATGGGTGGCTATAAGCCATTGCCCTACCTTGACTCCAGCTGTAGTATAAAGACAAACCGAGAACGGTTGAGAGGGGATATGGTCCAACGAGAATAGGATGCCGTCCTCATTAATGCGGATAGTCACACCATTGAGAGGGGTGGGTGAGACCGACGCAATCTTGTCGATACCGAGCAAATGGAGCAGCCCTTTGTACACATCCACTTCTCCGTAGCCGTACAGGTTGTTCGGATAGGTAAGGTCTGAATTGGGGTGATGACTTGTGGCGGCAATAGTTTCAAGGGCTTCCTCAGGTGTGAGTGTGGGACGCGCCTGAAGCCAAAGAGCGATGGCGCCGGCCACAACAGGTGCGGACATGGATGTGCCCGAGTTCGCATTCCATGCGTAGGTGCGTCCATTGTGCTGGAAATGTTCTACATCGCTGCTCAATGGCGCGCCTTGGTTGTCGGGATTGGCGATGAAAAAGGAGCTATAGGCAGAGATGACATTCGTGCCAGGTGCGCAAACGTCTGGTTTCATCCGCCCATCCATCGTCGGACCCACGGAGGAGTAGTCAGCTTTCTGTCCTTTTCCACCTTTGCTGACATGTAGCTCGCCCAAATAGTTGTGGAATTGGGTGCGCCAAGTCGTAGCTCCCACACCGATGACACGATTGGCCGTGGCTGGGATGAGAACACTATGGGTCTGTTCTCCCGCATCCATTGTGGGATCCATCTCGCTGTTCCAAGTCCACAATCCATTGTAATAGAATTCCACGTCAGCCTCCGTTCCCCTCACCTCCAGCGCCGTGCTGGGTATGCCGAGCCGTTGCTCTTGCCGTATGGTCACGTCATAGAATACCCCTTCGCCCATATCAAGTGACCGATAGGCTTGAATCAGCACCCCCATAGGCTTTCCTGAAGCGGTCATTACGGTATCGCAAAGCAGCGAGTCGGTGGCGGAGAGCACGTCTTGCGTCCGGTAGTCGAAAGTAAGTGGTGCGGAGGGGTTCGCATAGGTTTTGATTCGGATGACAAACGGGTCTTTGGAGCGCAACGTTGCCGTGCCGGAAGGGGAGCTTGCAGCGATGAATAACCCTGCGTGCTCCTCGCCCCGACGCTTGTGAAAGTAGGTCAGTCGATCGCCATTGTTGCCCGCCGAGGCCACAATGATGCGTCCGGGGCCTTGCAAGGAGTCGAGAATCTCACAGTACAGACGGTCTTCTTCGTGGGCATTCTCTGGGCTACCTTCACTAAAATTGATTACGCAAGGCTTCCCCGCCTTTGCAGCATAGTCGAAAATATACTTGAACCCCAACGCATCGGTGGCTGTTGTGTACCGATAGATAAGCGATGAGTCTATGATGGCCGCATCATCTCCCGTAGCGTTGCACACTAAACAGAGACTTGCGTCGGGCGCAATGCCCACATAGGGTGAGTCGAATCCGCTTCCAGCCGCTATTCCCGCCGTGTGTGTGCCGTGTGTCTGTACGTTTCCGTCGTAGGGACAGCCCAGTTGGAGCAATTCCTCCTCTCCTTGGTAGTCTCGTCCCACGTAGAATGAAGACCCGATGGTGTCGGGTGAGAGCTGATCCCACAGTGCCTGAATGCGGTAGCGGCTCATATCGCGGGAGTAGAACGTGGGATGTGTGAGGTCGAAGCCTATGTCTTGTACGCCGACCACGACGCCGTCGCCCGTGAAAGCCTGCGGCAAATGGTTGCCTTCGTTGGCGGATAATGCGTTGACCACGTGCCTTGTGGTGTCCATCGTGACGGAACAGGAGCGGCCCGCTTCTATTCTTGCTACGCGCTTGTCGAGCGATAGTGCTCCGATGTGTCGCAAAGGAATGGAGACGATGTGCAGGGATGGTCCGAAACTCGCCAGCTGGCGCACACCAAAGCGATGGAAAAGTTCACTGGCGTCGCCCTCCGTGCGGATGAAGGCCGCCAGTTCACGTTGGCTGACGTTGCCGTCTTGCTGGTGGATACGCTGTTCTGACCATGTTATAGTGGCCGCCTCACGGACAAGGGCAGACAGTTTGTGGTAGGCGGCATGCTGCGCCTGGGTGCAAATCGATACAAGGAGAATGACGGTGAGAGAAGCTATGCGCATGGGAGTAAGGTGGGCGGAAAGATGATAGGTTTAGATGTTGTTGAAGTTAATGAGAAAATGGGGCTACGTCCGCAATTCGCGGAAGGTGTAAATCATGACGGGAACTGTGGTGAAAAAAGCCAGCAGGTCGCTCACACTTTGGCAAATTTCCACGCCCGTCAGTCCCAACCAGCTGGGAAAGACCAGGATACAGGGAATAAAGAACAGCCCATTGCGCGATGCAGCCAGCAGGTTGGCCCGCCAAGGTTTTCGGCAAGTCTGCGTGAGCATGTTGCTTGCCATAATGATGCCACAGAGAGGAATGGTCGTCATCTGCCACCTCAGGGCCACGACCCCCACCTTCACCACTTCCGGATCGTTGCGGAAAAGGGTGATAAGGCTCTCGCTGAACAACCATCCCAATGCCGACACGACAAGGAGAAAGACCGTTCCCACAGCCGTTGTGAACCACCAGGCGCGCTTGAGCCTGGCATAATGTCTTGCACCGTAGCAGAATCCACACAGAGGCTGAAACCCTTGTCCCAACCCAATGACCACAGCCATGACCAGCATGCTGATTCTTCCCACGATGCTCATGCCCGCTATGGCAGCGTCGCCCCACGCTCCGGCGGCGTGGTTGAGCAGTGTCGTCGATATGCAGAGCAGCCCCTGTCGCGACAACGAGGGACTTCCACCGTAGAATATCTCTCTCAACGCCGCCCATGATGGGGCGAAGTTGCGCCAATAGATGCCAATGTTGCCCTCGTGGTGGGACATACGGAGCAGCAAGAGGAAGCTGGTGACTTGTCCGATGACCGTGGCCAAGGCGGCTCCCTGCACCTTCATATT
>DLLX01000052.1:21748-31039 GCA_002479145.1 Prevotella sp. UBA7551 | reverse complement strand
TCGAGAAGGAAGATGAAAATGGGATCCAATATGACGTTAAGCACCGCTCCAGTCACTATTCCCACCATGGCAAAGGCGGCGTTTCCTTGCAATCGAAGCTGGTTGTTTAGCGTCAGCGACGACATCAGAAAGGGTATGCCTAACAGTGAGATGGAGAGATACCGCTCTGTCAGGGGGAGGATAGTGGGTGTGGAGCCGAGCAACAAGGCCAGTGGGCGAAGAAAGACAAAGCCCAAAGTCATGAGAAACACCCCTGTGAAGAGTGAGAGAAAGAAGCCATCGGCAGCCATGCGGTGTGCGTTGCCGTGGCGGCG
Source organism: Prevotella sp. UBA7551 (assembly GCA_002479145.1). Taxonomy (GTDB): domain Bacteria; phylum Bacteroidota; class Bacteroidia; order Bacteroidales; family Bacteroidaceae; genus Prevotella. The sequence continues at coordinate 30,725 of DLLX01000052.1, read as the reverse complement.
CGCTCCCAATTCGCGTGAGATATAGTTGCCAGAGCCGTGTCCGAAGAAGAACCCGAAGGCTTGCATGAAAAACATAAGGGGGAAAACCACACCGACAGCCGCCGTGGAAACGGTGTCGAGTTGCCCCACGAAGTATGTGTCGGCGATGTTATACAGGCTGGTCACCAACATGCTTACGATAGTAGGCACGGCCATTGCGGGTATCACCCTGTGGATGGGGGCCGAAATCAAGTAGTCGTAGTTGTCCTTATTCCCGTGCATGCCCGCTTCCTTACGCCTCCTCTTGCTTCTGGATCTGGTCGATGATGGTGCTTACGATGCGCTCCGCCGTCCGTCCGTCCCATCGTTCGGGGATGGCAGCCTTCTTCCATTTGTCCTGCAACAGGTCGCCCAGTGCTGTTCGAAGCAGGTCGGGATTCTCGCCCACGAGCACATTGGTGCCTACCTTCACGGTCTCAATATGCTCCGTGTAGCTGTTTAGGGTGATGCAAGGAACGCCGTTGAACGTGGCTTCCTCGGCCACATTGCCCGAGTCTGTGATGATGCCATGGGCGTGGGCGGTGAGAAATCCGAACTCCAGATAGTCCAGTGGGCGGGTCAGCCGCAGTGCCTTCAGGTTTCTTTTGCTGGCTATCTGCGCCACGGTCTCCTGTGCACGGCTTCGCAACGGTGCGATGACGGTGGTGTCCATGCTTGTGGCTTCGGCGTCGATGGCTTGCAGCAACGCCTCCATCTTCTCCTCATTGGCGAGGAGCTGCTTGCGGTTGAGCGTCAGGACGAGGTACTTCCCGTCCTTGATGGTTGGGAAGGTGGGGCTCTTCACCAAATCTTTGCCTGCGTCCTCGAAGCGTTGCCGGCAGAAGCGGAGGTTGTCGATGAGAATGTTGCCCACCATGTAGACCTTCGACAGCTCTGCTCCTTCGCGGTTGGCGATGCTGTTGTTGCTGATGCCTGCGGTGAAAAGCAGGTCGGAGAGTCCGTCAATGACAAGACGGTTGATTTCCTTCGGCATGTTGATGTCGAAGGAACGTGTACCTGCCGCTATGTGCGCCAGCAGGATGCCTTGCTTCTTGGTTACGATGGCAGTGGCCATTGTCGAGGCAAGATCGTCCACTACCACCACCGCATCGGTGGGATACTGCTGCAGATAGACCTCGAAACGCGACATCACCTGTCCCGTAAGTTCGTTGAGGCTCTCGCAATCCGCACCCAAGTACACGTCGGGACGGTGTATGCTGAGGTCATCGAAGAGCGTTCCCTCCAGCGTTGGGTCGTTTTTGCAGCCCGTATAGACGAGTGAATAGCGGATGGAACTGCCCGACTGTCGCAGGTTGTCCATTCGGCGAATCAGTGGGGCGACCTTAATAAAGTTGGGGCGTGCGCCCGAAACAATACATATCTCCATGTGCGTGATGATAGTTTTCTATATGCAAAGTTAGGCATTTTTTGCCAGATGGGGGATGGCTTTTGCGGGATAAGTGAGGGAATGTGATGATCATCCTGTTTTTTGTGCTGCTATGCAGCAGCTCGTTGCGTGGCTTGGTTCTACATCACAAAGTTGGAATGCGTTGACAGCAGAATTGTTTTCGGGTGGACAAGGCAGGTGTATTACGCTGTAAGAGAATCTATATGGCGCAGATTTTTAAATTAAAAATCTGATATTTTTAATTTATTTTTCTTCCATTTTTAATTTAAAAATCCAAGCGATTTGGCCTCTTTCCCATCATGGTAGCTGAACTATTGTTGTTCAGTAGAATGCATGTGCGCTTGCCATACTGTGTTCACAGGGAGACAAGTCAAGGTGGAGGGCGTGTTGCGGTGTGAAGAATGAAAGAGAAAAGAGGCTGGCAGAAAACACTGGCGCGTCGCCTTGGCGGATAAAGGATAATTGGCTAACTTTGCATGGAGCTTGTAACTTACAGGCATCCGAATCAAAGACATACAACATGGAAAAACAACTTTTGCCCAAGGTAGCCCACTATGACATGATGGCTGACCCGTTCCGATGCGACTTTTCCAAGCATCTGACGATGGGACAGCTGGGCAACTCATTGCTCAATGCGGCCGAATTTCACTCCGATGCCCGTCGTTTCGGCATGGGCTATCTCCAGACCATCCATCGCACATGGGTGCTGAGCCGGCTTGCCATCGAGCTGGAGGCAATGCCACTCGCCTACGACAAGTTCTTTGTGGAGACGTGGTGCGACAGTGCGATGAAATATTTCACGAGCCGCAACTTCAAAATCGGCTCACCCGATGGCCGCATCTACGGCTATGGCCGCAGCATTTGGGCGATGATAGACACCAAGACGCGACAGCCTGCCGACATCCTTGCCGTCCATGACGGGCTGCTCCTGAAATACCTTGACCGAGATTATCCTTGCCCCATAGCCAATCCGTCGCGCGTGCGTCTCGATGATCGTCTGTCGTTGGATCGTGAGCTGGACACTTTCTACAGTGACGTGGACATCAACGGCCATATCAACAGCGTGAAATATATCGACCATGTGCTTGACCTTTGGCCGATTTCTTGGTATGAGACGCACCGCTTGCGCCGCCTTGACGTGGCCTATGTGGCCGAAAGTCATCAGGGAGACAAGCTCCGATTCTACCGCCAACCGCTTTCCGACGATGGTCTTTCCTTTGGCGTAAGCATCTGCAAGGTGGCTGAAGGAGAGGATGAGCGTGAGGTGTGTCGTTGTGCACTGCAGTTTGAGTAGTCTCCTTGCGGACAGTGACAATTGACCGTCTGCTGACAGGTGCAAGTGAAAAGAAATAAGTAGGGAACGGTTTGGGACGACAGCCCTTCTTTAGTCTTTCAACCAGATGTGGCTTCCGTCTGTCGTTACGCGTTCTTCCGCCATGAGAAGGTTGAGGATTTTACCGGCCTCTGTCTGTCCGAACTTCGCCTTGATTTCAGTGAGTCGATGGCCCTTCTTGTCCGACAGCAGCTGGAGAATGGCCTGTCGTAGGTGGTCGTCGGATTGTTCGTTGCGAGCTGCCAGGCAAACATCACAGTGCCCGCAGTCCTTGCTTGCAGTCTCACCGAAGTAGCTCAGCAGCTGGCGGCTGCGGCATTCGCTGTCATTCTCGCAATAAGCGACCATTGCCTGGATACGTTTCGCAAATTCGGCTTTGCGGTCTTCATATACTTCAGGGCCGATAATCAGGTCTTCTCCGTCCATTCTGTTTGTACGGTAGGTGATGAGCGGGATGCTTTTGCGCGGTATAAACTTCACAATGCGCTTTTTATCGAGCCCACGAAGGGTCGAGTAGGTCTCCTCATGCGACAGTCCAGCCTCTTTGGCCACAAAACTTTCGTCGATGAAGCAAAAATCGACGAATAGTCCACCATACGCCCTAAGCAAGGCCGTGATGACGGCATTCTCGTTAGGAGTGGCTTGATCAAGACGGTATAGGTCCTCGCGCTGGAGCAGAAACCGCAATCTTGCGCGGTTGTCGGGATTGGGATCATAGTCAAAGTAGCCCGCACGCTGCAATATTTCAAGTGCAGCGTGTACCCGGGTGGGGAAGTGATGGAAGGCATGGCAGAACTTGTCGAGGCTGAACTCAAACGTATGACCTGCTCCGCTGCCCACGCCAATGACAAAGAAATAGGCTATTTGGTCGTAGACTTTGCGGATAAACTCCTTTTCGGGAAACGTGGTCGTGACGCGGTTCATCAGTTTTTTCGCGTCCTCCTTGTCGTAGAGCAGCACGGCATAGGCCTTGTTGCCGTCGCGTCCGGCCCGGCCCGCTTCCTGAAAGTACTCTTCGATGGAGCTTGGCGCATCGGGATGGATGACAAGTGAGACGTCAGGCTTGTCGATTCCCATCCCGAAGGCGTTAGTTGCGACCATAACGCGCACCTTGTCGGCCTGCCAGAGATTCTGACGCTCCTCTTTCACTGTCGGCTCCAGTCCTGCGTGGTACCATGTCGCGCTGATATTGTGCTGGAGGAGTGTCTTGGCCAGCGTGCGTGTGGCCTCTCGGCTGCGCATATAGACGATGGCCGGGCCGCTGGTGTTGCGCAGAATGTGGATAATCTCCGACTCTTTGTCGAGGGTGCGGCGCACAATATAAGAAAGGTTCGCACGCGCGAAGCTCATCCGGAATACATTGGACGCGCGGAAATGGAGCTGCCGCTGGATGTCTTCGACTACCTCTGGGGTGGCTGTGGCGGTCAAGGCGAGTATCGGTGTGTTGGGAAGCAGTTGCCTTATTTGCGCTATCTGCAAATAGGAGGGGCGGAAATCGTAGCCCCATTGGCTGATACAGTGAGCTTCGTCTACCGTAATGAAGCTCACTTTCATGTGTCGCAGCTTGACGCGGAAGAGGTCGGAGGCAAGTCTTTCTGGCGATATGTAGAGCAGTTTCACGCCACCAAAGATGGCATTCTCCATTGTTTGCACGATTTCTGCACGCCGCATCCCCGAGTGAATGGCCGCAGCTTGAATGCCGCGGTGGCGTAGGTGGTCCACCTGGTCTTTCATCAGGGAGATTAAAGGAGTGATGACCAGGCATACACCGTCCATAGCAAGAGCTGGCACTTGAAAGGTAATGGACTTTCCTCCACCCGTCGGCATGAGCCCGAGTGTGTCCTTACCTGCTCCTATGCTCTCGATAATCTCTTGCTGGACACCTCTGAAGTCGGGATAACCCCAGTAGGTACGCAGTATGGCGCGATAGTCTGTCAACGCTCTTATCTTTCTTCCTCCTCTGTCTCTGTGGGTCGGATGTCCTCTATCTGAAGCTGTACCGCCCCGCGCTTGAACACGTTATCCTCGATGGTATACACGATGTCGAACGACCGTTTCGATTTGATGTAGCGTGCGGCACCACCCTGCCCGAAGGCGATACCGTTCATGACATTGTTCGATTTGGAATCGACCAGTTCCAGTTTGATATGTTCCTGCTCGCGTCCGACCACCTTTGACGTGCCGAAATCGTAGACATCCTTTGTGCAGAAGAGCGGTTTGGTGTTGCCCGGGCCAAAGGGTGCAAAGCGTTTGAGGTCGTTGTGCATCTTCTTGGTGATGTCCTTGAAGTCGATTATGGCATCAATGTGTAGGTATGCCTCCGTCTGCTCTGGCCGAATGTGGCTGTCAACGTATGCCTGGAAGCGGTTTCGAAACTTCTTTACGTCACTCCAGCGAAGCGTAAGGCCTGCTGCATAGGTGTGTCCGCCAAAGTTGATCAGCAGGTCTTGGCAACTTTTGATAGCCGAATAGATGTCGAACCCAGCCACACTGCGCGCCGATCCCGTTGCCAGGTCGCCGTCTCGCGTAATGACAATGGTGGGACGAAAGTAGATTTCGGTCAAACGGCTGGCCACAATGCCCACGACGCCCTTTTTCCAGTGCTCGTCATAGAGCACGATACTGTTCTGATGACTCTGACTTTCGAGGCGGTTCACAATCTGATTGGCCTCTTCCGTCATCTGCCGGTCAATGCCTTTGCGCTGCTCATTGTAAACGTCGATGTGCCGTGCCTTGCGCAAAGCCTCGTTGAAGTCGCGCTCCACGAGCAAGTCAACGCTCTCCTTGCCGCTCTCCATGCGCCCGCTGGCATTGATGCGCGGCCCAATCTTGAAGATAATCTCGCTCATCGACAGTTCGCGCCCGCTCAATCCGCACACGTCCATGATGGCCTTTATCCCGATGCTCGGGTTCTGGTTGAGCTGTTTCAGTCCATGAAAGGCCAGGATACGGTTTTCATCGACCACAGGAACAAGGTCGGCGGCTATGCTGACGGCACAAAAATCGAGCAAAGGGATGAGGCGTGAGAAGGGGATTCCATTGTTTTTGGCAAACGCCTGCATAAACTTGAACCCCACCCCGCAGCCGCACAGCTCCTTGAATGGGTAAGTGTCGTCAGATCGTTTGGGGTTGAGTGTTGCCACAGCGCATGGCAACACGTTGTCAGGAACATGATGGTCGCAGATGATAAAGTCTATGCCCAGCTCCTTGGCATAGGCAATTTCTTTGATGGCCTTGATGCCACTGTCGAGAATAATAATCAGCTTTACGTCCGTATTCACGGCATATTGCAATCCTTGTCGGCTGATTCCGTAGCCTTCATCGTAGCGATCGGGGATGTAATAGTCGATGTTGGAATAGAATTGCCGTAGAAACTTATACACTAAAGCGACGGCTGTGCATCCGTCTACGTCGTAGTCGCCATAGACAAGGATACGCTCCTTGCGTCCCATTGCATCGTTGAGCCGATCCACGGCAAGGTCCATGTCTTTCATCAGAAACGGATTGATGAGGTCGGCAAGCTGAGGACGGAAGAAACGCTTGGCTGCCGACTCAGTCGTTATGCCCCGGTCAATTAGCAGATTGGCGAGTATTGGGCTGATATTCAGCTTCTCACCCAATTCTTTGGCTGCGCGCTTCCGCTCTGGTGAGGGCGACTCGTATTTCCATTTGAAGTGCATTTATATCGTTGTATTTGTTTTCTTCTTTTCTCTGCCAAGCTGAGGCATCTCTCTTTTGTAGTGTTCAAGACACAATATAGGAGTGTAAAGTTACAAAATTTAATTGTGAAGCGACGGGCGGGCAACTGTTTTTTTAGTTTTGTTAAGGTCTGCCAAAAGTGGGGACTTGTGTGTTGTGTGCTACCAAAGATGCTGATGAGTTTCTCTTCCGTGTAGCAGTGGAAGGCTTGTGCAGCTTTTAGGCTATGCTTTGTCCAAGATTAGGGCGCGGAATCCAGAAAAAGTGGAGCAGGGAGAGTCTCGTATCCATGCATCAAGATGAATGGGCTTGGTTTATGGTGAGCCCAAAGTCTCATCCATTAGAGCCTGTTTTGAAAAAAGAACACCACTACAAAGAAGTGAAAAGCGGGTTGTAGTAACTTTCTTGGGAGAGGGCAGACAGTGCTTATATATCTATTATCAGCCCGTCGTGAGCAAAGTGAATGCCTTCGGGAAGCCGCTTTTCTGCCTCGGCATGAAGTCCGATGTCGTGCGTGAGGTGTGTGAGAAAGGTGCGCCGCACACCCAGTTTGCGAGAAAAAGCAATGGCATCAGCGACCAACTGGTGGGAGTGGTGAGGTCGTTTCCAGCGCAGGGCGTTGACCACAAGCGTGTCGATGCCTTGCAGGTAGGGCAGCTCCGTGTCGGAAATCGTCTTCATGTCGGTGATATAGGCCATCGTTCCGATGCGGAATCCGAGAATAGGCATCTTGTCGTGCATGACCTCTACAGGAATAATTTGCAAATCGCCGATGTGCAAAGGCTCATGAGGTGCGATGGCGTGGAGCGCGAGATGTGGCACGCCGGGGTAGAGATGACTCCCAAAACAGTAGGACATGTTGTGCTGGAGGCCTTGGCAGGTATCGGAATTGGCAAATATATTGACCGTTCCGAAGGTGCAGAACGGGCGCACATCATCAATCCCGGCCACATGGTCGTAATGAATGTGGGTGATGAGAATGCCGTCTATTTTACGGAAAAGGAGGGGGAGAATCTGCTGTCGGAAATCGGGACCGCAGTCAATCAAAATGCGTGTGTATTCCGTTTCAATCAAAGCGGATGTGCGAAGCCGCTTGTCGCGTGGGTCGCTGCTGTGGCAAACCGCGCAGTTGCAGCCGATAACGGGTACTCCGTTTGATGTTCCTGTGCCTAAAAAGGTGAGTCTCATCGGATGTTAACCTCTGGATTGATGGTGATTCCGAATCGTTCGGCCACGTCGTGGCGCACGGCCTCGCAGAGCTTCTTCACCTCTTGTCCCGTCGCGCCGCCGAGATTGACGAGTACGAGGGCTTGCTTATCATACACTCCAGCTCGTCCGAGTGTGCGTCCCTTCCATCCGCACTGGTCAATGAGCCAACCTGCAGGAATCTTGTAAGCCTTGGCACCATCATCGGTGGGCAATTCGTAGTGTGGGATATCCGGAAATGAGGCCTGCAGGGATTTGAATTTAGACTCATCGACAATAGGATTCATGAAGAAACTGCCTGCGTTGCCCAGCTCTTTAGGATCGGGTAGCTTGGCCCGGCGTATCTCTATTATCGTCTGTCGCATCTCTTTCGGTGTTGGATGGGTGATGCCTTTGTTTGCCAAGGCTGCCCGGATGTTCCCATAGTCGAGCTTTGGCTCAAAGTGGGAGGACAGCTGATAGGTGACTGCGGTGATGAGATAACGGTCGCGCCACTCGTGCTTGAAGCGGCTTTGGCGGTAACTGTATCCACATTCGCTGCCCTTGATGCGGCAAAACTTTCCTGTGCTGATTTCCACAGCTTCCACTTCGGCGATCAAGTCGCTTGCTTCGGCACCGTAAGCACCAATGTTTTGCACTGCACTTGCTCCGCACTCGCCTGGAATTAAGGAGAGATTCTCGGCGCCATGGTATCCGTTGTCGACACACCAAGCCACAAATGCGTCCCATTCCTGTCCGGATCCGCAGCGTACCCGACCATTCCCCAATGGTTCGATGAAGCGAATGGCAGAGTGGATGGCCGTACCGGGGTAGTCGCCTGTAAGGAGCAAGTTGCTCCCTCCGCCAAGAATGAGCAGCGGCAGGTCCGCAGGAGTGAGCGTACGGACTATTTCCTGTGCCTCTTTGGCGGAAGCATATTCTACAAACCTTCGGCATCGGGCATCGATGCCGAAGGTGTTGTGGCTCAACAGGCTATAATCGCTCTTGTCTGTCATCTGCTATTCTTCTTTAAATCTTCAAAAAATGCGTCTGATCCTACAGATAGATGTGCCCCGGAATCGTTTACAGTGACACAAATTTAGTATGCCTTGATTTTCTCCAAACGCCATTTACCATGTCTGTTCTTGAAAATCAGCCGTGTCTCGATGCCATTAGACAGTCCACGGAAAACCAAAATCTTGCGATTTCCCTTGCCGTATTTCTGTCCATAGAGAATGTTGTAAATCAAGTCTTTGGGCACTGTGGGCAGGAATGTGCTCCACTCTTCGGCGGGAATCGTCGTCTCAATGTGGCTCGTCTCCTCTCCGTTGGGG
>DLLX01000052.1:3353-21711 GCA_002479145.1 Prevotella sp. UBA7551 | reverse complement strand
AGAATAGGGAAGCGGGTCTTTGATCATCCCTGCGCCTTCAACAGAGAAGAAACGCCGGAGAAAATGGAGGAAAGAGGCATTTACATTGTCTTTGAAACTTGTTTGCTTAATGGCCTCCATGCGCCATTTTCCGTCATCGTGGCCGAAGAAATATTGGTCAACCGTCCCTTCACGGAGGTGTATCTTCTCAACCGTCACGCTGTCGAGTGTGGTAGATTTGGCGTTTTCCATCTGCCGCTCATTGTCAAGAATGAGGGTATAGTATTGCTGCCGCATAAAGAAATGGTCGGTTTTCCATTGTCTTTTCTGCATCATCTTTGTCTTGCCACCCCGCGTGACGGGCAGTGGGAAGTTGATGCGGGCGCGCTGTAGGCGTCGGTTGGCGATGAAATTGAAAAAGAAATCGTCAAACAGTTGGTCAGCAGCCTTGGGCATTGGCGTTTCCTCGATGATGCGTGCTATGGTGTCGGCATGGGTGGTATCGGCGATGGTGTCGCTGTCAAGAGCCAGTGTGTCGCTGACAGGTTCAGGCTTTTTGTCCGAACAACCAGTGTTCATGCCAACCATGAGAGTACAGAGGGCGATGGCTAACAGAAAAAACTTTCTCATTCTTTCAATAAGTATATGTCCAATAAACGGATGCAAAGTTAGCGCAAAGCACAGACAATACAAAATAAAAATAGCTTTTATTTTGCGGTTCATCTGATTTGCTGTAACTTTGCAGAAAAATTAAGCGAGCTTATGTTATTGGATAAGATAGAAGGACTTCTTAGGGAAGTTGGCACGGTGACGGCGCAAAGCGTCGAGGAAGTGGAGCAATTGCGCTTGAAATACCTTAGTAAGAAAGGTGCAATCAATGCGCTTATGGGCGAGTTCCGCAACGTGCCCGCTGATCAGAAGCGTGCTGTCGGTATCAAAATCAACGAGCTCAAGCAGCTTGCCCAAAGCCGCATCAACGCCCTGAAGGAGCAAGTAGAGGACAAGGAGGCGCAAAGCGATGACATCGATTTGACGCGTACGGCTTTCCCTGTGGCTTTGGGAACGCGTCATCCGCTAACATTGGTGAAGAATGAGATAATCGATATATTTTCTCGTATGGGCTTTACGCTTTACAGTGGGCCAGAGATTGACGATGATATGCATGTCTTTACGATGCTCAACTTTGCCGCCGACCATCCCGCCAGGGACATGCAGGACACTTTCTTCATTGACAGGAGCGACCCAAACGACGTGACCAAGAATGTGTTGCTGCGTAGTCACACTTCCGGTGATGAGGCACACTACATGGAAACCCACGAGCCGCCCATTCGAATCCTGTGCCCTGGTCGCGTATATCGCAACGAAGCCATTTCTGCACGTGCCCATTGCTTCTTCCATCAAGTCGAGGGCTTGTACGTAGACAAAGGGGTCAGCTTTGCCGACTTAAAGCAAGTGCTGCTTACTTTCGCCCGTGAGATGTTTGGAGCAGACACTAAGATTCGCCTTCGTCCGAGCTACTTCCCATTCACTGAGCCGAGTGCAGAGATGGATATCTCCTGCAACATTTGCGGTGGTAAGGGATGTAGTTTCTGCAAACACACGGGCTGGGTGGAAATTTTGGGTTGCGGCATGGTCGATCCCCACGACTTGGCAGCTTGCAATATAGACCCGGAGGTCTATACGGGTTATGCTTTTGGCTTGGGTGTGGAGCGCATCACCAATCTGAAATATCGTGTGAGTGACCTTCGTCTCTTCTCCGAGAATGATACAAGATTCCTCCGCGAGTTTGAGCCAGCGTAAGTTTTAGCAGCAAAGTTTGTCAGTTATGGTATCTTTGACGGCTTTATATAAATAAGGAGAAAACAAGGGTTGAAGAGTAAACCTTGATCAAATTGAGAAAAGAGAAGTCCCGAAGCTATTGAGTTGCTTCGGGATTTTCATGTCTATAGGTTCTTCTCTCATCCTTTTTTCGGTGCGATAAGAGGTGCTATGGAATGAGAATGGCTATTTAGGGCTGTTTGACGTGCTTCATCGACAGGGCGATTCGGTGGCGTCGATAGTCTACTTCCGTCACGCGAACCATGACCTGCTGGTGAAGTTTCACCACTTCATTGGGATCTTTTACAAACTTGTCGGCCAACTGCGATATGTGTACGAGCCCGTCCTGATGCACGCCTATATCGACAAAAGCGCCGAAGTTGGTGATGTTTGTGACGATGCCGGGCAGTTCCATGCCCTCTCCGAGGTCATCGATGGTATGTACACTGTCTGAAAAACGGAATTCCTTGATGGGCTGACGGGGATCGCGGCCTGGCTTGTCCAGCTCTTTGAGGATGTCGTTGAGGGTCGGAAGTCCGACGACAGGACTGATGTAGCGACGGGCATCGATTTGCTTTTGCTTCTGTTTGTCGGCCACAAGCTGTGCCACAGTGCATCCTTCGTCGGCTGCCATACGCTCCACGATGGCATAACTCTCTGGATGTACGGCCGAATTGTCCAGTGGATTCTTTGCTCCAGGAATGCGAAGGAAGCCCGCACATTGCTGGAAAGCCACAGGACCGAGCCGTGGTACTTTCTTCAGTTGCGCACGAGAGGTAAATGGTCCATGCGCTTTGCGGTAGTCGACGATGTTCTGTGCCAGCGTCGGTCCAAGTCCACTGACGTAGGTTAGAAGGTGTTTTGATGCGGTATTGACGTTCACACCAACAAGATTGACACAGCTTTCCACAGTCAGGTCGAGCGCATGCTTCAGCTTTGCTTGGTCTACGTCGTGCTGGTATTGCCCCACACCAATACTTTTCGGGTCGATTTTAACCAGTTCGGCCAACGGATCCATCAGTCTGCGGCCTATGGAAACTGCGCCACGAGTAGTTACATCTTCTTCTGGAAACTCTTCCCGTGCAGTCGCAGAGGCTGAATAGATAGACGCACCATCCTCGGAGACGATGAATATGCTTACCTTTGGTAGGGCGGGATTGTCCTCAAGCAGCTCTTCTACGAACTCCCTCGTCTCGCGACTGGCCGTACCATTGCCGATGGCTATGGCTTCGATGGCGTAGTCTTTCACCATGCGGGCAGCGGCAACCATGGCTTGAGCACGGTAGCGTTGGGGTGGATGAGGGTAGATAATGTCGTGGTGGAGCAGGTTTCCCTGTGCGTCAAGACAAGCTATTTTGCAGCCATTGGCAAATCCTGGGTCGATAGCCATGACCCGCTTCTGTCCCAAAGGGGCAGAAAGGAGCAGCTGTCGCAGGTTTTCGGCAAATACATGGATGGCCTCTTCGTCCGCTTTCTCTTTACTGAGATTGGCAAACTCGTTCTCAATACTTGGTGAAATCAGCCGCTTGTAGGCATCCACCACCGCCTCGGCCACTAAGTCTTGGCATGTGCCACGTCCCTTTACAAACTGATGGCATAGCTTCGTTTCCATCATATCTTCGCCCTCTATTCCGATCGTCACGCGCAAAACTCCCGCTTCCTGTCCTCTACGCATGGCCAACAAGCGATGGGAAGAGCAGCGACGGAGTGGTTCGGAGCAATCGAAGTAGTCTGTAAACTTTTGTGCCTCATCCGTATCGGCCATTTTCTTGATGACCTTCGAGCTGATGATGGCTTCCCTTCGGTATGCTGCACGGACGGTGTTGCGTGACAGCTCGTTCTCGCTTACCATTTCAGCGATAATGTCTTTTGCCCCGGTTATGGCTGCTTTCACATCTGTCACGTCGCCCTTGACAAATCGTCGAGCCGCTTGTTCTGGGTGCTCGTCGCGCTGAAGCAGAATCAGTGTGGCCAAAGGCTCCAGTCCTTGTTCACGTGCCACCTGTGCGCGAGTGCGCCGTTTGGTCTTATAGGGTAGGTAGAGGTCTTCCAGTTCCACAGGGCTCCAGCAACCTTTGATGCGTTTTTCCAAGTCAGCAGTGAGCTTGTTCTGCTCCGATATGGCCTTGATGACAGTAACTTTGCGCTTTTCCAGCTCTTTAAGTTGCGTGTTCTGCTCGCTGATTTGGGCGATCTGCACCTCGTCGAGGTTACCTGTTCGCTCTTTGCGGTAGCGGGCAATGAAAGGAATGGTGCATCCCTCATCGAGCAGTTTTAGCGTGGCTTCCACTTGATGTGGGTTGAGGGACAGGGCATTGGCAATATGTATGGTAAATGGATTCATAGTTGTGGAGGTGTATTAAGGATTGCTTTGACTGCGCAAAGGTAGGGAAAAAACAGAAAACCAACCGCCGAATCGTCTAAAAATGCGTAACTTTGCATGACACATTTATAAAGAAAGCATGATTTCGATAGAAGGATTGACCGTGGAGTTTAGCGCAAAGCCGTTGTTCCACGATGTGAGCTTTGTCATTAATGAGCACGACCGCATAGCCCTTGTCGGCAAGAATGGTGCGGGAAAGAGCACGATGCTGAAGATTTTGTGCGGCGAGCTACAACCTACAAGCGGTACGGTGTCGATGCCGAACGACACCACCATAGGCTATTTGCCGCAGGTGATGCGGATCGCTGATGACACAACCGTGCTTGATGAAGTCCGTAAAGCCTTTTCCGACAATACGAAGATGCAACGCGAACTTGAGCGTATGCAACAAGAGATGGCCGACCGTACCGACTATGAGAGCCAAGGTTATGCGCAGCTTGTAGAGCGGTTCACCCTTCTGCACGACCGCTATATGCTTATGGGCGGTGAGAACTTTGAAGGCGAGATAGATCGTACATTGCAAGGATTAGGATTCAATCGTGAAGATTTCGACCGGCCAACACGCGAGTTTTCTGGTGGATGGCGTATGCGCATCGAGTTGGCCAAGATTTTACTTCGTAAGCCAGACGTACTGCTTCTCGACGAGCCGACCAACCATCTTGACATAGAAAGCATACAATGGTTGGAGCAGTTCATCCAGCAAAGCGCAAAGGCAGTGGTGCTTGTGAGTCACGACCGTGCGTTTATCAATAATGTTACCACGCGCACACTGGAGATAACCTGTGGTCATGTGGAGGATTATAAGGTGAAATATGACGAGTATTTGGTGCTGCGCAAGGAGCGCCGAGAGCAGCAACTGCGTGCATATGAAAACCAGCAAAAGGAAATTGCTGACTCGCGTGTGTTCATCGAGCGGTTTCGTAACAAGGCTTCGAAGGCCATTCAGGTGCAACAACGTATCCGACAGTTGGAGAAAATAGTGCCCATTGAAATAGATGAGGTCGATAATCGAAGGATGCACCTCAAGTTTCCCCCATGCCTTCGGTCGGGAGATTATCCGGTTATCTGTCAGGATGTGGAAAAGAAATATGGCGACCATGTGGTGTTCTCTGGTGTCAATCTGACCATCAAGCGTGGAGAGAAAGTAGCCTTTGTCGGTAAGAACGGTGAAGGAAAGTCTACGCTTGTGAAGTGCATCATGAACGAAATACCCTATGGCGGGACGCTCAAGATAGGGCATAACGTTCAGATAGGATACTTTGCGCAAAATCAGGCACAGCTTCTTGATGAGCGACTGACGGTCTATCAAACCATAGATGAGGTGGCACGGGGGGAGATGCGACTGAAAATCAACGACTTGTTGGGCGCCTTCATGTTTGGTGGCGAAGCTTCGGAGAAGCTGGTAGGCGTTCTTTCGGGCGGTGAGCGGTCGCGGTTGGCCATGATTCGTCTGCTGTTGGAACCAGTAAATCTATTGATACTCGATGAGCCGACCAACCATCTTGACATGCCGTCAAAGGATGTTCTGAAAGAAGCTGTGCGTGCTTTTGACGGCACTGCAATTATTGTTAGCCATGACCGAGAGTTTCTCGACGGCCTTGTCTCAAAGGTTTATGAGTTTGGTGGCGGCCGTGTAAGGGAACACATCGGTGGCATTTACGACTGGCTTCGTTCCCGCAATGTGGACAGTATCCACGAGGCGGTGAGCCTTAGCGCGTCCCCAACAGTCAAGACAGTATCTTCCGAACCGACACAAGAGCAAAAAAGTGGCAAGCAGAGCTACCTTGAACATAAGGAGGAACAAAAGAAATTGCGCAAGGCACGCAAGGCAGTGGAAGAGTGTGAGCACAAAATTTCCAAGCTCGAAGCGCGTATCAAGGAACTGGACAAGTTGTTTCTCGATCCTAAGAACGCTTCAAATATGGAGTTGGTGACGGAGTACACCGACACCAAGCGTGCTCTCGATGAGCTGCAGGACGAGTGGCTTGTGCTGGCAGAGGCTGCAGGAGAGTAGCTGAAAAAGCACATGAATTTGTAGGGAGAGAAAACGTATTGTCACCCGTTTTGTGACGATGAGTCTCGCCTTCGCCGCAACCAAGGGCGTGAGACGGTCTCCTCATACTTCAACGTAAGAGGGCATATCCACAGCCGTCTGTTTGGATATGCCCTCATTAAGTTAGGCGATAGCTGCCTGTTGTTTCTTGTTTTCCTTTCCGTCTGATAAAACAAGCCAAAAGCAGATAATATATTGGTAACCTCGAATCGGTCATTGGGTTTCGTCCCAGATTGCTGTTATAGTCCGATTCCCATAGACATTAGGTCTAATAGTATATTAATGCCCAAACAAAGACTTAGTAGACAGCAATATTTTTAAATTAAAAATCTTAGTTTTTTAATTTATTTTTCTCAGATTTTTAATTTAAAAATTTTCGCATTATGAGCTAAACAGCATTCTAATATAGTTGAGCCATCCCTCCCATAAGCTAAGAAGCCTCTTCCACTTGAGTATTTTCAAAATGGAAGAG
Source organism: Prevotella sp. UBA7551 (assembly GCA_002479145.1). Taxonomy (GTDB): domain Bacteria; phylum Bacteroidota; class Bacteroidia; order Bacteroidales; family Bacteroidaceae; genus Prevotella. Next base: position 15,006 of record DLLX01000052.1, on the reverse strand, counting down.
GCTTAGGATTCCCTATACAATTACTTTTTTTGAGGGCAGAAGTATTTTCGTTATTACAACGGTGTGGTCAAGACATATTCGCGAAGAACATAATAGCAGAGGATGCCTACGATATATCCCACAAAGGCAATCCATGTAATCTTCTTCATGTACCACACGAATGTGATCTTTTCCAAGCCCATGACGACTACTCCTGCGGCAGAGCCAATGATGAGCATGGAGCCGCCAACGCCAGCACAATAGGCGAGCAGCTGCCAGAAAATGCCATCCACGGCGAAGTCTCCAGTGGGGGCTACAGGGTACATTCCCATACATCCGGCCACCAGAGGCACATTGTCGACAATAGAGGAGAGCACGCCGATGACGCCCGTTACCAGGAAGTGGTCGCCATTGAAGGCCACATTCAAGCCCTCGCCGAGCTGTGTGAGCACGCCGATAGTCTCAAGACAAGCCACTGCCATGAGAATACCGAGGAAGAAAAGGATTGTACTCATGTCGACACGGGATATTAACCGCGACACGCGTTTCTGTAACCCCTCGCGGTTTTCGGCATCATGGAGGTTGCGATAGAATACCTCTGTCACCGTCCACAGTGCACCAAGCACCAAAAGAATGCCCACAAACGGGGGAAGATGGGTGATGCTCTTGAAGATGGGGACGAAGAGTAAGCCGCCGACACCAACCCAAAACACCACCTTGCGTTGTCCTTCTGTAAAGTCGCTCACGCTTTCCTCTCCTTCACCGGCGCTGCCTTGGATAGGTTTCAGTTCGCCTTTGAGCTGATATTGAAGTATGAATGCGGGAATGACCATCGATACAAGGCTCGGGATGATAATCTCGCTGATGACACCAAGCGCCGTGATGAGGCCCTTGTTCCACAGCATGATGGTCGTGACATCGCCGATAGGAGAGAAGGCGCCACCCGAGTTGGCAGCGATAATCACCAGTGAGGCATAGATGATGCGGTCCTTTTTGTCGGCTACAAGCTTGCGCAGAATCATCACCATGACGATACTGGTGGTCAAATTGTCAAGTACTGCGGAGAGAATGAACGTCAGAAAGGCGATGCGCCAAAGGAGCTTACGCTTGCTCCGGGTGTTCATGACTCCCTTTACCCAGTCAAATCCTCCGTTCTGGTCTACAATTTCGACAATGGTCATGGCGCCCATGAGGAAGAACAGCGTCGTAGAGGTACTGCCGAGATGGCGCTCTATGATGCTGCTAATGAAGTTGGCGAGCCCGTCTTGGGTCACCTCGCCACTCGAAAGGGCCTCCGTTACCTCGTGGGAGATGAACGGATCGAACATGAACAGCGTCCAACAGGCTACAAACATCAACAAAGCAATGGCTGCTTTGTTCACTTTCGTCAGGCTTTCAAGCGCAATGCACGCATAACCAAGCACGAAGACGATGATAATCGCAATTGTTAGTGTTGACATTATTATTTTTGTTTGTTTATATCACGGTAAATGATTGCTGGGTGCAAATTTACGAATTATTTCCCGCTTACCAAATTTTATACATTGTTTATTCGGAAAAATTAGGTGCTTAGCTAACTTTTCTGTACATTTGCAGTAACAAATCAGCGTGGAGGCATGAATAAAGTTCATTATGATGTGGTGTGTGCTGTGGTACGCCGTGACAGAGATTTCCTCTGTATGCAGCGGCTTAAAAGAGGCCCTGGCTACGTGGCGGCTCACTGGGAGTTTCCTGGCGGTAAGGTGAAAGTGGGCGAAAGTCGCGAACATGCGCTCATTAGAGAGATAAAGGAAGAAATGGATTGGGACATCTACGTAGGTCGTCAGCTTGGTCAGGTGGAGCAAGAATATCCCGATTTCACCATCACGCTAACAGCATTCGATTGCATGGCGCACGATTTCGGATTCAGACTACTTGCCCATACTGATTACCGATGGCTTCCTTACGATTCATTGGAAACACTGGAGTGGACGGAGGCCGACAGGAAGATTATCCAGCAACTTGGGCGATGAGAATTTTTTCAATGAAGCATTAAAGCATGATTACCGTCAAAGTATCAAAAGAAATCGAGACCATTTGTCCCCATTTCGTGGGTGGTTGCGTCGAGGCGCAGGTCAAGAATACGCCTTTCTGTCCCCAATTGTGGGACGAGATCCATGCCTTAGGTGACCAATTCCGCAGGGAACTCACTACCGAGAGCCTTAAACAGTTGCCGGGAATAGCGGCCACACGCCGTGTCTACCGCCTTTGCGGAAAGGATCCGTCGCGTTATCGCCCCGCATCCGAAGCGCTCATCCGCCGTATGCTGCAGGGCAAGGAGCTGTATCAGATAGACACTTTGGTCGATCTTGTCAATCTTGCCTCTATTGCTTATGGCTACTCCATCGGCGGATTCGACGCAGATAAGTTCCAGGGCGACACGCTCACATTGGGCATAGGGCGTGAGGGTGAGCCTTATGAGGGCATCGGACGCGGCACAATCAACATCCATGGTCTGCCCGTCTATCGCGACAGTTCGGGTGGAGTGGGAACCCCAACGAGTGACAATGAGCGCACGAAGATAGACCTTCGTACAACACACCTTGTCGTCCTTGTCAACGGCTATGACGGAAACGAGCAGCGAGTGGCGGACAATGCAAGGTTTATACAGTGCTTGCTGCGCAAATACGGTGAGAGCGATGGAGGCCAATATTACTTGTACAGGTAATGCTTTAGCTTATGAAGAAGAAACATGACTGGTAGGAATTGCACGTTAAATGAAATTTCAAAGTGTGGACTGCTGGTGTATTTCTCCTTATTTATATTTACGGAAAAGGAAAAATCATAGACAATGAACCCTACGAAACTCAAAGAAATCTCGGAGCTTGTCTCGTTGTTGAATGCGGCTTCTGACGCATATTATAATGGTCGGGGGGAGAAAATGTCCGACTATGAATGGGATACGGCTTTTGATAAGCTGAAACAACTGGAACGAGAAACGGGCATTATCCTGCCGCAGTCGCCCACTCACCGGGTCAGTGCCGACAATCTCGCGGGGCAGAAGGAAGACCACGAGTTTCCCGCACTGTCGCTTGCTAAGACCAAGAAAGTGGAGGACCTGGCCAAGTGGAGCGAAGGTAAGCCCGTATGGTTGTCGTGGAAGCTCGACGGACTGACGCTTGTCGTGACCTATGACAACGGACATCTGACGAAAATAGTTACGCGCGGAAATGGTCATACGGGTACAAATATCACCCATCTTTCCAAGGCCATCTGCGGCATCCTGCCAGACATCCCCTATCAGGGACACCTCGTCGTGCGGGGAGAGGCCGTCATCAGCTACAAAGACTTTGAGCAGTTCAATCTCGAAAGTGACGAGGAATATGCCAATCCACGCAACCTTGCCAGTGGATCCATGACCCTGAAGAATGTAGAGGAGGTCAGGCAAAGACACATTCGCTGGATTCCTTTCACGCTCGTCCATACCGAAGAGCGCATCCTTTCATGGGGCGCGCGTATGGAGTGGCTCGAGAAACAGGGATTCAACCCCGTTGAGCGGGAACTTATAGCAGCTCCTACAATTGACAATCTCCAGAAAGCTGTCGACCGATGGACGCTTCGGGTGACAGCAGGTGCGCAGCCTAAGCAGGGTGTCGTGCCTTTCCCGTATCCCGTCGATGGTTTAGTGATCTGTTATGACGACACGGACTACGCCGCCACAGGAACCATTACGGGGCATCATGCCACCCGTGCGGGCTATGCCTTCAAGTGGCAGGACGAGCAGGCCGAAACCGAATTGGACCACATCGAATGGTCGTGTGCTGCCAGTACCATCTCCCCTGTGGCGGTTTTCAAGCCAGTGGAACTGGAGGGAACAATCGTGAAACGCGCTTCTTTGTGCAATGTTTCTGAATGTGAGCGGTTGGGCATTGGCGGAAAAGGGTCGCGGCTGCGCATCATCAAGGCCAATAAGATTATTCCTAAAGTCATTCAGGTAGTGCAACCCGTGGGCAGTTTCTGCATACCCAAGACCTGTCCGGTCTGCCATTCGGACACGATAGTGGAGGAAAGTGAGGTGAGTGGTACGCGGACCCTGCACTGTACGAACCGCGAATGCCCTGCCAAACAGTTGAAAAAGTTTGCCCGTTTTGTGTCGAAAGAGGGTGTTAACATTGACGGGATGAGTGAACAGACACTTCAGAGGCTGATCAATCTCGGCTGGGTGGGCGAGTATGCTGATTTGTTTCATATTGCAGAGCACGCTTCAGCCTTACGTGAAATGGATGGTTTTGGCGACAAGAGCGTTGCCAATCTGCTTGCAGCTACGGAGAGGGCGCGTCGGGTGGAGGCTCGCAATCTGCTTTTTTCCCTCAACATACCTCTCGTTGGGCAGGACGTATGCACGCGTTTACTGACGGCTTATCCCTTTATGGAGCTGATTCAAAAGGCCAGAGAAACAAAGGATGCGGCAGTCTTTGCTGCCATTTCGGGCATAGGTCCAGAAAAAAGTGCGTCGTTTGTGCGTTGGATGAAGGATGTCCGCCACACGAAGATGCTTGATAACTTGCTTCCGGAACTGGAAGTCAACCAGCAAGACAGCACGCCGTCGGGGGCAAGATGCCAAGGCTTGACGTTCGTTGTCACTGGCGATGTCCATCACTACAAAAATCGTAATGAGCTGAAGGAGTACATTCAGAGTCAGGGTGGCAAGGTTACGGGTTCGGTGTCGAAGTCGACGTCCTTCCTTATCAACAATGATGTGGCAAGCACCTCGAGCAAGAATGTTAAGGCACAGCAGCTCGGCATTCCTATCATTTCTGAGGATGAGTTTGTGCAGAGGTTTGCTCCGCATACGTCCGAAAATGAGCAATAGATGAGAAAAGGGGCTGTTTAGCTTCGCAATATCGCCCCTTTCACCTTGCAATATGGCCTCTTTTACTGCGCAATACAGCCTGTATTACAAGGTGAAAGAGCCTCTTTTACGAGGCCATAAATAAACATTCCCCACTTCTTCGAGAAAATGTAGCGGGAAAAAGCAGTGTGTACTGTTAGTTTTAAAGGGTGGTTGGCAGGAGTTGAGAGTGCTAAATGCGCTTGCCGAAAATGCGGATGGAGCCTTTCTTGCCAAACTTCCGATAGAGTTTCCATCCCAGGATAAGACCGTCGAGAATACTGCCCCCTGTGTTAATTATGCTTGACAGGCGTTGCGAAGAAGAGCCATTGGTCTTGGGAGGTTGCGTCAACTTTGACCAAAGCGAATGGATACGCTTGCTGTCACTGGCCATCTTTTCACGAAGCTGTTCCTTTCTTTGGCACAGTTCAGTAAGTGTATGATACTCGGAATTGGGAGCTTGAGAAGCGTACATAACTATTTCGACATTAAAATACTGGCAAAAAAGTGGACTAATGGCCGCTCGATGATGGTCTTGCGCAGACGTATGAAAATGAGAAGCACGACAAGATAGAATGCGCCGACAATGGCAAATGCGCCAGAAAGGCTTCCTATGGCGGACGAAAGTGCATACGCAGCCGCAAAAGAGAGATAGATAATGGCGACGATGAGCAGTACACCGAATACGGCAATGAGTATCAGCATCGTCAGTAAGCGCACTACCTTATCTATTACATCGAGCTTCACATACTCCGACTGAAGCCCGATGTAATGCTTTATCACCTCGATAAGCTGCGCTATGGTCTCTACATTCTTGTCGCTTGAGAACACGCTTTCTTAGTTTTGTGCCGTCTCCGGACACCACGCATTTCCTCCGTGGAGGATTTAGATGGCGTCGGAAGCTGCGTCCTTAATGTCGTCTACGAACTCATCGGTCTCCTTGCGCGAGAGTTTGAGGTCGTGCTTCTTGCAGAACTCCTCCACTGCGCTGGAAATCTTAGAACGGGTATCGGCTCCTTTTTCGGGGGCGAGCAGCAGCCCCAGGGCAGCGCCGGCGATGCTTCCGCCGAGGAACGCGCCAATGTAACCTAATGTCTTCATTGCTTTTCTTGTTTTGATGTTTGAATGCGATTAGCTTCTCTCACATACCTTCCTGTGTCCTTGTTTGGGCTGGGTCGTCGCTGTGGAGTCGCCTTTTCAAACGCAAATATAGCAATTTATTTTCAATTACATCCTTTATATACCGATATTTTATGTTAAAAAAGCCATATTGGTCTCCTTTAACAATATTTATGCGATGCTATCTTCATCATTTGGCCGATAATTCGTAATTTCGCAAAATAATAAAGAAGAAGCATTCATAGAATATCTTAAATACAGACACAGTAAAAATGATGAAGAAATTTGCAGTATTGGGAACGGTATTGTGTGCTGGCATGGTGCTGGCAAGTTGCGGTTCGAGCAAGGAGAGCGCATATCGTAAGGCTTATGAGAAGGCACATGCTCAGGAAACTGCCGAGCAACAGACTCAGGAGCAAGCTCCGGCCGACGTTCCCGAAGTGACGCCAGTGGAGCAACAACCCACCGTACAGACCCCTGCCACGAACAATTATGACAACGAGCCGGTACGTCGTGAGGACTTGAGCGTGGTCAATGGAGAGGGACTGAACAACTTTAGTGTTGTCGTAGGGTCATTCTCCGTCCGTGCCAATGCGGAGGGTTTGCAGCAACAACTGAAGAATGCGGGCTACAATGCACAGTTAGCTTACAACACGGCGCGCAATATGTATCGTGTAGTGGCCTCTTCTTTCAGCGATAAGGCATCGGCAGTACAGAGCCGTAACCAGCTGCGCTCGCAGTATCCAGACGCTTGGTTGCTCGCTAAGTAGGCGTGTTAGGTGGGGAGAATCCTGTCCATCGACTATGGAAGCAAGCGCACGGGGCTGGCGGTGACCGACCCTTTGCGCATCATTGCCAATGGTTTGGCAACGGTACCCACCCATGAACTCTTCGACTTTCTCCAGCATTATATGCGGCAGGAGAAGGTCGATGAGCTGGTGATAGGGCATCCTACACAACCCAACGGAAAGCCAAGCGAGAACTTGCGCCGCGTGGAAGAATTTGTCAGAAGGTGGCGAAAGGCCGTTCCTGACGTGCCCATCACCTTCTTTGATGAGCGTTTTACGTCTGTTATTGCCCATCAGGCCATCCTTGACGGAGGCGTGAGGAAAAAGACACGCAAGGAGAACAAGGGATTGGTCGATCAAGTGTCGGCCACGATAATTCTTGAAGACTATATGCGTTCGCGGGGAATTTAAAGGGAAAAATTCTTATGCGAACATAATATAATATTAGCAAACGAACAAGTGATATTACCGATATATGTTTATGGGCAGCCCGTGCTCCGCAAGGTGGCACAGGACATTCCCCTCGATTATCCCGATTTGAAGGAGCTTTTACAGAATATGTTTGAGACCAATACTGCCAGTGATGGCGTAGGATTGGCCGCTCCCCAGATAGGAAAGTCCATCAGAGTGGTCATTATAGACCTTGATGTCCTCAAGGAAGACTTCCCTGAATATGCGGGTTTCCGCCACGCTTTCATCAATGGGCATATTGTAGAGTATGATGAAGAGTCGAAGAAAGAGACTCTTGAGGAGGGTTGTCTCTCCATTCCGGGCATCCATGAGCGTGTCACCCGTCCTACACGCATCCATGTTCGCTACCTTGACGAGGAGCTTCAGGAGCACGATGAGTGGGTGGAGGGCTATCTTGCCCGCGTCATTCAGCACGAGTTCGACCATCTGGAGGGAAAGATGTTTGTCGACCGCATTTCGCCATTGCGCAAGAGTCTGATTATGAATAAGCTCCGTGCTATGGCCAAGGGAAAGTACAACTGCCGCTATCGTACGAAAGCGGCACACAAATAAGTCCTCCTCTGTTGTTATGCGCCGCTGGATGATGGCAATCCTTTGGCTAACAATGGCTCTTCCTTTGTCTGCACAGTACAATGTGAAGAAGTTGATGGAGGAGGGGAGGCGCCAACTCGACATGGGCTATTATGTTGTGGCGATGCAGGTTTTTGAGCGCATCGCCGCCATGAAGCCCAACCTTTATGAGGCTTGGTATTTGTCTGCTCTCTGCAAATACCGTCTTGAAGACTTTAAGGGAGCTGCCGAAGACGGAAGCCGTGCTTTGGCATTGCAGCCTTATATCGCAGACATTTTCGATCTCCACGCCATGGCCTCCATGCGTTTGGAACGCTACGACAGTGCTGCCATTGATTATACCCGTGCCTTGGAGATAGATGATGGCAACCGCGACTATTGGTACAACCGCGCCTATGCCATCTATATGGGGGGCGACAGTGCCGTGGCCAGCCAGCAACTCGACTATATTCTCCACCGATGGCCTGATTTTACACAGGCTCAATGGTTGGACAACATGATTAGAAGGGGCATACGTCCTGCGCCAGCCAAGGCTCCCTCGATGCCCTCCAAAGGCTTTTGGCTTCCCTCTTTGCCTAAACTCTTGGAAGAAAGTGGCCGCCAACCGAAAGTGATGCGCAATCCCTTGATGCAGGGAATAGGCCGGAAGGGAAAGTAAAAGCAATCCTTTTAGAGAGAAAACATGACATTCTACATACGTTTTATAGCTTCAACAGCGTCGTAACTAAAGAAAATCCTAAATACGTACTGATGGAAAAAAGGAAAAGAAGTACAGCGGAATGGATTCGCCGCTATGTGAGTTTCATCTTCATTTTGTTTATCATAGCCTTTGGAACATCGTTGTCCATCCGTGCCAACCTTGGTTCTTCACCTATCTCCGCGCCGCCCTATGTCCTTTCACTCGTCCCCGGAATGCCCATGACGATGGGACAAATAGTGATTTGTATGCACGTCGCATTTATCCTTATACAGATTCTTCTGTTGCGCAAAGACTATGAATTGAGGCAGTTATCGCAGATATTGGTGTCCTTTCTTTTTGGTTTCTACACCGACTTGACGATGTGGATGACCAGCTTTCTGCAAGTTCCGCCCACACTTGGACACACCATCGGGTGGCCGTTGCAGCTGATAGAGCTGCTTATAGGCGGTGCACTGTTGGCCTTCGGCATAGCCTGCGAGGTGCGTTGCGACTCGTTGATGCTGGCTGGAGAGGGGCTTCCGCTCGCTATTTCCAAGTTTGTCGGCAAAGATTTCGGCAAGGTGAAGATCTGTTCTGACACTGTATTGGTGGCCATCGCAACAGTTCTCATGCTTCTGTTCTTTGGACATTGGGATTGGGAACTGGTAGGACTGGGCACACTTGTGAGCATGTTCTACGTCGGATACATGGTACGCGTGTTCGCTCCCCACATCTCTTGGCTTGACAAGGTGTTCATTCCCAAATCTGAAAGGCGGAAGATGGTCGTGGCAGAGCAGCAGGAAGCCCGTGCTGAAGCGGACGTGCCGTTCATCATCACCATTGCCCGAGAATATGGAAGTGGCGGTCAGATTTTGGGAGAACAGTTGGCTTTGCGGCTGGGTGTGGACTTCTACGACCACAAAATCATTGACCAAGCTGCCGAAAAGTTAGGGTATTCGGTGGAATTTGTGCGCGAAAACGAGCAGAACATATCCAACGCCAAGCTCTGGGAGCTGATTTTCACCGACAAGAGCATCCCCCTGTCGATGAATCCGTCGCACGACGATGCCATTTTCGTGGCCGAAAGCCGCATCATACGCACCCTTGCGTCCCGCAAGCCCTGTGTAATTATGGGGCGTTGTGCCAACTGGGTGCTGCGAAAAGACCAGCGGGTGTTCAGCGTCTTTGTCACAGCTGACCGTAAGGATGCCGTCGGGCGGATTGCGACCCTGGAAAATTTGACGCAGGAAGCAGCAGTGAAGCGCGTCGAGCAGGTAAATCAAGGTAGGAGCAATCACTACCATCAGTACACGGGGGAGAGCTGGACAGATGCCCGTGGATACGACTTGGTGGTGAATACCAGCTCGTTGGGGCTGGAGCAGGCCGCAAATGTCATCCTGCAGTGTGTGAAAGCAAAAGTCGGAAAATGATTTCTTGTTGCTAAGGAAAGCAGAAAAGTACCATCATGATTATTCGTGGTGGTACTTTTCTCCTTTTATAATGGTACACGCTCGGTACAGTTGCTCAATGAAAATGAGGCGTACCATCTGGTGAGAGAAGGTGAGGCGGGAGAGCGACAGTAGCTCATTGGCGCGAGCATAGACAGCCTGCGAGAATCCGTAAGGGCCTCCGATGACGAATACGAGGCGACGCGCCGTGCTGCGTTTCTTCTCCAACCATGTTGCCAGCTCCACCGATCGAGGTTCAAACCCATGCTCGTCGAGGAGTATTAAGGTGTCGGCTGGCTGCAATCTCTGGAGTATCAACACCCCCTCTTTTTCCTTCTGTTGCGCCTCGGAGAGCGAGGATGTGGCCTTTAGCTCGGGTATCGTGACGATTTGAAAGGGCATGTAATGGCTCAATCGTGACTGATAGTCATCGATGGCATGGGCATAGAGCTTGTCGTGGGTTTTCCCTACGAGGATGAGCAAGGTTTTCATTTGGATATAAAAAGGGCTGGAAACCGTCCGTCAATGCAGACAAGCGTCCAGCCCTGTTGGTTGCTGTTTAGTTTTCAAGCACTTTCAACTGCTCGGCCACCTCGGCGTTTACGCGTTGCGCAAACTCCTCCTTGGACATCGTGGCCTGTTCGCCTCCGCCCTGCTTACGCATGGAGACAAGGCCGTCGGCAGCCTCCTTCTCGCCCACGATGAGCATGTAGGGCACACGCTTCAACTCGTTGTCGCGTATCTTGCGGCCTATCTTCTCGTTGCGGTCATCAACGTATGAACGCACATTGTTGCGGTCGAAGTATTTGCGGAGTTGCTCAGCGTAGTCGTTGTACTTCTCTGAAATGGGCAGAATAGCCACCTGATCCGGCGTGAGCCACAAGGGGAAGTGGCCTGCCGTGTGCTCTATGAGCACTGCAGTGAAGCGTTCCAAGGATCCGAAAGGCGCACGGTGAATCATCACTGGGGTCTGCTTGGAGTTGTCCTCAGCCGTATATTCGAGGTGGAAGCGCTCGGGCAAGTTATAATCTACCTGGATTGTGCCCAGCTGCCACTTGCGTCCGATGGCATCCTTGACCATGAAATCGAGTTTCGGGCCGTAGAAAGCTGCCTCGCCCACTACTTCATGGGCGTTGAGACCCTTCTCGCGGCAAGCCTCGCGGATGGCATTCTCGCTCTCCTCCCATATCTCGTCGCTGCCGATATACTTCTCTGTGTCCTTCGGATCACGTAGAGAAATCTGTGCTTCGAAGTTGTCGAAGTGGAAGATGGCAAATACTTTTTGTATGATGTCGATGACAGTCTCAAACTCAGACTTGACCTGATCAGGACGCACAAAGATGTGGGCATCGTCCTGAGTGAACGTGCGTACACGCGTAAGTCCGTGCAGCTCGCCACTCTTCTCGTAGCGGAATACCGTGCCAAACTCGGCGATGCGCAGGGGCAGGTCTTTGTAGGAGCGCGGCTTGCGCGCGTAGACCTCACAGTGGTGTGGGCAGTTCATCGGCTTGAGCATGTACTCCTCATCCTCCTCCGGGGTGTGGATGGGCTGGAAGGCGTCCTTGCCATAGTGGGCGTAGTGGCCGGAAGTGACGTAGAGTTGCTTTCCGCCAATGCCTGGGGTGATGACCTCTTGGTAGTGATATGGCTTGAGAAGGTTGCGCAATAGTTCCTGTAAGCGGAGGCGTAGTTGTGTTCCCTTAGGAAGCCAGATGGGCAGGCCCTTGCC
>DLLX01000052.1:1215-3236 GCA_002479145.1 Prevotella sp. UBA7551 | reverse complement strand
AGCTTCTTCTTCGGGAAGGAAATGCCGTAGATGCGTGTCATTTGCTCGCGCTTGGCGTCACCGCGCCAGAATGCGCCCGCCACGCTCGTTATCTTGATGGCCTTGATGGCTCCCGTAGAGATGAGATGCGGGCCGCGGCAGAGGTCGGTAAAGTTGCCTTGCGTATAGGTAGTGATGGTTCCGTCTTCCAAGTCTTGCTCGATGTGCTCCACTTTGTATTCCTGCCCCATGGCCTTGAACTCCTTGATGGCGTCGGCCTTTGACACCTCACGGCGCACCACAGGTTCATTCTTCTTGGACAATTCACGCATCTTGGCCTCAATCTTCGGGAAGTCGTTCTCCGAGATGGTCTGGCCATCGACAGGCATTACGTCGTAGAAGAAGCCGTTCTCAATGGCAGGTCCGAAGCCAAACTGTATGCCTGGATACAGCTCCTGGAGTGCCTCGGCCAGCAGGTGGGCTGACGTATGCCAGAAGGTGTGCTTGCCTTCGTCGTCTGAGAACTTGTAGAACACGATGCTTGCGTCCTCGTTGATGGGGCGGTTAAGCTCCGTTGTCTCGCCGTTGATCCCGCAAGATACAACGTTGCGGGCGAGAGCTGGCGAGATGCTCTCTGCGATTTGAAGTCCGGTTACGCCCTGTTCGTATTCACGCACAGAACCATCCGGGAATGTGATTTTAACCATGATACAAATTAGTTTTATTTAAATCACCGCAAAAGTAATACATATTTTCCTAACACGACAACAATTCCCACTTTATTTTCAAGAGTTTAGCATAACTTCACTTTAGGCGAGGACTTTCGAAGAATGTCTCAAGGACTACATCTCCTGCTTCTCACCCATGCACAATGGGTTATGAAAACAAATGGGAATGTGGAATCACGCGAAAACAAAAAGACAAGCTGCTCCCCCACGAGATCATTTTCTACTCATTCAACAAGGACGGCCTACTATAAAGAAAGATGGCGGGGTAACCCGACGCACATCACCGCCGCTCACTTCTTGCGCGACAGCTGCTTACCTACTGCATAAGCGTTGTAGATGCCCAGCTCACCCGCCTTGCTGAAGTCGCTCAATCCTTCCTTCACATCGCCCGAATAGCAACGCGCCAAGCCCCGATTGAAGTAAGCCTCCGCAAAACGCGGGTCTATCTCGATGGCGCGCGAATAGTCATCGATGGCGCGCGCGTAATTCCTGGCTGTCGCGAAAAGCGTTCCCCTATTATAAAAAAGGTAAGCATTGGCAGGTGAGGCCTTGATTGCCTCAGCAAAGTCGCCCTCCACCTGTGCGGCCTTCATACTGACATTCTGTCCTCGCGATGCGTCATAACTGTTGAGCAACGCCTGGCAGACAGCTCGTTCCCAACGACCGGCAACCGACGCGGTGTCCACGGCGAGATAATCGTCAAGGTCGGCAATGGCGTCGGCATAGTTTTGCGCCTCGGCATAGGCCACCGCGCGCTGCAAAAGCAGGGCCGCACGTGCCGAGCGGTCAGTCTCTTCGCCAATGCCAGCCGTCAGCGCATCAATGAGTTGGAATGTCTCACGCGACTGTGCGTCAGTCAACTTTTCACGCCCCTGGTTGCAAGTCACGTGCAACTTGCGCAGTGGTTCGCGCGTGCGGTTGAACTGTTCGACGCTGGCGTCATAAGCCTGGTAATCGCGCACACCGTTACCATAAGTGAAGTATGACAACTGGAACATCGGCAAGAAGGCAATCTCCACCTCACGGTTCTGGACGGCTCCACGGTAGTCGCTATTGTACTCATGCTCCACACGCGGTTTGTCCTCGACCACAATGTCATTGTACTTGCCCAAATCCACTTCCGAACGCTTGCGCACGTTTCGCAGCTTCGATCGGCTCCATCGTTGCTGTATACCGATATGCTTGTCCATCTGAGCCTTGAAGATGCGGAATTCGTCAAGTTCAGCCTTGGCTGTCATGCCCAACTTGCGGTAGGCACGGGCGCGCAGGTTAAGTCCTGTCCAAAAGTTTGGAAACTGGTTGATAACCAGCGTG
>DLLX01000052.1:0-1192 GCA_002479145.1 Prevotella sp. UBA7551 | reverse complement strand
CACGAATGGCAGCACGCAGGTTGCCCACCTTGTCGTGGAGCAGGGCACGGTTATAAATGGCCATGAAGTTTTGCGGCTCCATCTTGATGACGAAGTCGAAATCGCTGATGGCGCGGTTGTCGTCACCCAACTGCACACGGAGCAGGCCGCGATTGTAATGGGCCAAGAAGTTGTTGGGGTCAAGGTCAATGGCCATGTCATAATCGGCCATAGCCCCCCGGAGATTGTTCACGTTGAGTCGGGCCAAGGCACGATTCACATAGTTGCCCGCCACTTTGGGGCGCAGATGTATCACCTCCGTGAGACAAGAGTCGGCAGCGCGCCACTGATGGCGGTTCAAGGCAATAAACGAGCGCGTTGACCACGCGTCGGCGTTGTAGGGGTCCTGTTGCAGACTACGGCTAAGCCAGTGGTCAGCCGTAGTAGTGTCTTTTTTCTCCAAGTAGATCTCAGCCTTCAGCGAATAGGCCGTGGCTGTCTGCGACCACCTGGAGATGATGGTGTCAGCGTCAAGCAGCGCTTGGTCGTAATCTTTGGCGTTGTAACGGCAAATGGCTCGATTGAGCCAAAAACTTGACACATTGGGATTTAGCTTGATGGCACGCCCATAGTCGGCAATGGCATCCTCATACTTTTCCTGGCGGATGCGGGAGATGGCACGCAAATCAAACAACTGTTCAATGTAAGGATTGAGCGAGATGGCTTTGGAGGCATCCTGTTCGGCGCCTACAAAGTCTTCCAGGTAAAACTTGGCCGTGGCACGGTCGTACCATGGCAACCAAAGGTATGGCTTAAGGGCCAACACCTTATTGAAATACTGTATGGAAAGCACGTAGTCCTCATAGTGCAACGCCACCTCACCACTGGTAATCAGGCGATCCACATTGTATTGCGCCTTGGCTTTGCCGCCGAAGAGCAAAGCCAAGAACATGGGGACAATCACACGCTTCATGACAGCATCATCTTGACAGTGGGGACTATGGGTGCGTTAGCGCCTCGGAGCCTTCACACGATAGGCACAACGGAACTTGCCTTGTGCGATGGCGCGCAGTTTGCTGTTGATCATCTGCTTGCGGAAGGCCGACAAGCGATCGACATACATCACACCCTCCAGATGATCAAACTCATGTTGCATGACACGAGCCAGGTAGCCATCCACCCACTCATCATGGGGAGCGAGTTGCTCGTCAAG
>DLLX01000058.1:201-7011 GCA_002479145.1 Prevotella sp. UBA7551 | reverse complement strand
ATCACCGACTAACAATTTCAGTAGCCCCTCTGTCTCCTCCATGGCAACGGCCTTGCCATTACTGCGATAGAATGATTTGCGAACAGTATAAGCCGTGCCATTCTCTTTTAGCTGGTCTTCGGTGGGACCTACACAAGCCGCTTCAGGATAGGTAAAGATAGCACTCGGAACAACATCCAGACGGATACCGTCAGCTTTGCCAAGGATGTGATTCACCGCACGCAGCCCTTGCGCCTCGGCAGCATGGGCCAGCAGCATGCGTCCGTTCACGTCGCCTATGGCATAAATTCCTGGCACGTTAGTCTGCATATTGTCATCCACTGTGATACCTTTGCGGTCGAATGCGACACCTGCAGCTTCCACATTCAGGTTATCCATGTAGGCGGCTCGTCCTGTGGCAACAAGCACTACGTCTGCCTCCAGTTCTACTCTCTGTCCTTTACGCTCGAAGGTGACTACTGCTGTGTCGTTGCCGTCTGCCCCCTTTGTGGTGCGAATGTCTTGTACACCACTTTGCATATAAAACTTGATGCCACGCTTTTCCAGTGCCTTGCGCATACGCTTGGCTATGTCCGAATCAATTGGAGGCAAACATTCCTTGAGAAATTCAATCACTGTCACCTCGCTGCCGAATGTTTGGAATGCTGAAGCAAACTCCATACCGATCACCCCCGCACCTATAATGCAGAGGCGTCTGGGTACATAATCGATGTTAAGCAGCTCTGTTGAGGTCATGACATTGCTCCCTATGCTTGGGTTATTGCGCATGAAAGGAAGAATCTTCGACTGCGAACCTGTAGCTATCATGATGTTTTTGGCCGTATATTGCTCTTCGCCAATCTCCACCGTGTGCGCATTGATGAAGTGTGCCTCACCTTTCATCAGTGTAATGCCCGGCTGTGATAGGAGTGTTCCGATACCCGACACGAGCTGCGCTACCACCTGATTCTTGCGTTCTAAGATAGGTTTAAACTCTACCTCTCCCCCGCATTTGGCGACCAAAGGATTGCGATAGAGATCGGCATCGTGCGCAAAGCACTTTGTGGGAATGCAACCCTCGTTAAGACAGGTGCCACCCAACTCTCCCTTCTCAATGATAATCACCTTCAGACCGTGCTTGGCAGCATATCCTGCAGTATGATAGCCACCTGGCCCTGCACCGATAATAATCAGATCAGTCGTTGTCATTTTGCAGCTGTTTGAACGTCGTAATCGGATGCTTGGCGGCCAACACGTCGTCAACACGACCTATCGGCGTATTATGTGGAGCTGACTTCACCTCCTCTGGAGTCTCTCGGGCTTCCTTGGCTATCTTGTGCATCACCTCGATAAATCCATCTATGGTCTCTTTACTCTCATTCTCCGTCGGCTCTATCATCAGTGCCTCATGGAAAAGGAGCGGAAAGTATATTGTAGGAGCGTGGTATCCGTAGTCGAGCAGACGCTTGGCGACATCCATTGTCGTCACGCCAGTCGATTTGTCGCGAAGCCCATTGAAGACAAATTCGTGCATGCAGGTAGTCGGAATGGGCAGCTCAAAATCATCCTTCAACGACTCCTTGATATAGTTGGCATTGAGAGTGGCCAGCGGACCCACTTTTTTCACTTGGTCACGGCCCAGCGTCAATAAATAAGTGTACGCGCGTACATTTATAAGAAAGTTGCCTAAGTAGGCTCCCACATGATTGTTCTCCACGCTGTACTCACCATCAGCCACAGGATTTTCAAGGACATACTGATTGCCTTGCTTCAGAACGTGAGGCTTTGGGAGAAACTGTTCCAACCCCTTCCGCACGCCAACAGGCCCGTCTCCAGGTCCTCCGCCACCATGGGGTGTAGAGAATGTCTTGTGAAGGTTAATGTGCATCACGTCAAATCCCATGTCTCCAGGACGCGCCACGCCGAGTATGGGGTTGAAATTGGCGCCATCATAGTAAAGGAGCGCACCACAGTCATGAACCAGTTTAGCGATTTCGGGAATGTCCTTCTCAAACAAGCCGAGCGTATTGGGGTTGGTCATCATGATGGCAGCAATGTCATCGCCAAGCAAGGGCTTCAAGCTCTCCACGTCAACGAGTCCTTCTGGTGTGCTCTTCACTTCCACAATGTCGAGTCCACACACTGCAGCAGAGGCAGGATTGGTTCCATGTGCCGAATCGGGTACGATGACTTTCGTGCGCTTCAGGTCGCCACGGCTTTGGTGATAACTGCGGATAATCATCAAGCCCGTCAATTCACCGTGTGCACCTGCACAGGGATTGAGCGTGAAGTCGTACAAACCAGCGAGCGTAGCCAGACTCCGTTGCAAGTTGTATATCACTTCCAGTGCACCTTGAACAGTCTCAATGGGCTGCAACGGATGTAGGTTATTGAAGCCGGGAAGTGCAGCCATCTCCTCGTTGAGAATGGGATTGTACTTCATTGTGCAGGAACCGAGAGGGTAGAAGCCGTTGAGCACACCGAAGTTGTTCTCGCTGTGGTTGGTATAGTGGCGCACTACGGTCATCTCGTCACATTCAGGAAGCTCTGCTTCCTTCTCGCGTCGCAGCGCAACGGGCAATTCGTAGTGGCTGAAATGGTTTTTCGGAAGCGAATAAGCACGACGTCCAGGACGCGAAAGTTCAAAAATCAAGTTTCCGTATAATTTGTTGTTCATCTCTCGTACTCCTTTATTTATTGTTCAAGATTGCGGTGAATTGCTCAATCTCCTCCATGCTGCGCTTCTCGGTAACGGCCACAAGCAACTGGTCTTCACCCACTTTGACACCGGGCAGGATTCCTTTTTCAATGCAACGATCGTAGAAAGCATCCCGATTGTTTATGCGCACAAGGAACTCATTGAAGAATGGTTGGTCATAAACGAGCGATGCCTTGCCCGTGGCGATAATTTTATCACAGAGGGTGTGTGCGCCATCAAAGCTGATTTGAGCAGCCTCCTTTATTCCTTCCTTTCCCATGATAGAACAATAGATGGTGGCAAACAGTGCCATCAAACTTTCATTGGAGCAAATGTTGGAAGTGGCTTTCTGGCGACGAATGTGCTGCTCTCTTGCCTGAAGTGTCAGCACAAAGGCCCGTTGGCCGCGGTTGTCCTTGGTCTTTCCAACGATGCGGCCCGGCATTTTGCGCATTAATTTCTCGGTGCAGCACATGTATCCTGCATAAGGCCCACCATAAGCCATGGGCAATCCAAGACTCTGTACATCGCCGACGGCAACGTCTGCTCCCCATTCGCCAGGTGTTTTCAAAAGTGCAAGGTCTGCAATGACACTGTTGATGACAAACAACGCCTTCTTCTCATGGCAAGCATCGGCCATGCCGCTGAAGTCCTCCACAATTCCATAGTAGTTGGGCTGCTGGGCGATGAATCCTGCAATGTTGCCCTCCGCCAACTTGTTTTTCAAGTCAGCCTTGTCGGTCACGCCTTCGTTTTGGGCTATCTCAACGAGCTGGATGCCGTGGAAATGCGCATAGGTCTTCAGAACGGATACGGTCTTTGGGTCGAGCGTAGCGCTGTAAGCCACAGTGTCTGCCTTGCGTGAATTGGCAAAAGCCATCATCATGGCCTCTACCGTGGCGGTGGTACCATCATACATAGAAGCATTGCTGACCGCCATGCCCGTCAGCTCGGCCATCATCGATTGAAACTCGAAGATGTAGTGAAGCGTTCCCTGTGATATTTCTGCCTGATAGGGAGTATAGGAAGTCAGAAACTCACTGCGCTCCACAAGGTTAGGAACGGCTGAAGGGGTGTAGTGGTCATATACACCCGCGCCGGCAAAGCAAATGAATTGTGTATTATTGTTGGCAAGTTTGCCGAGCACGTTGCGTACTTCTTGTTCACTCATCGCCTCCGGCATCTCGTACTCGCCCTTAAATTTCACCTCGTCTGGCAGACCCGCATAGAGGTCCTCGAGGCTTCCGACGCCAATTTTGGCCAGCATCTGCCGGACATCGTCATCGGTATGTGGAAAAAACTTATAGGTCATCGTTTGAATAGTAATAATTTGAGCAATAATGAAACGCTTGTTGGGCTGTAGGACACGCCACTTCCCAACAAGCGTAAGGTAAAAACAGATGGTGATTAGTGCTCTTTGGCGCAAAGCTCCTCGTAAGCCTTGGCATCTATCAGTGCGTCGAGTTCACTCTTGTCGCTCAGCTGTACCTTCATAATCCAGTTGCCGAAGGCATCCTGATTAATCAGTTCTGGCTGATCTTCAAGCGACTCATTCACCTCAATGACAGTACCTGACACTGGGCTGATGAGGTCACTTGCAGCCTTGACGCTTTCCACTGCGCCAAATTCCTCGCCGGCCTTGACCTCGTCATCCACCTCGGGCATATCGACATAGACGATATTTCCCAAGCTGTGCTGTGCGTAATCGGTAATCCCCACATAGGCGATGTCGCCCTCTACCTTCACATACTCATGGCTCTCGCTGTAGTAGAGCCCTTCAATAACTTTTGCCATAGTTCTTGTTTATAGCACCCTTCGCCCATCCGTATAGGGAAAGTGGGACAGAAGGGGTGCGGTCGTTAAAATGATTTGTTTCTTGTTTTGTATATTGATTATTTCTTGTAGTGCTTGTCGTAGAATTTCTTTTTGACGACTGTGCCGGGGAAAGTCTTCTTGCGTATCTGCACTTCCACGCGGTCGCCCATCTTGACAGCCGCATCCAACAAGGCCACGCAGCAACTCTCCTCGACTGATATTAGCCTGTAGCCGGTGGTGACTTCACCTACCTCCTGACCGTCCTTGAGTACCTTGTAGCCATGGCGAGGCACGGCATTGCCGTCCAACCGGATGCCGCGAAGACGCTGTGCGGGGCCATCGGTCTTCTGCTTCAGCAGCACTTCCCTACCGATGAAGTCGCCTTTGTCAAACTTCACGAACATGCTCAAACCTGCCATAACAGGAGTAATCTTGTCGCTTAGCTCGTCGCCATAGAGTGGGAGCCCCACCTCAAAGCGCAGGGTGTCACGGCAACCCAGCCCGCAAGGCTTCACACCTGCATCCATCAGCTTGTCCCAACTGCGGCGGATGTACTCGTGAGAGCCGTAAAGCTCAAAGCCGTCTTCTCCAGTATAGCCTGTACGCGAGAGGATAAGGGTCTCGCCATCCTTTTCCAAGGTCTTCACCTCATAAAACTTCAAGTCGGCACACGGAAGCTCCAGCACCCTCTCTATCGTCTGCTCTGCCTCCGGACCTTGGATGGCCAGCTGGCCATAGTAGTCGCTTTCGTGGCTCAATTTCACATCGAAGCCTTCTGCTTGTTTCCTGAACCACTCCACATCCTTGTCTATATTGGCGGCGTTGATGGTGAAGATGTAATGGTTCTCGCCCAACTTGCAGATGCAGGTGTCATCGACTACGCCGCCATCCTCATAGCAGAACATGCCGTAGATGACCTTTCCTGGAGCCATGGGGCGAACATCATTAGTGAAGATATAGTTTACATACTTCTCTGCCTCTGGGCCAGTGATGCGCACCTCGCCCATGTGGCTCACATCGAACACGCCTACATGGTGGCGGACGGCATTGTGCTCATCTATAATACCACTGTACTGAATCGGCATGTCAAAACCGCCGAATGGTGACATCAATGCCCCTAAAGCCACATGCTTATCATGGAGACAAGTTTCTTTCATTATTTTATCCTTTCCTTTAGTTGTTTTGGTTATTATTCATTGATTGATTCGCTTGCGCAAAATTACAAAATGTTTTTGAGCTTGCAAATTATTCCTCTTTTTTTTTCGTTAAAAGCACAAAATATGGCGTTGAAAGTGCAATGAGCTATCAAAATGTACAGAATGGTAGTAATATATCCAAAATCAGTTCTTTATGTACATATAGTTTGGCAACGCAGTGTCTTTTTGTCGTATTTTAGTCCCCAATGAGTGGGGTTAGGGTGAATAATACACGATATGAGGGAAATGGTCATAGTGCAGCGTGGCCCGACAGATGGTGGGCAACAAATTTCACCCCTTTGCAAAAGGGCTGATATGGAGTTCCAATATAGCCGATATTACCTCGTGATTTGGGCTTTATTGCCTCGTGATTCAGGCCCTTTTGTCA
This sequence comes from Prevotella sp. UBA7551, assembly GCA_002479145.1. Classification (GTDB taxonomy): domain Bacteria; phylum Bacteroidota; class Bacteroidia; order Bacteroidales; family Bacteroidaceae; genus Prevotella. The sequence continues at coordinate 935 of DLLX01000058.1, read as the reverse complement.
TGCGATTCAGCCCGTATTGCGCAGGGGGGCTGCCGGCTGCCGAGATCAGTTGGCGTTCCTGCTGATTTTTCTTGGAAATTTTGCGCGGCATCGTGATTTTTGGGCACTATTTTTTCGTTTATTGAAGAATTTCCCTTAACTTTGCAAAAATCTAAAAATTCATCCATTCATTTATGCAAGAACTGAAAACGGGCACACGGTTGCAGGGCGGACGCTACACGATTGAGCGGACGTTAGGGCAAGGGGGCTTCGGCATCACCTACCTTGGGGTGCAAAGCGGGCTTCATAGGGAGGTGGCCATCAAGGAGTTTTTCATGAAGGACTACTGCGGGCGGGACGCTTCGACGAGCCAAGTCACCCTCGGCACGGAGGGAAGCCGCCAGCTGGTGGCGCGCTTTCGGGAGAAATTCCTCAAGGAGGCGCGCAACATCGCCGAGCTGGACCATCCGAACATCGTCCCCATCTACGACGTCTTCGAGGAGAACGGCACCGCCTACTACGTGATGAAGTACGCCACGGGCGGCTCATTGGCTTCCAAGGTGAAGCGTGAGGGGCACCTTCAGGAGGACGAGGCGACGGAATACATCCTCCAGGTGGCCAGCGCGCTCTACTATATCCACCAGCGCAAGATGGCGCACCTGGACGTGAAGCCAGCCAATATCATGCTCGACCAGAACGGCAACGCCCTGCTTATCGACTTCGGCATCTCCAAGCAGTATGACGGGCTGACGGGC
>DLLX01000058.1:0-188 GCA_002479145.1 Prevotella sp. UBA7551 | reverse complement strand
GGCGAGCAGACCAGTACGAACCAGGTGGGCATCAGTCCTGGCTTCTCGCCGATGGAACAATATGAGGCCGGTGGCGTGGGGCGGTTCTCCCCCGAGTCGGACATCTACTCCCTCGGTGCGACTTTCTACTGCCTGCTTACCGGCTACGTGCCGCCCAGCGCGACTGAGGTGCTGAACAATGGCTTGCC
>DLLX01000055.1 GCA_002479145.1 Prevotella sp. UBA7551 | reverse complement strand
CTCGTTTGCATTACCTTTGCAGAAAAATGAAAGAATAGACTAAAAACCTTCCCTCATTGCTTTGTGAGCAGTGAAAAGGGATGAAGGATGAGCGGGGAAACACCCGTTGTGTGGATTTAATCTGTACACGCATCTATTAAAATAAACAACCGGAATGATGGCAACAACACTCCTTTTACTCGAGTTGCTGGTCGTAATTGCGATGATTTACGTCGGCGCGCGCATTGGTGGAATAGGGTTGGGCATTTATGGAATGCTTGGAGTATTTATCCTTGTATATGTCTTTGGCCTACGACCGGGCAGCGCTCCCATCGACGTAATGATGATTATCCTTGCCGTAATTACCGCCGCAGCGGCTCTCCAGGCATCGGGAGGATTGGAATATCTCGTCGGGCGGGCTGCGCTTTTCTTGCGCAAGCATCCCGACCACATCACCTACTATGGCCCGCTCTGCACTTGGCTATTTTGCCTTTTGGCGGGAACAGCGCACACCTGCTACTCGCTTTTGCCCATCATCAGCGAGATAGCCCAGGCCAACAAGATACGCCCAGAGCGCCCTATGAGCCTTGCGGTGGTCGCAGCGTCGCTCGGTATCACCGGGTCGCCCGTATCGGCAGCCACAGCAGCCATCATTTCCCAAGACCTTTTGGGGGCGAAAGGCATTGAGCTGGGCACGATTATCCTCGTGTGTGTACCCGCCTCGTTCCTTGCTATCATCGTAGCAGCGTTCGTCCAAAACCATATCGGCAAGGAGCTTGTCGATGATACTGAGTACAAGCGCCGCATTGCCCAGGGGCTAATCCATCCTCAGGAGGATGAGCAGGCGCTCCATCAAGTAGGGATGACAGACCATCCCCACGCCCGACGCGCCGTTTGGGCGTTCCTTTTCGGTGTGGCCTTGGTCGTACTGTTTGGCTTTCTGCCCCAATTGCGCCCAGAAGGGGTGACGATGTCGGCAACTATCGAGATGATCATGATGGCCGACACCATCCTTATCATGGCGGTAGGCAAGGTGAAAGTGGCCGACGTGACGAAAGGAAACGTCTTTGGGGCGGGCGTCAACGCGGTCATTTCCATCTTCGGTATCGCATGGATGGGCAGTACATTCTATACTGGCAATGCCGAGTTGCTCAACGACTCCCTCTCTGGCATGGTCGCGGCGGCGCCGTTTACGTTTGCGGTGGCGTTGTTTCTGATGAGCATCATGCTCTTCTCTCAGGCTGCCACCGTCGCCACTCTCTATCCGGTAGGCATCGCTTTGGGCATTCCCCCGCTGCTTCTTGTGGCCATGTTCCCCGCCGTCAATGGCTATTTCTTCCTGCCCAACTATCCCACGGCGGTGGCCGCATTGGGCTTCGACCGCACGGGAACCACACGGGTGGGTAGGTATGTGGTCAACCACTCGTTTCAGTTGCCGGGCTTCATCACCACTTTTGTGGCCATTGGCGTGGGCTATGTCATCACCCTTTTCCTCTAAATGCCCCCAGTTCACATCAAGAGAAGGAAATGGAGGTGATACAGAAACTTGCACAACCCAACGACTACAATGCCATTGATGGTTTCATTATCCCACTATTATGGTAAAGCAGATGTATGGTCATCAGCCGATTATTGTGCCGTTTGTGTACGTGCATTCCACGAAGCGAGCCAAGTTGGCTTGCAGACGCACCTCTGCTGTGCCCCAGAGAAAGGTGTTGCCTCATTTAGATAACTATTGCGCAGGGGGCAAAGAGCACGCCATTCTCCACATAACATAAAACGAACGACAGATCATTATTTTTCACTGCAATTATCAATAGAAGTGACATGAAGAAAATATTAGCGACAGTTGCTGCCTTGACCCTCACTATGGGCGCAGCCGCACAGGGAAACAACACCGGCATGGGAGGAAGCCATGACGGCTACACGAGCTTGGCCGAGCGGGTACTGAAGTTGGAAAAGAAGAGCGATGCCTTCAATGTCTATCTCAACTATGCTGCCAGCTTCCAGGCATCGGACGAAAGCAGCGAATGGACTTCGTCATTCAAGAACAAGCAGGCGCGCATCGAGTTTGCGGGAAACATCACGCCTAAGCTCTCCTACCGTTTCCGTCACCGGTTGAATAAGGGAAACAACGCACAGAGCGAGGACAACTTTGCCAAGGCGACCGACGTGCTCTGCGTGGGGTATCAGTTCAACAGTCAGGTCGGAATACAGGCTGGTAAGCTGTGCCAGAACTGGGGAGGATTCGAGTATGACGAGAATCCGATGTACATCTATCAGTTCAGCGACATGACAGATAACGTCGATATCTACATGGCTGGAGTGAACATAGCCTATCGTCCAGTCCCCTCGCAGGAGTTTCACCTCAACATCACCGATGCTTACAACAACAAGTTCGTGGATGAGTATGGCGAAGGCGCCACCTCGCTTGAGGCCAACGGCTCGCGGCGTGTGCTGGAAGCAGCCCACCATCCGCTGACCTATATTTTCCTTTGGAATGGCAACTTCTTCGGCAACAAGTTGCAGACGCGCTGGTCGTGGGGCATTCAGACGCAGGCCGAGCACAAGTACAGCCGGATGGTCTACCTCGGACAGCGGCTCAATCTGCCCACGCTCCAGTGGTATTTTGACTACATGGGGGCCTTCGAGGGGCTCGACCGTCTGCGCATCGCTACTCGAGAGGGAACGGACTTCCTGGGCGATGCAGGCTACTTCAGCGACGTTCACTACCATTCTTTTGTCACGAAGATGAATTGGCAGTTTGTTCCGCAGTGGAACTTGATGCTCAAAGGCATGTACGAGACGGCCAGTGTGGATAACGTTGCCGCGATGAAAGACTTCCGCAAGAGCTTCGGCTACCTCGCCAGCGTGGAGTATTTCCCTGTCAAGGGCGAAGACTTCCGTGTGTTCTTGGCCTATACGGGGCGTAAGTTCGACTACAGCGACAAGTGTGGTTTGACGGACTACAGCACCAATAAGATAGAGCTGGGATTCATGTACCGCATCAAGATGTTCTGAGCCTGTGGCCAATGGCGGCCAAACCTCTACAAAAAAATCATCCGCAGTCGAATTCATTCGGCTGCGGATGATTTGGTTAGAAGCTGTTGTCTTGGAATTATTATTGGCGGAGACTTTTGAAACTCACCTGAAGTTAATTGCTCCGATTTCCTTTGCGCACTTTCTTATTCTCCGAACACGGCTGCGGCGAACGTCCGGCCATATTCGCGCCACTTGTGCTCTGCCTTCATATCGGGAGCCCACAGCTGCTTGCCCGGCTCGGCTGCGATCTCAAATCCTGCTTCCTCCAGACGGTGCTGGATACGCTTTTCGCCACCGCCTCCCCAGCCAATGGAGCCGAAGGCCGCCGCTTTCTTGTTTTTGAACTTCATGCCGTGGATCATTTCCAGTATGCCGGCGATGGCGTAGGTCATGCCCATATTGACCGTAGGGCTGCCCACCATGATGGCCTTGGAGCGGAATACCTCGACGATTATGTCGTTCTTGTCGTCTTTTGTGGCGTTCATCAGCAACACGCGCACGGTCGGATCATAGTCGCGTATGCCATCGGCCATGGCCTGGGCCATGTGGCGTGTGCTCTGCCACATCGTGTCGTAGATGATGGTCACTTGCCGCTCCTGGTAGTTGTCCGACCACTGAAGGTACTTCTCCACGATGTCGCCGATGTGGTTTGTCCAAATCACTCCGTGCGACGGGGCGACCATTTTCAGCGGAAGGTGCATGTCAACGATTTCCTTCACCTTGCGCCTCACCAGCGGATTGTAGATGTTGAGGATGTTGGCATAGTACTTCTCTGCCTCCTCAAACAAATCTTTCTGGTTTACCGTGTCGTCGTAGAGACTCTCTGTGGCGAAGTGCTGGCCGAAAACGTCGTTGGAGAACAGCATCTCCTCCTTGTCCGCATAGGTCACCATGGTGTCGGGCCAGTGACACATCGGTGCCTCGATGAAGGTGAGCGTGTTCTCGCCGATGGGGAGCTTGTCGCCTGTCTTGACGTTCTTAAAGTTCCAGTCCTTGTGGTACAGTCCGCGCAGAATGCCCTCCGCCTTCTTCGTGCAGTATATGGGTGTGTCGGGAATCTCGCGCATCAGCACGGGCAGTGCGCCGCTGTGGTCGCTCTCGCTGTGGTTTACCACGATGGCGTCGATGTCCCTCAGGTCCACCTCCTCCTTCAGATGGGCCACGAACTCCTGGTCGTAGGGATTCCATACCGTGTCGATGAGCACCGTCTTCTCGTCCCGAATCAGGTAGGAATTGTAGCTTGTGCCTTTGTGGGTGGACAGTTCATCGCCGTGGAAGGTCTTCAGTTCCCAGTCGATTTTGCCTACCCAAGTCACTTTGTCGGTTATTTTCTTTCCCATAATGCTTTACTCTTGATTGGATGGTTTTTGCTGATGCAAAGATACAATATAAATAACGAAAATCTATAAAATGTACAAACAAAAACTCGGTTGAGGAAAAATATTGACAAGGGGAATCGAACTCGCTCTATTATCGTGAGCTTTTGAGG
>DLLX01000086.1 GCA_002479145.1 Prevotella sp. UBA7551 | reverse complement strand
GATGGGGAAAGGAAGCCGTACTACCCTGGCAGCCCCAGCCCTAAGGCGCAGGATTCTTGCCTGCGCCGGTCACTTCTTCTTACGCTTCTGCTCCTTGGCATCAAAGCGATAGGTGAACTTTAGGTAGGCATAATGGTGCATCATGTCGTCATTCACCTCCTGACGACGATAGGCATTGTAGTCGGTGTAATACAGGATGTCCTTGTTGAAGATGTCCTGCACATAGAGCATCAAGCTGCACTTGTTCTTGCAGAACTTGTAGCTGACATAGCCGTTGGCCAAGATTCTGTGGCCGTTGGAGGCCGTTGTCTGGTATCCGGAGCGGAATTTGTCCTCCGCTTTGAGCCAAATCTCAAACTGACCGAGGCTGATGGTGGCATACATGCCTAAACTATTTTCGAGCGGATGGGTGTTGTACGCCGACGCATCATAGCGGTACCGCGACCAGTTGAGGTTGTCGTAAAGGGCCATTTGCAGTTTCTCCACCTCATAGGAGAACTCCAGCTGGTTGTCCAGCCCAAACCGCTTCTGGCGGTTGAGGGCAGGAAGGGAGCTTGCTTCTCTGTCGTTTTCGAGGAGGGTGAGGTAGCCATAGGCCTGCGATGTGGTCAGGGAGAGCTTGTTCATCAGGCGGAAGTCGGCACCTAACCCTTGATCATAGTTGACGCCTATTTCCCATTGGTCGCCGCCTTTGACGTTCACAGGCTTATAGGTGTAGACTCCCGTGAGCGTATTATAGCTGAAGAGCGTTCCCAGAGGATTGATGTTCTTGGTATAGGAAGCATTGAGGCTGAGCACAATCTGCTTGCGCAGCCACAAACGGTGGTAGGCAAACGCGGTGGTATGGCTGTGGGTGTTGCGCAGCATGGCGTTTCCGGTGGAGACGTTCAGCGGGTCAATGGTGTTGCGGAAGGCAAAGGTCTGGTTGATTTCAGGCACCGTGGTGCTGTAAGCGAATCGCAAATCGAGGTTGTGCGCACGGTTTATCTTCCATTTTAGGAAGAAGGACGGTGCGAATAGCTGGCTGTTGCGCACGGCGGTGGTGTCGAGTTGCCCATACCGATAGGCGGCATCGTCACGCTGTAGGGTCCAGTCGAACTGCGGCATGAGCATTATTCCTTTGGTGGGGCGGATGGTTGACTTGACCGTCAACTGGTTAATCCATGTGCGTGTGGTGGCATCGAGGAGGTTATCAGGGTCGGGCGTGGTGGCTGCTCCGCCCTCATTGGTCGCCGAGCTGTAAGTGTCGGCAAAGACATTGCGCTGAGATCGCTGGCGCGTGTAGCCCACATTGTCGCTCACATAGAAGTAGATGTGCTTCGTCAACCAGTAGTCGAAGGCGGCTTCGAGGTGGGTTTCGAGGTTATGCTGCGTGTAATCGTACCGCTGCCACTGGTCTTCCATGTGGCCTTCGCGGAGATATTCCAATTGACGATGGAGATATTTGTCGTCGTTTTCACCCCCTAACACGGTATTTCCGCTCACGGAGAACGAGCCCTTCTTGCCCAAGTAGTGGGTCCATGCGTAGCTGGCAGTGAGGTTGCGCGAGTCGCCATCGCTTCGCTGATAGTTGCGGTTGCGTGTCACCAGGTGCTCGTAGAGCGGGTCGCCGGACTTCGCTCCCATGGCAGTAGCCAAGGGATAATACTGGAATTGGTCTGGTTGAAAGCTGTAGGATGCGCCCTCTTCGCTTTTAATACCGCGCGTTTTCTCATACGATGCCGCCACGTCCACCTGCACAGAGTTGGCGGTATCGGTGTAAGCAAAGAGCTTGGAGGACAGCTGAGGGGTAAGGGTATGGTCGTTGTTGTAGGCACTTGAGAGCGACATGGTGCGGTCTTCGTTGGGGAAAAAGGTCTCGGTAGAGGTCGTCTCCGTGCCCCAACCGTCGCTGTGTCCCATGTTGGCACTGATGTCAAAGCGGTTGTTCGACAGTGCCTCTGCGCCCTTTGTCTGCCAGTTGTGCTCATAGTTGTAGGAGCCATACTGGCTCTTTCCGTCGCAATCGATGTTGCGATCCATCGACATGCGCATGACCTTGTCGATGTAACGGTTGCGGTTGTTGGCTTGTAAGTACACCATCTGCGGGTCGTGGTCGCTGAGTTTGTTGGCCGTTACGTCAAACATATAGCGGTCGGTGGTCTGGTAATAGGCGTCCATGATGCCGTACCACTTGTCGAGAAATCCCGGTTTTATCTGGATGTCGAGCACATTATCCTCCGTCCCATCGTCCTGTCCGGTGTGTCGAGCCAGCTCCGACTTACGGTTGTAGAGCTTGATGTTCTTGGCCACCTCGGCCGGCAACTCGTTGATTATCTGGTCTCCGCCGAAGACATTCTTGCCATTCATCATCAGTCGGATGGGCTTATTGTCCCAGTATAGCTTCCCATCCCGGTTCTCAACACCAGGGAGTTTCTTGATGAGTTTGTCGAGACGGTCGCCTTCTTTCAACTTGAAGGCCTCGGGATGAAACACGATAGTGTCGCCCTGCATGGTGATGCGGGGAATGTTTGCCTTCACTTCCACCTCCTTCATCATCAGGGTTGTGGGGTTCAACTTGATGATTCCCAAGTCTGTGGTGTCCTTTACCTCCTTGCCATAGGAATAATCCACCTTGCGGAATTTCTTATAACCGATGTTGCTGAAAGTAAAAATGATGCGGCCTTCCCAGTTGCTGTTGATGACGAAACAGCCCGTACTGTCGGTCTCTGTAGAATTGTGGATTTTCCATCCCTGCTCCGAGTTGAGGTCGCTATTGACACTTGCGTTGGCCAGAGGTTCTCCGGTCTCCGCGTTGACCACCTTTCCCTTGAACCAATCGGCATGACACGCCAAGGCATAAGTTGCGCAAAGCAACAACAATAGACCCACTCTCTTCACCCGATTTCCCATAATATTTCTGTTAGTTTATACTTAAAAGCAAGCTGTACCGTACTTGCACAGGATGGAATATCCGCTTAATAAAATTGTATTAGCGCGACAAAGGTACGGAAAAATTACGATTAAGGCACAAATAAATCAACAAAAAGCACACATCGTTCAGAGGAGCAACTCTTCTGCTGGAGGCGTTAACGTCTATGGAAACATCTGGTTTTTCACCTCTTTTGGGCTTCTTCTTTCCGTGAAGTGCATCCGAGATGCAGCGTGTTTCCAAAAGAAAAGGTGGGGAATACTGCCCCACCCTTTCCTTATAAGATAACGTTTACTTACTTGCGAGTGAACTTCTTGCCATTGCGGATGACTACTCCACGATAGTTTTTGTTCACCTTCGCACCCTGAAGATTGTAGCTGTCGCCGTCCTCTCCGTAGTTGGCTTCCACGCCATAGATGCCCACATCAGTAAGTTTCACGGCCTTAACAATCTCCAAGTAGGGCGCCCCGTTGATGTAACTGTTGTACCAAAGGGTCACATCATACTCGTTCGTGTCGCTGATCAGGGCATCCACGTCGAGGCTCTCGTCCTCATTGACGAACTTAATCTCCTGACCATCCATCTTGATGACGTACTGATTGTCTGCATCAACGCCAATCTTCACCTTGCGGAAGATGACCAAGTCGGCCTTGTGCTCATCGATATCGTTGAACGTTACCTCCGTAGCATCCAGCTCTTCCGAAGCAGATGTGGTGATTTCAAGGCTGTCGGCGTTGGTGATACCGTCACCAATGTCGCGCAACTCGGGGATGCCGCTCAAGGCATAGAAGTTCATCTTCACCGTACCCGAGACCGTATTGTTGAGTTTCAGGTCAAGCGCCGTACCGTGAAGCACCACAGCCTTGCCGTCCTGACGGAGTGCAATGTCGTAGGTTCCGTCTCCATAAATGTTCTCTTGGAGATACACCACCTTGGCATTATCAAGGTGAAGGCGGATGTTGTTCTCACGGTCGGTGCGGGCATTCAGCTCTGCAACCGTCTGATCTTTGTACTTCGTGTCGTTCAGAGGAGTAAACGACACCACATAAAGGTTGGCTCTGCCCTCTGCAACGCCAGTACCTGGGGCGTTGTACCAGCCGACAATGTCGTACTTCTGGTTGGACTTAATCTCTGAGAGCAGCTCGTCACCAGTCAAACTAACGAACTGATAACTCTCCGTATAGCCGTAGTATTCACCGGAGCTGACCATAATCTTCAGGCCCTTGATAAGGACAAGGTCGCCCGGATAGCCGCCCACCTCTTTGACAGTGGTCTCGACCGGGTCGTTCTCAGCGCCCTCTCCCGGTGCGACAGACTCGAGATCGTCGGCGTTGGTCTTACCCTCCACGTCGCTACTGGACACAACTCCCTCATTATTAGAGAAGTTGGCGAAGAACTTTCCGCTCACTGTTGCCCCCAATGGAAGATCCAAAACGGAAGAGATGACGTCGAGTGCCTGGCCGTTCTCACGGAGGATAGCCACGCGTGTGCCGTCCTCACGAGTTGCGGCATAGACGACCTTGGCATCGGAAATGGTCACGAAAGCAGGGCCTTCCGACTGCTCTTGCTCATGGAGCTGGGCGATAGTCTTGGTCTCATAGTCCTTCTGGGTGAAGGTCTTTGCGGCCACTTCGGACACTAAGCCCTCAGCCACGGCGATGGCTTTCACCGTCGTTGTCACGGTCAACTTGAACGGTTCGGTATATTGCGTCGACTCTACCGTAGGATCAGTGCCGTCGAGTGTGTAGTAGATGGTAGCGGTACTGTCGGCGGTGATGGTCACGATGGTGCTGTCGGCAAACGTCTCCGCACCGGTGATGGACGGTGCTTCGGGTGCGATCAACGAAGGTCTGCATTCGATAACCTGCAGCAACGGATAGCTATACTTACGGCCGTTGTACCACATTGTGGCATCATACAGCTTGCCATCGACCAAATCAAAGTCAGCCCCATTGCTGAGACAAAGCTCGTCCCACGAGTCTTCAGAAGTGAAAGACCATTCCTCATAGTACTCAGTAGCGGTCAGATTCTGCACCTTTACCACGTCACCGGGATAATTCTCCACCTCGGAGAAGCCGCAGCTGATGGCATCTACCAAGGTGTCAGCGCCCGCCGTGATGGTCAAAGCGTTGCTGTTGGTCTGGCCTTCGATATCGGTAGTGGACAAGATGCCCTTTGTAG
>DLLX01000080.1:4082-12729 GCA_002479145.1 Prevotella sp. UBA7551 | reverse complement strand
GGAGCCAACATCGGCACCACCCTCACGGCGTGGATCATGTCGCTTGGCTTCAATGTCGACTTGAGCATGGTCGTCTTCCCAGCCTTTTTTGTCGGCATCATGCTCATCTACTCCAAGCGTCGGCGCTTCATCGGCGACTTTCTGTTCGGTATTGCCTTTCTGTTCTTTGCCCTCGTGCTGCTCTCTGCGGCCGGCAAGGAGCTTGACCTGGAGCACAATTCCGCCGCCATTCACTTCTTTTCCTCTTTCGACACGCACAGCCATCTCAACATAGTGGTCTTTGTGCTCATCGGAACGCTCATCACCTGCGTCGTACAAAGCAGTGCGGCCGTGATGGCCATCACCATCCTTCTGTGCTCCACGGGCGTCCTTCCCATCTACTTTGGCATTGCTCTCGTGCTGGGCGAGAACATCGGCACGACAGCCACCGCCAACCTTGCGGCCTTGGGGGCCAACACGCAAGCCCGTAGAGCAGCCCTGGCCCACTTGGTTTTCAACGTCTTTGGCGTCATTTGGGTGCTCTGTTTGTTCTATCCTTTCGTCAACGAAGTGTGCTCATTGGTCGGCTATGACCCCACTGGAGCCGGGGCAACCCAGGCAGAAAAGGCGGCCATGTTGCCCATCGTGTTGGCCGCTTTCCACACTTGCTTCAATGTGACCAACACCTTACTGCTCATTTGGTTTATTCCACAGATAGAGCGTCTTGTCTGCATGATGATCAAGCCGAAGCCCAATCGCGACGAGGAGGATTTCCGGTTGCGCTTCATCCAGGCTGGAATCATGAAGACACCTGAGTTCTCCGTGCTCGAAGCCTCCAAGGAAATCCACTCCTTTGCTGATCGCATCCACAGGATGTTTGGCATGGTGCGCGAGCTGCTCGGGGAGAAGGACGACGACGCTTTCGTGAAGCTCTATTCACGGATCGAAAAATACGAGGGCATCTCCGACAGCATGGAGATAGAGATAGCGAAGTATCTCGACCAGGTGAGCGACGCACATCTGAGCGATGACACAAAGGAAAAGGTGAGGGCCATGCTTCGTGAGATATCGGAATTGGAATCCATCGGCGATGCATGCTACAACATGGCGCGCATCATCAGCCGCAAGCGGTCGGGTAAGGACGAGTTCTCCGAAGACCAGTACAACCACCTCCATCAGATGTTTGAGCTGACGGACGACGCGCTGGACCAAATGACGCAGACGCTTGTCGAGCACCGTGGCAACGTGGACGTGAACCGATCGTTCAACATCGAGAACGAAATCAACAACTACCGCACCCAGTTGAAGAACCAGAACATCAACGATGTCAATGACCACAAGTATTCCTATGCCAGCGGTACGATGTACATGGACCTTGTCAACGAGTGCGAGCACTTGGGCGACTACGTGGTCAATGTCGTTGAGGCACGCATGGGAGTGAGGCAGCATTAGGCGGCTCAGCCATTTATGGCCGTTGCAACAATATGCACCCAAGCCGACTTTTGTCTTTCAATTCGTCGAAAAACCCCGAAAAATGCTTATATTTGCAGCCATAAAATAAGGGTCATGACGAAAAGCTTCCGCTACATTATATATATGGTCATTGCGTTGTACGGCACTTTAGGGTATGCCAAAGCTCCCCGTGGCGCATCCCAACACATGGAGGTTGCCGCCCGTAAATTGGCAGAAGCCGACAAGTTTTATGTCCAACGGCTCTATACCCAGTCGATGAAAAGTTTCCTCTCAGCCCTTCATATTGCTGAGAACAGGGGAGATGCCGAACTGATTGCCCGCATCTACAATGGCATTGGCAACCTTTACAGCACACAGGGTGACTATCAGATGGGGCTCTATTTCTACCGCAAGGCGTTGGCCAACAGTAGGAAGACAAAGGCAAAAACTTTGCAAAACGCCGTGCTCAACAACTTGGTAGGTGCCTCATGCTTCATTGGGCAGGCCGACAGCGGCATAGTGTATCTACAACGGATGGAGACCAACGTGGAGCACAATAGCGGCTATCGGTATAACATCCTCATGGGGCGTGGCCTTGTGGCGAAGACCAAGGGTGACCATCGGTTGGCAGTCGGCTACTACCTCCAGGCGAGGCAATACGCTATCCGTTCGGGGATGGATTCTTCCTACGTGGACAATACCAATTCATGCCTTGCGCAGCTCTATATGGATGCCCACCGCCCCGACTCCGCCATTGTGCTCCTAAGGAAAAATGAGGAGTGGGCAAGGCGCACCCATCACGATGAGTTCTTGGCCGAGACGATGCACCTCCTCGCACAGGCTTACGATGCCTTGGGCGATGCCTCTCGTGCCACGGCGTGCCGGATGGAATATGCAGAGCTGATGGAAAGGCTGCATTATGGTGATGAACTCAACACCATGAAGAACACCCAGTACCTCTACGATGCCAACAAGAATGCCAGCACCATCAGTCTGCTCACCCAGCAGCAGCTCTTCGACAGTCGGCAGATACGCACACAGGCGCGCTGGCTCATTATGCTGGGTATTGGATTGGTCGTTATTCTCGTGCTCTTCATAGTGGTGTCGGTGCAGAAGCGCCAACTTCGCCATGCCTACAACCGCCTTTACGACCGCAGTCAGCTGTTTCTTTACACGTCCATGCAGACTGGTGAGCTGCCTCTTGAGGCAGCCTCGGAGGACCAATCAGTCGGTAAGGAAGCGTCCCGCTCGCTCATTCTCTCCAACGAGCAGCGCAATCAGCTGCTCGTGGAGATAGAACGTGTGATGGAGTCGGTGGAAGAATTCTGCCAAACCGATTTCTCCATCTACCGTCTTGCGCAACTTGTGGACAGCAATCCACGCTATGTTTCGGAGGCGATCAACGAGGGTTACGGCAAGAACTTTCGGACTTTCCTCAACGAATACCGCATCAAGGAGGCCATGCACCGTCTTGCCGACTACGAGCATTACGGCAATTATACCATCAAGGCAATATCCGAAAGCGTGGGATATAAGTCGCAAGCCAACTTCATATCTATCTTTACCCGTTTGGCTGGGATGAAACCCTCCATCTATCAGAAAATATCAAGACAGAGAATATCCATAGGAAAATAATACGAGCACACTTCCTTTTTGTTGCTTTTTCGTGAAAAAGTGACGATTTCATCGATGCAAAGGCTGTCTTGGTTGGCTTTTGTCGTTACCTTTGCGGCCATAACCAACAAGTAAAAAGCAATGATTATGGACGAACTATTTACTATCCGCAAGGTCGCTCAGCGGTGGCTTGGGTCTGTTGCCTCGCTTGCCGTGGCGACGTTGTTCTCTTCTTCTGCCTGTGCGCAAGATGTTCCGGTAAAGCCAGCCAATCTCCGTGCCGTGCAGCAGGACGGCTATGTCACGCTCTCCTGGGACCGTTTGCCCAAAGAGAAGGCCGACACCCTCCTGACGGAGGGCTTCGAGGGCAAAGAGCTGCCAGCCAATTGGAGCGTAGAGACGACCAACACCTACGACCCAACTTATACCTGGTTCCGCTTCCCGACGGCTGAAATGGAGGAAAATTCCAGCGAGGAGGACCTTGACCTGTGGCGGCATACGGGAAAGGGAAGTGCCGTTGTCTCTTTTGACCAGGTGGGAGACCATGGGGATGGCACTGCAGCTGACCAGAACGAGTGGCTCATCATGCCCGCCACCAAAGGCGCACAGTACCTCAACTTCTACACTTACATCGACCCGACGATTCTTGAATATGGCCAGTATGAGGAATTTCCCGACCATTACTATGTCAAGGTGAGCCACGACGGAGGCAAGACTTGGAAAGCCATTTGGGACGCACGTTACGACAGCAATGGCTCCGACGGCTGGCAGCTTGTGTCGCTCTACTTGGGCGATGCGTCCGAGGGCGACCCTATTGTGGCTTTTCAGGCACTCAGTGACTTGGACGATGAGACGTTGGGACTCTACTTCACATGGGCTATCGACGACGTAAGTCTCTACACGGAAGCCGTCGATGCCGCGGCAGCCTCAGTGGCTCGACCGTACAAGGCCAATCCTGTCAATGGTCTTCCCTCCTTCCGTCCGTTTGCCATGACGGGCAAGAAGATCGCCCATCCCACGCGGTCGGCGTACAAGGTGACGACGGGTGCTGCTTCCTTTAATGTGCTGTTGAATGGTGAGATACTTGCCCAGAACGTCAAGACGACCACCTACACCGACAAGACGGACAAAAAGACGGGCGAGTATGTGTATGGCGTGCAGGCGGTGAATGGCGATGCCGTTTCGGAGACCGTGGAGACAAAGTTCAACTATGTTGCTCCCTCTACCAATGCGCCCCGCAATGTTACGGTCACTCCTTCTTATGATGAGGAGACAGGCAAGTACAAGGTGAAGATGGTCTGGAGTGCTCCCGAGGGCGACCGGAAGCCATCCCACTATGAGTGTTATGCCAACGGGGCGTTGTTTGCCGGATGGGTGAACCCTGAAGATACCTCTACCGAGCAGACGGGCGTGAACCGTGGCGTGCAATATTATGCTGTCAAGGCGGTGTATGAGAATCCCGACGGGGAGTCGGAACTGGTTGGAGAGCTTGTGGCCATTGGTACCCGCAACACCGTGTCCGGCCTTAAAGTAGATGTCGATGAGGATAATGCCACGGCCCATCTTGTCTGGAATGCGCCCAAGGCCTCGGAGTATGCGGTGGACAAATATCTCATTTTCCGTGGCGGAAAGCAGATAGGGGAGACAAGCGCCACCGAATATACGGACACGAGCATCCCTGAAGGCGACTATGAATACAACGTCAAGGTAGCTTATACCGACGGCTTTGTGTCGCTTCCTGCTGCCGTGGCGGTGAGCTATGGCGAGGAGCAGGTGTATGGCTTGCCCTTTGCTGAGGACTTCAATGGTGGGCTTTTGCCCGCCGACTGGACGGTGGAGCGCATCAACACGTCGATGAAAACCGACTATGTGTGGCGCTTCGACAACTGGTATGAGCTTCCGGTCGCTGGTGGTGGTTTCGAAGGCAACTTCGCTTCCATCTCCTCCTCTATCTCTCCGCTGGTCAATATGTTCTCCGCTTTGGAGACTCCCGCCATCTATGTCAAGCCGGGAGTGGGCGAGAAGGTGTTTGTCGATTTTGACATTGACTATTGTTTAGTGGACAAGAGCACGGGGCAGAAGTCGGAGGCCGGGCTGAGATTTTCCTACAATAAGGAGGACTGGGCCGATGTGTGCGCCAGCTTCGATGGCTATCACAAGGAAGACCTTGCTGAGGGCGAGACCTGTCGGCCACAGCATCTCTCGTTTGACATCACCACTTGCTTCACGACAGGCGAGCCCATCTACCTCGCTTGGTTCTATGAAGCCAAGAAAGCCTACCATATTGCTATCGACAACGTGAGGGTGTACACTACCAACGGTACGGGTATTCGTGGCGTGGAGGATGCCAAGTCGGAGACCAATGCGCCGGTGTATAACCTCAGTGGGCAGCGCGTGGCAGACAACCTTAACCAGCTGAAGGCCGGGGTCTATATCCAGAATGGCCAGAAGCGGGTCGTGAAGTGACTGATCTTGCAGTGATTGTCCTATAAGATGCCGCCAGCGAAGAGGAAAACAGCCCTTTCGCTGGCGGCATTGTCGTTCTTGACTTTCAGCCCACAGGTCTCACAACGTGGATAGTGTCAGCCCATTATCTCGTGGTGCGTGCGGTCCATCTCGGCAGTCATCACGTTGAAGTGGTGCTCCGACCCACACACCTTGAGGAACATAGCCGTAAGGTTTTCGCCACAAGCGGAGAAGTCGGCCACCCCGTCGAGCAGCAGCACATTCATCGCGTCGAGCAGCAGACGGAACAAGGAGGCTTGCCGAAAGTTGGGCGTTGGCTCACCCGACAGCCTCAATCCCTGCGCATAACCGCGCATCACCACCCGCACGGTCAGCTCTATGGCGCGGTCGGTATCCATTCCGTCGTCACCCATGTCCTGCTTGAGGGTAGCGAGGTGGTCGGCCACTGGCGGGCATGCGCCCTCAAGGAGTGAGGTGAAATTGCGCTTGTATTCCGACACAAGCAATGTGTAAAGCCTTTCCGAGCCACACGCCTTGTGCACCAGCGACATCATGTCGCCGCCGTCGCGCAGCGCATCGCGCGTTAGTTTCTCCGTCTCCTCATACGAAAAGTTCATTGCGGCAAGTGGGTAAAACAGCGTGTCAAGGAAGGCGGGAGCTACCTGTTCGTAGTGGGTGAGCATGGCCTTCCTGACGTTCTTGGGCTGCCGTCTCTCTGCTTTGGGGCACTTCTCGTTGTCGATAATGCCCGTGGAGAAGGCGTCGAAGAAGGAGCGTACCCATGCGGCGAGCACCCTGTGTCTGTCGGTGTTCATCTTGAATATTGTTTTGGGCTTGTGGCCGGATGGTTGATGTGAGGGTGGAAAATTCCACCTATGCGAAAGAAACAAAAAAAGAGTCAGTAAAAACCAACTCTCTCTTTGTGCGCTCCAGGATGGGNNTGCCGGAGGTACGCCACTACCCACGATTATTTAGAAATAAAAAAGTTCCGCAAGCGATGCTTACGGAACTTTTTGCGCTTCAAGATGGACTTGAACCAACGACCCCCTGATTAACAGTCAGGTGCTCTAACCAACTGAGCTACTGAAGCAGATGCAACCGTATGTTCTTGAATTGCGAGTGCAAAGTTAAGGCATATATTTGAAACCGCCAAAACTTTTGGTAAGAAATTCTATTTTTCTCTGAATTTTTTATTTTTCCAATGCCAATGACTTCATTTCTCCTTATTATATTATACCTTTGCCGCCAAATCACGAATCAACTTTAAGCAGATGGTAAAAAAGATAGTCCACGTGTTGCTGATGCTCTGTATGGTATCGGCGGCCAATGCGCAAGACAGTAAGCGGCATAACTTCGACCTGGGCAGAAACCTCGACATGTTTAACACGATATGCAAGTATCTCGACATGAACTATGTCGACACGATTGATGCCAATGAGATGGTGAGGTATGGCATCGCCGCCATGCTCAGCACCCTCGACCCTTACACGGAGTATTACCCTGCCGATGAGTCAAAGGAGCTCAAGTTGATGCTGACCGGACGCTATGGTGGTGTAGGGGCCGTCATCCGTTATGACCTTTCCAGAAAGACGGTGGTCATCGACACACCATGGGAGGGCACTCCGGCGGCCAAGGCGGGACTGCAGAGGGGCGACATCATCTTGAGTATCGACGATTCCACCATGACGGGCAAGTCCACCTCATACGTTTCGAACCATTTGAGGGGCGACGCAGGGTCGAGCTTTAAGCTCACGTTCAAGCGCCCATCGACGGGCAAGACCTTCCGCAAGATTATCACCCGGGAGCAGATACAGCAGCCTGCCGTGCCCTACTACGGGGTGCAGCCGGGCGGCATTGGATACCTCAACCTCTCTTCCTACACGGAAGGATGTGCCCGCGACGTGCGGATGGCGGTGCTCGACATGAGGCAAAAGGGCATGAACAGCCTGGTGCTCGACTTGCGGAACAATACCGGCGGAAGCGTCCAGGAGGCATTGTCCATCCTCAATATGTTTCTGCCCAAGGGACAACTCGTCCTCACGATGAAGGGCAAGACCCCGGAATCCAACCGCACCTTTACGACCACAGTGGAGCCTATCGACACCGTGATGCCCATCGTTGTGCTCGTGAACGACCAGACCGCTTCGGCAGCGGAGATTACCTGTGGCAGCCTTCAGGACCTCGACCGTGCCGTAGTCATGGGAACACGCACGTTTGGAAAGGGGCTTGTGCAGACGACTGTTGACCTGGGGTATCGTGATGTGCTCAAGATGACGACTGCAAAGTACTACATTCCCAGCGGAAGGTGCATACAAGCCATCAACTATCGGCATGACCACGGCGGCTATACTGAGCGTGTGCCCGACTCGCTGACCCACGAGTTCTCGACCCGCAACGGGCGCGTCGTGAGAGACGGGGGCGGCATACAGCCCGACATCGTGGTCGCGCCCGACACGTTGACCAACTTCGCCTCCTACCTGACTACACTGGGTGTAGACTCTACGGAGGCCTTGTTTAACTGGGAAATCAACTACCTCAAGGAGCACAAGGTCATAGCTCCCGCCGCCACTTTTACGATTTCGGACACCGATTATGACAACTTCAAGCAGTATGTCGTCAAAAGCGGCTTCAAGTATGACTGGTTGAGCAATAAGGTATTCAACACATTGGTGGATATGGCCAAAGATGATGGCTACTACGATGAGGCCAAGGCGGAGTTTGACGCACTCAAGCAGCGGCTCAGCAACAACGTTGTCAAGGAGCTGGACCGCAACAAGGAACTGCTGAAGCAACTCATTTCCCTCGACATTGTGTCTGCCCGCTACTTCGAACGCGGCAAGGTGGAGAACTTCCTTTTGTACGACAAGCAGTGGAAGGAGGCCGTCAAGCTGCTCAATGACAAGAGCCGGTATCGCCAGACGCTGCTTCCCAAGGTGCAGAATGGCGGTGCGGAAGTGAAGGCAGCTGCCGAGAATTAGGCATCGGGGGCAGTCAGACGCCAAGGGGTGTGCCATAAGAAGACTTGTGAAACGGGCGGTGTGTCCGGTGCGTCTTCTTATGGCACACCCTTTTTTATCCCAAATCGGTCATTAGATTTCGTCCCAGGTTGCTGTTTATTTCGTGCAGATTGCAACGT
>DLLX01000080.1:0-3977 GCA_002479145.1 Prevotella sp. UBA7551 | reverse complement strand
TCGGTCTAATGACCGATTTGGTTTTATGTGCGCTACGGTGTGTCTGATGTTGGAGAAACAAATTTACAAACCCTCCTTGTCCATTATTGCCTCAATGCCTTTGCGCGACGATGTCGTTGGCTTTGTGGAGCAATAGGGCCGATATGGGCTTGCAATACCAATGCTATTGTGCTGCCATAGAGGCTATATGGCATTGCAATATGGGCTATATTACAAAATATTGATAATCAGATGGTTAAGAGGTCACTTTGCGTTACTTTTCCTGCAAAGCGCGTTTTTCGATGGTCAAATGGCAGCATGGTCAACCCTCTATTCCTCTGTGAAAAAACATAACAATTTCGTGTTGCTTGGAATATGGGGACGGTGTGAGGGCAGGTTCAACCCCAACTGGCCATTAGGCCGAAATCAACAAGATGCCGAAAGAAGGTAAACGTTTCGTTTTCTTTTTGATCTCGGGCTGATGGCCGATTGGTTTTTGTCTCTTATTGTTATCTTCTTCTGCGCCTGTGCCTGCCCGTCTTGCTATGCTGCGGTTTGTGTTCCTTGGGCTTACTGTCCGCCAATACGAAGTCGAGCTGCCGGCGTTCCAGGTTGGCCTGTGCCACCCGGATGCGCACGGGGTCGCCCAACTGGTAGCGGGAGTGGTGGCGGCGACCGATGAGCTGGAAGTTTTTCTCGTCGAAGTCGTAGTAATCGCCCTCCAAGTCGCGGATGGGCACGAGCCCCTCGCAGTGGTTCTCGTCGATCTCGCAGTAGATGCCGTAGCTCTGCACGCCCGAGATGTGGGCGTCGAAGTCCTGTCCAACAAATTCTCCCATGTACTCCACCATCTTGTACTTGATGCTGTCGCGCTCCGCGTTGAGTGCGATTTGCTCCATTTCCGAGCAATGCTCGCACAGCTCCTCGTAGTGATTCTTGTTGGCTGAGCGCCCTCCCGCCTGGTAGCGGGTGATGAGTCTGTGGACCATCGTGTCGGGGTAGCGGCGTATGGGCGACGTGAAGTGGGTGTAGTAGTCGAAGGCCAGCCCGAAGTGGCCGATGTTGTGGGTGGAGTACTTGGCTTTCATCATTGACCGGAGGGCTATGGTCTGGACGAGTTTGGCCTCGCGCCGTCCCTCCACGTCGCTCATGAGTCGGTTCAAGGCGCGTGCCGTGGCCCCCTTTGTGCTCGTGCTCTTGAACTTATAGCCCAGCTTGGCCGTAAACTCGCGCAGGTTTTCGAGCTTCTGTGGGTCTGGGTCGTCATGGATTCGGTAGGGCAGTGTCTTGGGTTTCTTCCCTTTCCCCGGACAGGCGATGCTCTCCGCTACGGTGCGGTTGGCGAGAAGCATGAACTCCTCGACGAGCTTGTTGGCGTCCTTCGACCGCTTGAAGTAGCAGCGGGTGGGCTTTCCCTTCTCGTCGATGTCGAAATGCAGCTCCTCGGTGTCGAAGTTCACGCTGCCATGCCTGAACCTCCGCTTCCTCAACAGCTTGGCCAGCTTGTCGAGCATGATGAGCCGGTCGGCGTTCTCGCCCTTGTAGCCTTCCGGTCCCGGCTTGGGTGCCGGCTCACCCTGACCGTCAATCACGCCGTTCTCCTCCAGCAGCTGCTGCACCTCGGCGTAGCAGTAGCGGCGGTCGCTCCGTATGACGGTGTGGACGATGCGGTAGTTGAGCACGTTGGCCTCGTTGTCGAGCGTGAACACGCAGCTGAAGCACAGCTTTTCCTCGTTGGGGCGCAGCGAACAGATAAAGTTGCAGAGCCGTTCGGGCAGCATCGGGATGGTGCGGTCGACAAGGTAGATGCTCGTGGCGCGTCGTTGGGCCTCCTTGTCGATGATGTCGCCCTCCTTGACATAATGGCTCACGTCGGCAATGTGTACGCCCACCTCCCACTTTCCGTCCTCGAGCGGCTTGATGCTCAGCGCGTCGTCGAAGTCCTTGGCATCTGCCGGGTCGATGGTGCAGGTCCATGTGCCGCGGAAGTCTTCCCGGCGGGCTATCTCCTCGGGCGTGATGCCCGGCTGAATCTTCTCCGCGGCCTCCTCTACGCGCTTTGGATACTTGTAGGGCAGGCCGTACTGCACGAGGATGGCGTTCATCTCCACGTCGTTCTCACCCGCCGGGCCGAGCACGTCGATGACCTCTCCCACGAGGTTCTTGTGCTCTGCGTCGGGCCACTGGGTGATGCGGACCACGGCGCGGTCGCCCGTCTTGCCGCCCTTGAGACGCTTCTTGGGCACGAGGATGTCGTGGACGAAGAGTGCCTCCTGCGTGACGAGGAAGGCGATGTCGCGCTCCACGCGCAGCTTGCCGGTGAAGGTGTCCTTCTTCCGGTGCAGAATCTCCGTCACCATGGCCTCCTTGATGTGGTTGTGGCGGCGGGCAAGGAATTGCACACGGACGCGGTCGCCCGTGAGAGCGGACATGGAGTTGCGCTCCGAGACGAATATCGGCGTGCCGCCGTCGTCGGGCAGGAAGGAGTTTTTGCCGTTGGCCTTGCGCTGGAAGGTGCCTTCCTGCACCTGACCTTTGGTGTTCAGGCAGTAGGCATACTCTCCGTCCTTGGCGAGAAAGTCGTTCCACGCCAGGTCTTCCATGACATCAATGGCGAGCATCTTCGCCGGGTGGGTGACCAGCCGCAAGTCTTTGAACACCTGCTTCATGCCAATGGTGTCGTTTGGACGCAACTGGAAGTAGTCCATAAGTTGCTCGGTGAGCTGCTTCTTGTTGAGCCGCTTGCCGCCCTTCTTTTCCTTTACCATATATTGTTTCTGTTGGTATCTTGCGGGCAAAGTAACAAAAAAAAATGTACCTTTGCAAAAGTTTTACATGATTTTTTGATGAAAAAGATACTGATCACAGGCGCTTCCGGATTCATCGGCTCCTTTATCGTCGAGGAAGCCCTGCGCCGTGGAATGGAGACTTGGGCCGCCGTGCGTCGCAGCAGTTCCCTCCGCTACCTGCAGGACCAGCGCATCCACCTGCTGGAACTCGACTTGCAGCACGAGGACAAGCTCATGGAGCAGCTCCGTCCCCATTGCTTCGACTATATAGTCCATGCCGCGGGGGCCACCAAGTGCAGCCATCCAGACGACTTTTTCAGCGTGAACCGCGACGGCACGGCCCACCTCCTCCATGCCGTCAAGGCGCTGGAGATGCCTGTGGAGCGCGTGGTCTTCCTGTCCAGCCTGAGCGTCTGTGGCGCAATACACGAGACCTTGCCCTACGTCCCCATCACCGAGGCCGACACGCCACGGCCCAACACCCACTATGGCAGGAGCAAGCTCGAGGCCGAACGGGTGGCGGCGCAAAGTGGGCTGCCCGTAGTCATCCTCCGGCCGACGGGAGTCTATGGCCCAAGGGAGCGAGACTACTTCATCATGGCGAAGAGCATCAAGGATCATGTCGATTTTGCGGTGGGCTTCCAGCGGCAGGACATTACCTTTATATATGTAAAGGACGTGGTGGATGCGGTGTTCCTTGCCCTCACGGCAAGTGGAGTTGTCGGGCGCGCCTACTTCCTGACCGACGGCCAGGTGTACCAGAGCCGCACCTTCAGCGACCTCATCCACGAGGCATTGGGGCGCCCGTGGTGGATTCGGATTAAGGCACCCGTCTGGCTGCTCCGTCTGGTCTGCGATGCGGGAGAGTGGTATGGACGGCGCACGGGCAGGCTCGTTGCGCTCAATAAGGACAAGTTCAACATCCTCAGGCAGCGCAACTGGCAGTGTGACATTGCTCCGGCGTGCAGTGAACTGGGCTTCCGGCCGCAGTATGACTTGCGTCGTGGTGTGGAGGAAACGATACGGTGGTATCGGGAAAACAAGTGGCTGTAGGCCGTTTTATCCCAAATCGTTCATTAGATTTCGTCCCAGGTTGCTGTTTATTTCGTGCAGGTTGCAGCGTAAGTGTAGAAGGCATAGCGGGCTATGGCAAAACACTTACGGCAGCAAGATGCCGAAGGAAACAGTGACAAGGGGCGAAAAGATGGG
>DLLX01000079.1:1703-9688 GCA_002479145.1 Prevotella sp. UBA7551 | reverse complement strand
CAAGTCAATGATGTCATCCATGATGCGTTGCGCTGCCTGGGCGTGCCGTGAGAAGGTCTCGAAGTCGAAGTGTGCCTTCGGTGTGAAGGGGTCTATGACGTAGGAGTAGAGGTTCAAGGCGAGCAGACGGCAACTGTCGTAGGGGCAAAGGGGTATCTCACCGCACGGGTTGGTGCTTGTCGTGCGGAATCCGAGGTCGGCATAGCAGTCGGGAATGCTCTCCCTGGTGATCGTGTCCCAAAACAACACGCCCGGCTCTGCGCTCTTCCATGCGTTGTGTACAATTTTTTCCCACAGCTTGCGCGCCGAAATCTCCTTTTTTACCTTTGGGTGGTCGCTGTCGATGGGAAACTGCTGCGTGAAGTTTTTGTTCTCCGTGGCTGCGTTCATAAACTCATCGGTAATCCTGACGCTCACGTTTGCGCCCGTCACCTTGCCCTCTTCCATCTTCGCATCGATGAAAGCCTCTGCGTCGGGGTGCTTGATGGAGACCGAAAGCATCAGTGCGCCGCGCCTTCCGTCCTGCGCCACCTCCCTCGTAGAGTTGCTGAACCGCTCCATAAACGGCACAAGCCCCGTCGAGGTGAGGGCGGAATTGTGCACGGGAGAGCCTTTGGGGCGTATCTGACTCATGTCGTGGCCCACGCCGCCGCGCCGCTTCATGAGCTGCACTTGCTCCTCATCCATCCTCATGATGGCCCCGTAGGAGTCGGCGTCGCCCTCGATGCCGATGACGAAGCAGTTGGAAAGCGATGCGACCTGGTGGTCATTGCCGATGCCCGCCATCGGACTGCCTGCCGGAACGATGTACTTGAAGTGGTCGAGCAGCCCGAATGCCTCCTCTGCCGTGAGGGGATTGGGGTATTTTGCCTCTATCCTGGCAATCTCATTGGCTATGCGCCAGTGCATATCCGTGGGCGTTTGCTCGTAGATGTGGCCGAAACTGTCCTTCATGGCGTATTTGCTCACCCATACGCGGGCGGCCAATGCGTCGCCGTCGAAGTATTTCAAGGAGGCTTCGTATGCCTCCTCAAAAGTATATGTATTCTTGTCTTGCATCATTACTGGTATTTAAACAGAATGCGAAATTTATGAAATCTTTTCAATATACGGCGCTGTTGTGCGCCTCGGTTTGCCAAATAGCGAGATGCTGCGTTACCCTTATCACTTGTTTGACACGTTGCAAAGTTACTTGTTTTTTGCCAAACAAGCGCCCTGCGCTTTTATTTATTTTCGCCACGGTACTGGTTTCCAAAATATTTCTCCGCTACTTTTTCTTACGAGAATGCTATGGAGAAAAGGCGAAAAAAGCCCTTCGGGTGTGCCGTGGTTCGAATTTAATTCGTAAATTTGTGCGATAATTAACATCAGTATAAGCAGAACACCATTATGGCAGCGCATAATGAGTTGGGGAAATGGGGCGAAGAGTTGGCCGCCCGCTACTTGGAAGGAAAGGGCTTCAAGATCCTTTTCCGCGACTGGCGGTACGGTCATCGTGACCTTGACCTCGTAGCTTTGAAGGAAGAAGAGGAGCTATTGCTCGTCGTCGAAGTCAAGACACGCCGCGACGAGCGCTTTGCCGATGCCTCACAAGCCGTCACCCCGCAGAAGATACGGTCGGTCGCCCTCGCCGTCAACGCCTTTGTGAAAGCCTATCAGGTGCGTTCCCGCGTGCGCTTCGACATCATCACCATAGTAGGGAAAGACCCGCAGACGGCCGAGATAAGCCACGTCGAGGATGTGCCATTGATGTAACCAACCCACGAAATATGAAGCTTTTTTCACAAATAAAGGAAAAATTGACCCGGAAGCCGAAGGAACAGCCCATTGAGGTGGTGCGCCTTGAAGAGGTGGACAGCACCAACAGCTACCTGCGGACTTATTCACCCCACTCCGATGCGGACATGATCGTCGTCACTACAGAGTATCAGACGGCAGGCCGGGGGCAGGGAACGAACCACTGGGAGTCTGCCCGGGGCGAGAATCTCCTCTTCAGTCTGCTCATACATCCCTCCTGGGTGCCGGTCGGACGGCAATTTCTGCTCTCCGAGGCCGGTGCGCTGGCCATCAAGGAGGTGCTCGACCACTATACAGAGGGCATTAGCCTGAAGTGGCCCAACGACATCTACTGGCACGACAGCAAGTTGAGCGGCACGCTGATAGAGACCTCTGTCAGTTCACAAGGAATCAGAAAGTGCATCTATGGCGTGGGGCTGAACGTCAAACAGACCTCGTTCCCCTCCACTTTGCCCAACCCTGTCTCCCTCCGACAGATTCTGGGACACGACGTGGATCGCGAAAAACTGTTGCAAGCACTGCTCGCCTCGTTCAAAAAATACTACGAACTGACGCGCGAGGGGGCTTACGGTGCCATCTCCGAGCTCTACTTCGAGAGCCTCTACTGGCGTGACGGATATCATGTCTTCCGCGACCAGGACGGCCAGTTCGAAGGAAAAATCTTCGGAGTGGAGGACGATGGACGCCTGTTGCTCCACGACAGGGAGGGGCGTGTCCGCGAATATGCCTTCAAGGAGGTGGAATTTGTCATTCCCAGTGCACACTAAGGCTGCGCCGTCGGCGAACATCTTATTACAGAAAAGAATAAACCCAATCAGTTATGGCAAGATTTAAGAGAATACTGCTCAAGCTCTCTGGCGAGAGTCTCATGGGCAAGCAGGGCTTCGGCATCGACCCGGAGCGGCTGGCGGACTATGCCCGCCAAATCAAGGAAGTGCAGGAAATGGGCGTGCAGATAGGCATTGTCATTGGCGGTGGCAACATCTTCCGCGGCCTGTCGGGGTCGCAGAAGGGATTCGACAGGGTCAAAGGCGACCAGATGGGAATGTGTGCCACGGTCATCAACTCGCTCGCCTTGAGTTCCGCTTTGGGCGCATTGGGCGTGAGAAACAAGGTGCTTACCGCCATCCGCATGGAACCTATCGGCGAGTTATACAGCAAGTGGAAAGCCATCGAGGCACTGGAGTCCGGCTACGTCTGCATTTTTGGCGCAGGAACAGGCAATCCCTATTTCTCCACCGACACGGGATCATCGCTCCGCGGCATTGAGATAGAGGCCGACGTGATGCTCAAAGGCACGCGTGTGGACGGCATCTACACCGCCGATCCGGAGAAAGACCCCACCGCCACCAAGTTTGACGACATCACCTACGATGAGATTTACACCCGTGGACTGAAGGTAATGGACCTCACCGCCACCACCATGTGCAAGGAGAACAACCTCCCCATCTATGTCTTCAACATGGACGTGTATGGCAATCTGTCCCGGGTCATGGCCGGAGAGGCTATCGGTACGCTGGTCCACAACTAATTTTGATGCGCAAAACTATGAAAAAGGTATTGTTATCAGCAGCCTTTGCGGCTGCCTCTATGGGTGGGGGCGCACAGGACATTCAGCTCCCCCAGCCCGACAAGTCGAACCCTACGACGCTCTTCCGCGCCTTGGAGAAGCGTCACTCGTCGCGTTCTTTCTCCCCGACGGAGCTGTCCGACGCGCAGTTGGCCACCATCCTGTGGGCAGCTTGCGGCATCAACCGCCCCGAGAGTGGACACATTACCGCCCCGTCGGCCATCAACGCGCAGGACATTCTCGTCTATGTGGTGCGCAAGGACGGTGCCTACCTCTATCTGCCTGAGGATAACAAGCTCCAGCGGGTGAGCGACAAGGACCTCCGTAAGGCCGTGGCGGGCCAGCAGGAGTTTGCCGCCGATGCGCCCGTGTCGCTGGTATTGGTCAGCAATCACGGCAAATTTGGCGACCTTGCCCATGCTGCCTCACGCTTGGGGTTGATTGATAGCGGCTATGTGTCGATGAACATTGCGCTCGCCTGTGCGGCAATGGGGCTGGAGAATGTGCCCCGTGTGACGATGGATGGCGAGACCTTGCGCAAGGAGCTCGGCTTGACCGATGGCATGGACTTGATTCTCAATCAGCCGATAGGATATGCCAAGTAGGGTGAGAGCACCTTATGAATATGTAAAAGAAAATGCCGCTGACCTACGTCAGCGGCATTTTTGCATTTTTCTCCCAATTTACTTGAATACGTTGTTGGACGGATTGGTAACTTGTTGAAATTCAGTACATTTTGAAGACCGTCCTCACTGCGTCGCAATAGCGGCCCTATCATGCTGCAAAAGCGCCTGAATCGCAACGCAATATAGCTCCTATTGCCCTGTGATTCAGCCGCTATTGCAAAGCCTTTTTGATAAGGCTGCAGGATGATTGAAATTTGTAAGGAAAATTACCACGACAAGGTGCGCGACCCGTCGGGTTCCTCCTGAAGCGTAACGTGCAGTGTGTTGTCAGGAAGAAGCGGCTCCACGATGTCGGGCCATTCGATGAAACACGGGTGGCCGCTGTCGAAATAGTCCTCGCATCCTATGTCGTAGGCTTCCTCTACTCGCTTGATGCGGTAGAAGTCGAAGTGATACACCGGCCTGCCCTGTCCGTCGGTGTACTCGTTGACCAGTGCGAAGGTAGGTGAGGTGATGACGTCCTTTACGCCCATTTCCTCGCATATCGCCTTGATAAATGTAGTCTTGCCCGCCCCCATCTTGCCGTCGAAGGCGAAGACGGTGGCCGTTCCCACGGCTTTGAGAAACTCGCGGGCAGCCTCGTGTATCTTGTCGAGGCGCTCAATCCTTATGTTCATAATGCTTTGTCCTTTCATTTATGGGTTGGTTATCGCTTGCGGGGCGTGAGCGTGATGAGGGGAACGATCATTTCCTCCATCGAAATGCCGCCGTGTTGGAACGTGTCCTTATAGTAGGAGACGTAATAATTGTAGTTGTTGGGGTAGGCAAAGAAGGCGTCGCCCGTAGCAAAGACATAGGAAGTGCTGAGGTTGGGGGCGGGCAACTGGGCCTGTTGCGGGTTCTTGATGACGAAGAGTCCCTTGTCGTGGAAGTTGAGGTTCTTGCCCAACTTGTAGCGCAGGTTGGTGTTGGTGTTTCGGTCGCCGACGATTTTCACGGGCTTCGTGGTGCGTATGCTGCCGTGGTCGGTGGTGATGATGACCTTGTAGTCGCTCTGGGAGAGCAGCCGGAGCAGCTCGGTGAGCACCGAGTGGCGGAACCAGGAGAGCGTGATACTGCGGTATGCGCTCTCGTTATTGGCCAGTTCGCGTATCATTCTCATCTCTGTCCGGGCATGGGAGAGAATGTCGATGAAGTTGATCACGAGCACGTTGAGGTCGTTCTGACGCAGGTTGTTCAGTTGCGAGAGATACTTGTCGGAGTCGGCCGAGTCGTTGATTTTGTGATAGGAGAACCTGTCGTGGCGGCGGTAGCGGTCTATCTGTGTCTGTATGAGCGGCCTCTCGTTGAGGTTCTTTCCCTCCTCCTCATCCTCGTCTACCCACAAGTCGGGAAACATCTCTGCGATTTGCAGGGGCATCAGTCCGCTGAAGATGGCGTTGCGGGCATATTGCGTGGCGGTGGGAAGGATGCTGAGATAGACTTGCTCGTCGATGTCAAAGAGGTCGCCCACCTCGCTGGCGAGCACCCGCCACTGGTCGAAACGGAAATTGTCGATGACGATGAGAAACACCTTCTCGCCTTGGTCAATGCTCGGAAAAACGACCCGCTTGAAGAGATCGGGACTCATCATTGGGCGTTCCTGCGCGGCTTGCGTCTCCTTGTGCCCGCGCATGAGGGGCATGCTGCGGCGCATGGGCTGTTGCGGCGCCACCCAGTAGAGGTAGTTCTGCTGAATGTATTTGGCAAATCCGATGTTGGCCTCTTCCTTTTGCATCTTCAACATCTCCGTCATGTTGCTCTCGGCGCTGCTCAACTCCAGTTCCCAGCGCACCAATCGCTTGTAGACCTCAGCCCAGTCGGCAAACGATTGGCTGTCGGCAATCTGCCGGGAGATTTGCTGATAGTCCTGCTGGTAGCCGCTCTGCGTCACCTCGGTGACGATTTCCTTGCGGTGGATGTTCTTTTTCAGCGTGAGCAGGATTTGGCTTGGGTTGACCGGCTTGATGAGGTAGTCGGCAATTTTTGAGCCTATGGCCTGCTCCATGATGTTCTCTTCCTCGCTCTTCGTCACCATGACGATGGGTGTGGCGGGCTGTATCTCCTTGATTCGCTGTAGCGTCTCAAGTCCCGACAGGCCGGGCATCTGCTCGTCGAGGAGCACCAAGTCGAAGGTTTGCGTGCGGCATTGGTCGATGGCGTCGGCGCCGTTGCTGACGGTCACGACCTCGTAGCCTTTCTTCTCCAGAAAGATGATGTAGGCTTTGAGCAGCTCTATCTCGTCATCCACCCATAAGAGCAATCCATTGTTGTTGTTCATTGTCAGTTTCTCCTATCTGTTACTTGAGGCGTAGGGATGGTTGGTCAAAATCCGTCCAGCTCATAATATTCGTCATCCAGACTGTCGTCGAGCGACTTTTTGTCCTTCTCGTTCTTTGGTGCGGGCGGCGTGTCGCCCTCGAAGAAGATCTCCGGCTCATCCTCGTCCTCCACCTTGCCCTGCGGCTCGTCCTGCGTGGGCTTCTGTGGCTGTGCCGAAGGCCGCTCGGGCTGGCTGGCCGCAGTATTTGTCGGGTTGGAAGGCTGAGGCTGAGTCGTCGTTGAGGCTGGCTGGTCTTCAGTTTCGGGCACGATGGTTGTTCCCGTTTCCGTCTCCTTTTGTGGCTGTTTGGCCGGCGTATCCGTCTCGTCCTGAGGCTCTATCTCAATCAGGTCGCCTTGGCTCTCGGGCACTGTTGGTTGCCCTGCTGGCTGGTCCTCTTCCGTGACCGTTGTCTCGCTGTCTGCCTGTTGAGGCTTCTCGGACTGGGTATGGGTCGCTTCTGTGGAACTTTCCTGCTTGTTCTGCGCCTTCTCTGGTTGGGTGGTGCCCTTCGTTTGCGGCTCGGCCGTAGTGCTGTCCTTTGGTGTTGGCGCCGGCTCCTCTATGGGAATAAACAGGTTGTCGTCTCCCGTCTCGAGCTGTTCCTTCTCCTCGCTGTTTTCGTTGGGCTGAGGTTGGTTGTCCACCTCAGGAATACCGATGGGTTGTGTCTTCTCCGGCTCACGGGGTTCGCTCAGCCCTTCCGGCTCAAAGAGGGTGTTACGCTTTGGAAGTTCCACTTTGTTGAAGTGGGCGGCGTAGAAGTCTTCGTAATCTTTGTAGCTGAAGGGCTTTCCGATCAGCTCCTCATTCTTTGCGCTGATGATGATGGGTCGCGCCTTTCCATTGCACAACCGGGTGATAGCGGCATTGGCAAAGAGCTGGCGTGCATACTCATAGGCCTCGGCAAAGTTGCGGAATCCTGTGATGCGCATTTGTTTCATGCCGTCCAATTCCACTATCTGAACCTCGAAGTTGCGCACGAGGAAGTTGGTGAAGTTGAAGCGTGCCAGCTCGAAGAGCAGCTTGTTCTCGTTCAAAGAGTCGGGGTTATAGACGAGCATGAAGACAAAGTCGGTGAGTCGCTCTGGGGAGAATTTCACCTGCTTGATGCTGTCGCTGTCGTTGAGCACGATGGATCGGCGTGTCCAGATGTCGCCTAAGTCAAACTTTCCGCCGTGCAACCGTCTTCCCTGATTGACCCCATTGACAATCATTCCCGCCATCTCGCTGATTCGGCTCTTCGGAAATTTCTCCACGACCTGCTTCATCTTGTCCACGCATCCCTTCGCATCGCCGTTGTTGAGCAGACTCAATCCGCCGATAAAGAGGAACTTGTCGCGGTTTGCGCCCAGCGGGAAACGCTTTTCACTGATACTGGCGTTGCTTGCCACCACGTCAAAGCGGTCTTTCTTGAACGCCTCGTAGGTGGCTGCGTAAAGCGAGTCCTCTATCTGTTTGCCAAACTTTGCGTTCTCCACGAAGTAGGGATCGGTGAGCAGGGTGGTCCATTGGCTTTCCGGGAACCTGGACTTCAGGCTGTCCACATAGGCCTCGGCGGTGGCTGGTTGATTGAGCCTTGAATAAAGTAAAAACAGGTGATAGAAGGCCTCGTCGGTATGTTCGTAGT
>DLLX01000079.1:794-1616 GCA_002479145.1 Prevotella sp. UBA7551 | reverse complement strand
GTGGAACAAACCGTCCTCCAATAACAGGTTGCTGGCTGCGAGTTGCTCGGGTGTGAAAGGAATCTGTGCCAGGTAATACTCCCGCTTGTGGGGGTCGTTCTGTGCGCTGTCGGCCACTTGTTGCAGCGAGTCTTGTGCCTGTTGTGCCGCCTCGATGGAGTCGCGCTGCTCATCGGTCAGCTCCTCCTCGCCGATGCCAATGCCGTTGTTGCCCACAACCGTCTTGTTGTTGCGTTGCCAGTCGTCGGCGTTCTCACGCTTTCCCCACAGCCGTTCAAAGGTAGCCTTGCCCTGTGAGACGGCCTGTACATTGTAGAAGTACCACGTAGCATCGCGGTTGTTGGCCTGCGTGGTGGCAGGGTTGCGGTTGGGATTGCGGTCCATGTTCTGTCCCTCGGCCTGCCGTTGTGCCGCCTCCTGCTCCGCTTGGCGGTCTTTCTCCTCCTTTTCCTTCTTCTTCAAAGCCTCGATGACGCGGTCAATGGCTGCGTTGCGCTCCGCTTCGGGACACTTGGCAAGATATTGCAGGGAGTCCTGAAGGTGGATGGCATCGGTGTAGGGCACCAGTTCGTCGAGCACTTTGGAGCGTGTCGAGAGCGTCTCATAGTCCTTGCGGTCCTTGTCCAGCAGGCCGATGGCCTCGCCGTAGCAGCGGCGTGCGTCGCTGTATTTCTGTAATTGCCAGTAGAGGTCGCCGAGATGGAGCAGCAAGACACCCTTCTCCACACCACTACGGGTAGCCTTGGCGTTTCCCTTCTCGTAGGCATCGATGGCTTTGGCGGTGTCTTTCTGCGCCAGATGGATGTTGCCCATGGCGTAATA
>DLLX01000079.1:0-754 GCA_002479145.1 Prevotella sp. UBA7551 | reverse complement strand
TTGGTCAAGATAGTCCTTGTTCTTGTCGGAGGCAGCCATGCGGCGCAGCTTTCCTATCATCTGCTTGGCCTTTCCCTTGGCCGTTACCTCCGTCATGGCTATGCGGGCATTGAACTCCAGCTCATAGGGAGGGTTCTGGGCGATGACCTTTCGGAACGCTTTGTACGCCTCGTCGTGCCGTCCCAGTGCCGCTTGGATTTGCCCCATGAGGTACCATTCGCGTGCCTTCTGCTTTTTCCGGCGCTCGTGCTTGATGACTTTTCGCAGGTAGGGGACGGCCTGTTCCAGCTCTCCGGTGTGGATATAGTAGTCGGCAAGGGTGTAGTCCCACTCTTTCGCGGCCCTCCAGTCGATGCTGTCGCGCCTCATGTTGCGTATCACGTCCTCGGCATCGTAGAGCCAATCCTGCTCAATGTAGCACTTGGCGAGCCATGCGCGCGCCTTTCCGTAGATGGCGGGTTGGGTCTTATAAATCCTCGACATGTAGGAAAACGTTGCCGCCGCCTCGTCGAATGAGCCCTTGTAAAACTGCGACCGTCCCATCAACATCCACGCTTTCCACAGGAAAGGGTTGTATTCGCGTCGGCTTAGCCACTCGATGTCCTTTGCAGTTTTGCGCCTTGACTTGTTCCATTCGGGCTTTCGCTTGATGCTGTTGCGCGCAATCGCCTTCTTCGACTTCTCTATCGCGCGGTCATAGTTGGCCTTTCCCAGGTCGCGACTGGCCTTGTTGCCCACCGTATAGAGCGGAATC
>DLLX01000024.1:18552-18813 GCA_002479145.1 Prevotella sp. UBA7551 | reverse complement strand
CACATTTGCACACCAATTGTGCTGGAGAAAAAATCAAATCACCACCCCTTCGAAAGAAAAATGCTATTCAACAAACAATAGGAGGATAGCTGATGGTTAATCCATCAGGGAACGATAGTCCGCAAAAGAATACTTACGCAGCCACTCCAACTCACCATCTGCACGAAGCAGGGCTATAGCAGGATGTGGAATGCCATTGAACATCGTCGTCTTGACCGTGGTATAATGGAGCATATCTTCGAAAATGACGTTCTCTCCTAT
>DLLX01000024.1:18020-18514 GCA_002479145.1 Prevotella sp. UBA7551 | reverse complement strand
TCAAACTGCCACGAAGCCATAAAGTCTCCGCTCAAGCAGGAGCAGCCTCCGAGCCGGTAGACGTGCTCGCCCTCTACATCCGGCTGCACCACTTGGGCACCACGCACGGTGGGGTGATAAGGCATTTCCAGACAATCGGGCATGTGACAGGTGAAACTCACGTTGAGTATTGCCGTCCGAATATCACTGTCCTCCACCACATCGACCACCTGACTCACCAAGGGTCCTGTCTGCCAAGCAAACGCACTGCCCGGCTCCAGCACCACTTTTAGCCAAGGATACCGCACATGAAAATCGCGAAGGAGGCTCACCAGCGCATCAACATCATAGTCGGCACGCGTCATCAGGTGTCCGCCACCGAAGTTGATCCACTTCAACTGTGGAAACCATTGGGCGAAATGCTTTTCTATATGTACGAGCGTGCGCCCGAAAACATCCGCCCCACTTTCACAATGGCAGTGGCAATGGAATCCCTCTACGTCCTTTGGCAACCG
>DLLX01000024.1:5066-17937 GCA_002479145.1 Prevotella sp. UBA7551 | reverse complement strand
TAGAGCAGTGTCTCCACCTCAGAATAGCGGGGATTGACACGCAGTCCGATACTCACGTCGGGGTTCGCCGCTTTCATCAACTGGTGATAGCGTGCATACTGCGAGAGCGAATTCATAGACACATGTGACGACAGCCGGGCTATCTCAGCCGCGCACCCGTCATCGAGTGCGGGCGTGAAGGTGTGTACGGGCGCGCCAAAATCCTCATATCCAAGGCGTGCCTCATAGAGCGAAGAGGCCGTCGTGGCATGAATGTATTCGCGAAATATAGGGAAAGTCTTCCACAACGCATACGCCTTGAAGGCAAGGATTATCTCCACATTTGCCTCCTTCGCCACACGGCGGATAAGGGACAGGTTGCGGCGGAGTCGCGTTTCCTCCAGAACATAAGCGGGTTGGTGAAGCTCTGAAAAATTCTCTTTATTTACTTTCATGCTGCAAAAGTAGCAAAAAAAGATTGCAAGTGTCACTCTTTTTTTCTAATTTTGCACCCAATTCAAGTCATCATCATACAATTCAACCCAGTACAAATGAGTGATAAAAACTCTTTTCTGGTCTTTTCCGGTACAAAGACCCGCTACTTGGCAGAAAAGATTTGCGCAAGTTTAGGTGTGCCTCTCGGCAAACTCGTAAAGACCCAGTTCTCCGATGGGGAGTTCGTAGTGAGCTATGAGCAGAGCATCCGTGGCAAAGACGTTTTCCTTGTCCAGAGCACCTTCCCCAATTCCGATAACCTCATGGAGCTGCTGCTCATGATTGATGCAGCGAAACGCGCCTCCGCCAACCAGATTATAGTCGTGATTCCCTATTTCGGATGGGCACGACAGGACCGCAAGGACAAGCCACGCGTGAGCATCGGCGCCAAGCTGATCGCCGACCTGCTGAGCAAGGCGGGCATTGACCGCCTCATCACCATGGACCTCCATGCTGACCAAATACAAGGTTTCTTCGACATTCCCGTCGACCACCTCTACGCCTCTGGAGTATTTATCCCATACATCCAGACGCTCCGCCTGAAGGATATGGTCTTCGCCAGCCCGGATGTCGGCGGCTCGAAGCGCGCTAACAGCTACGCCAAATACTTCGGCTGCCCGCTTGTTCTCTGCAATAAGACTCGCGCCCGCGCCAATGTGGTGGACAGTATGCAAATCATCGGCGACGTAAAGGACAAGAACGTCATCATCGTCGACGACATGGTGGACACCGCCGGCACCATCACCAAGGCTGCCGACATCATGAAGGAGGCTGGGGCCAAGAGCGTCCGTGCCTTTGCCAGCCACTGTGTCATGAGTGGTCCCGCATCGGAGCGTGTGCAAGCGTCCGCACTGGAGGAGATGGTCTTCACCGACTCCATCCCCTACACCGACCGTTGCTCCAAGGTAAAGCAACTCTCCGTCGCTGCCATGCTCGCAGAGACCATCCGCCGCGCCGTCAACAACGAGAGCATCTCTTCGCAGTATCTCTTGTAAAATGCGCCACAACTACAGGCGGCAAGATAGACCATCCAGCGATGCCCACACGGCATAGCATGATGGTCTATCTTGCCGCCACTTTTATTACGCTACTTTTCCAGCTCCAAGCATCGTCTGGAGACAACCAATAGCCACGACCAAACGCAGGGTTTCAAAAACCGACCTTACACGCAATCGCTACCGAAACCATACATAACAAGACGACAACTGTCTTGGGCGAAGTCTCTGTGCGAAAACAAACTGACACCAACCGATACAAAACCATTACTTTTAGGTATTGCCGTATCGGGTAAAAGTACGTACTTTTGCATCCGTAATCATAAAAACAATAACAAAAGGTAGATGAATATGAAACCGACAGTAGTAGTATATGGATCATCAACGGGCACTTGCGCAAGTATAGCGCAGGCCATTGCAGAGAAACTGGGCGTGAAAGCTATCGACGCTGCGGAACTGAACGCCGACACCATCAAGGACAACGACAACCTTATCCTCGGCACAAGCACATGGGGGGCAGGCGAGATGCAAGACGACTGGTATGATGCAGTGAAAGTCATCAAGGCCGAAGGCCTCGCCGGCAAGACCGTGGCGGTATTCGGATGCGGCGACAGTGAGGCCTATTCCGACACATTCTGTGGAGGAATGAAAGAGCTTTACGATGCTGCCAAAGCTGCAGGAGCACACATGATTGGCGCTGTAGATGCGACAGACTATTCCTTTGAAGATTCAGACGCCGCAGTCGACGGGCAGTTTGTGGGGCTTGCACTCGACGACGTAAACGAGGACGACAAGACCGCCCCGCGCATTGACGCATGGATTGAAGAAATCAAGCCAAACCTTTAGCCTATCTTTAACCAGTGAGGAGGACATAAAAATGGAGCAAAGAGAGGTAATGCCCCTGGCCGACATGAAAGTACTCATGAACCACATCTATGAGTTCAAGAAGGGAGTAAGGCAAATGGTACTCTACACTTTCAATGAGAAGTATCGCGACTATGCAGTCAACCGGCTGGAAAGGCAAAGTATCGACTACATCATCCAGCCCGTGGGCAACGGGAGGGTAAACCTTTTCTTTGGCAAAAAGGAGTGTATGGCAGCCATCCGAAAGATGGTCACGCGCCCATTGTGTCAACTCACGCCTGAGGAGGACTTCATTCTCGGAGCAATGCTCGGCTATGACATCTGCGCACAATGCGAGCGCTATTGTGAGCGCAAGCAAAAACGCGAGCATTCCAGCGTCTCCAACTGACCACCTCGCACCACCACAACCACCGCAAAAAGTATGTCCATGGTAGAAGCATGGAATGCTGTGCGGTGGTTTTTTGCAATGTATTGAAGGTCAATAAGTTGAGTATCCTAAAGGAATCAAGCCCGTTTGACGAGAGTTTTTAATTTATTTTTCTCTGATTTTTAAATTAAAAATTGTAGATTTTTAATTTAAAAATATTTCCCGTTCAGTAGCCTTTACCAAAGGACAATAATGGCTTGAGCATGGGATGAGACTCTTATGGTTGCATGAAGGTTGTCCCAAAGTTACCTTCTTTGCCCTGTTTGCCCACACAGTGCCATCAACCCGTCATGCAACACATGCCTGTTTCAAAACGAAAATCTTTCTTAAATTAAAGGAAAGGGGCAGCCTTTTTAATATTATTTAGAGCCACCCAACTAAACTGAACGACATAATAATCGTAATTTTGCGAAAAATTAATATGGCATACTGGGTCAAATCCAGAAACAAGCCATACTTGCAACATTACGTTTATGTCAGAATCCATTGATATTCGTGAGTTGAACGCCCGCATAGAACAGCAAAGTGCGTTCGTGACCAACATCACCACAGGCATGAGCCAAGTGATAGTGGGGCAGCAGCATCTCGTAGAATCGCTGCTCATCGGGCTTCTTTCCGACGGCCATGTGCTGTTGGAGGGCGTTCCTGGCCTGGCCAAGACCTTGGCCATCAGCACGCTGTCGAAACTCATCGACGCTTCATTCAACCGCATTCAGTTCACTCCCGACCTGCTGCCTGCCGACATCGTGGGCACGATGATCTACTCACAAAAGGAGGAAAGGTTCCTGGTCAAGAAGGGACCCGTGTTCGCCAACTTCGTCCTTGCCGACGAAATTAACCGTGCTCCGGCCAAGGTGCAGAGCGCATTGCTCGAAGCCATGCAAGAACATCAGGTCACTATCGGCGATGACACCTTCCCACTCCCTACCCCATTTTTGGTCATGGCCACGCAGAACCCCATTGAGCAGGAGGGCACCTACCCTCTGCCGGAGGCACAGGTGGACCGCTTCATGCTCAAGGTGATCATCGACTACCCCACCCTCGAGGAGGAAAAGCGCATCATCCGCTCCAACCTCGCCCATGAGAAGGTGAGAGTAAGCCCTGTGACCGACGCTGCCTCGATTCTCAAAGCGCGCAACGTGGTCGAGGAAGTCTACATCGACGAGAAGATAGAGCAGTACATTGCCGACATTGTCTTTGCCACCCGCTTTCCCGAACGCTACAAGCTCAAGTCCCTACGGCAGTACATCCAGTTTGGCGGAAGCCCACGAGCAAGCATCAGCCTCGCCAAGGCCGCACGCGCTTACGCCTTCATCAAGCGCAGGGGATATGTCGTCCCGGAGGATGTCCGTGCCGTTGCACACGACGTGTTGCGCCACCGCATCGGGCTGACTTATGAGGCGGAGGCCGCCAATGTCACCACAGAGGACATCATCTCGCAGGTCATCAACAAAGTGGAGGTGCCCTGATGGACGCGCAAGAGCTTTTGGGCAAGGTGCGCAAGATAGAAATCCGCGCCCGAGGGCTGAGCCGTAACGTCTTCGCTGGAGAGTACCATTCTGCTTTCCGAGGACGCGGCATGGCCTTTGCGGAAGTGCGCGAGTACCAGTATGGAGACGACGTGCGCGACATCGACTGGAACGTCACGGCACGCTTGCACCGCCCCTATGTCAAGCTCTTTGAGGAGGAACGCGAGCTCACGGTCATGCTGCTCGTCGACGTAAGCGGATCGCTCGACTTCGGATCGACCCTGCAGACCAAGCGCGACATGGCCACAGAGATGGCCGCAACTCTGGCTTTCAGCGCGATTCAGAACAACGACAAGATTGGCGTAGTGTTCTTCTCCGACCGCATTGAGAAGTATATCCCACCGCAGAAGGGACGCCGGCACATTCTCTACATCATCCGCGAGATGCTGCAACTGAAGCCGCAAAGTCGGCGAACCGACATCGGGCAAGCCATAGAGTTTATGAATCGCGTCACCAAACGGCGCGCCACGGTCTTCGTCATCAGCGACTTCTATGACACGGGCGACTACGAGCACTCACTCAACATTGCCAACAGAAAACACGACATGGTGGCCATACAGCTCTATGACCCGCTGCTCCGCAACCTTCCCAACGTAGGGTTGCTCAGTGTTACCGATGCCGAGACGGGGCACGAAATGGTCATCGACACAGGAGACGAACGGCTTCGCCGCCGCCATCACGACTACTGGGCACAACAAGAGGAGAGGCTGCAGGCCATGTTAAACCGCTGCCAGATCGATCATGTCGCCGTAGCTACCAACGAAGACTACGTACAAGCCTTGCTCCGGCTGTTCAAACAAAGAGGATGAGCATGAGAAAACTATTTGTTTTATTCGCCGTTGGCGTGCTTTCGCCACTGTTTGCCTTTGCCCAAGGCAGAGTTTCCGCACGCCTCGACTCCACCCGCATCATGGTAGGGTCGCAATGTGAGCTGACCGTGGAGGTGAACGCACGCCAAGGGGCACGCATACAGTGGCCGGAGGTAAAGGACAAGAAGCTCTCGGGCAGCCTCGAAGTCGTCAGTCAAAAGAACGAGAGTGAGGACAACGAAGGCCAGTCTACGCTCCGAAGGGTCTATACTATCACTGCCTGGGACGAGGGAAAATTTTCCGTTCCCTCGCTCACCATAGGCGTGGATGGCAAGAAATACCATACATCGGCACTTCCTCTGGAGGTCACGACCGTCCCATTGGACACCCTTCATCCCGACACTCCCATGCCGCCTTACGACATCCAGCAGCAG
The DNA here is from genome assembly GCA_002479145.1 of Prevotella sp. UBA7551. Lineage (GTDB taxonomy): Bacteria > Bacteroidota > Bacteroidia > Bacteroidales > Bacteroidaceae > Prevotella. The sequence continues at coordinate 12,405 of DLLX01000024.1, read as the reverse complement.
CCATTCGACCAAAAAGAGTGGACATCGCTCTACCTTTGGAGTCTACTGGCTATCGTGCTGATGCTCTTGGCGTGGTATCTCTTCTCGCGGTTACGGAGCGGTAAGCCAATTATCAGCCGCAAGCAGCTCGTCAGGCAAGACCCTCCGCATCAAAAAGCATTGCGCCGAATCAACGAAATCAAGTCGGCACGACTCGATGGCAATGATGGCCAGAAAGAGTATTACACCTTGCTAACAGAGGCGTTGCGCAAGTATATGAGCGAGCGTTTCGGCTTCAATGCCATGGAGATGACCTCACAAGAGATTGTCCAGCGGCTCAAGGCGGATCAGGATCAAAAGAAGATTGACGAGCTGCGCGACCTCTTTGCCACTGCAGACCTTGTGAAATTTGCCCACTATGCCGCAGACCATCACCTCAGCGAACTGTATCTCACCAACGTGGTGCAGTTCATCGAAGACACCAAGCAGACCGAAACGCCTACCGAGACGCGCGTTGAGATGCCACTGAGTGACGAGGACCGCACTCTGCGACGGCGCAGAAGAGGTGTGCGCATCGCCCTATGGCTGAGCATCACTGCCGCCACGGCCATCGTTGCTTACATCGCCTATACCGTCTGCCTGCTCATGTAGTCCGCCTGGCACGCAAGAATTGAAGAAAGAAAGGTAAAATGGAATTTGCTAATAAGGAATACCTACTGCTCCTGCTGCTGCTCATACCCTACGTCTTGTGGTACTTCCTGTATCGCAAGAACCGCGTGCCATCGCTGCGAATGAGCACAACCCGAGCCTACCGATACGCTCCCCGGTCGCTCCGCATACGGCTCATCCACCTGCCAATGCTGCTCCGCTGCCTGACGTTCGCCCTTGTTGTCATCGTTTTGGCGCGCCCACGGACATTCAATCCGCTCAGCCAGCGTGAGGTGGAAGGCATCGATATCATGTTAGCCATGGACGTCTCGACGAGTATGCTCGCCGAGGATGTAGCGCCCAACCGTATGGAAGCCGCCAAGGAGGTGGCTGCAGAGTTCATCGCCGGACGCCCCAACGACAACATTGGGCTGACCATCTTCGCCGGCGAGGCGTTCACACAGTGCCCCATGACGACCGACCATACGACGCTGCTCAACCTCCTCCACGCCCTCAGGCCTGACCTTGCGGCCAGTGGCCTCATCGATGATGGAACGGCAGTGGGCATGGGACTGGCCAATGCCGTGAGCAGACTGAAAGACCAGAGAGTGAAGAGCAAGGTGGTCATCCTGCTCACCGACGGCAGCAACAACATGGGAGACATCTCTCCTCTGACCGCAGCCGACATCGCCAAGCAGTTTGGCGTGCGCGTCTATACCATCGGATTGGGCACCAACGGCATCGTCCGCTACCCCATCAGTGTCAATGGTATGAAGCAATACATCCAGGGACGCGGCGAGATTGACTACGAGACTTTGCGCAAAATCGCACAGACAACGGACGGAAACTTCTACCGCGCCGCCAGCAAAGGGGAGCTGCAGCGCATCTATAAGGACATTGACAAGTTGGAGAAGTCTAAACTTGCGGGTGCGCCTAACGCCCACCGCTATGAGGCTTACGTGCCGTTTGCCATCGCCGCACTGCTCCTTCTGGTGCTGGAAGTGCTCTTGCGACTGACATGGCTGAGAAGGCTGCCAGCCTAAGAAGGCCACGCTCAACTCGCTGAGCGTGCCATAGGGCACGGCAAGACCGTGACAAGTGATAATTATGGAAGAAAGGAATCATGTTCAGATTTGAAGATCCAACATACTTATGGCTGCTGCTGATTATTCCGATATTGGCAGTCATGCGCTTCGTCAGCATCCGCAAGCAGTGGAAAAGAATGCGGCTATTGGGCAATCCCGAGCTGCTAAGAAAGCTCTCCCCAGGCATTTCTCGCCGACGGACTGCCGTTAAGTTTTGGCTGTTGATGGCGGCCATCGCACTGATGATTGTCATGATAGCCAGGCCGCAGATGGGGAAAAGCATCTCTCACGAGAAGAGAAAGGGCATCCAGACCATGATTTGCCTCGACATCAGCAACTCCATGATGGCACAAGATGTCGCACCGTCAAGGCTCGAAAAGAGTAAAATCCTCATCGAGGACTTGGTCGACCACTTTCAAAACGACCAGATAGGAATGGTGGTCTTTGCGGGTGACGCATTCATCCAGCTCCCGATAACGAGCGACTACGTCTCTGCCAAGCTCTTCCTCCAAGACATCGACCCCTCACTTATCGGCACACAGGGCACGGACATTGCACAGGCCATACGACTTGCAATGCAGAGCTTCACGAAGAATGGAGACCAAGGAAAGGCCATCATCGTCATCACCGACGGCGAAGATCACGAAGGCGGTGCGGAGGAAATGGCCCAAGCGGCGGAGGAACAGGGCATAAGGGTATTCATACTGGGCATTGGAACGACAGCCGGCGCGCCCATTCCCCTTGCCGACGGCGGTTACATGAAAGATCGCTCGGGGCAAGTCGTCATGTCAAGGCTTAACGAGCAGATGTGCCAACAACTGGCAAAGGCCGGGAAGGGAATCTATATGCACGTGGATAATCCCTCTGTGGCTGAGACACAGCTGGACAATGAGCTGCAAAAGATGCAACAGGGCGACATCGACAACACTGTGTACAGTGACTATGACGAGCAGTTTCAAGGCATCGCCATTCTTGTCTTGATTATCCTCATTGCCGAGGCCATCCTCTTGGAGAAGAAACGAGACCAACAAGTCCCGAAGAACTCATCAACAGAAAGAAAATGAAAAAGACTGCGCTTATACTCGTTTGGGTACTTTTCGCCATTCTCCCCGCATACGCGCAGGGAGACAGGAAGCTCGTAAGGGAAGGCGACCGGCTGTACCGTAAGGGCAATTATGCACAGGCGGAGGTCTGCTACCGCAAGGCCATTGCAGCACAACCCGGCAATGGCACCGCTCACTTCAACCTCGGATGCGCACTGCAAAAGCAGAACAAAAAGCCGCAGGCACTGGTACAATACGGCCAAGCTGCTAAGGCACTTGGCAGCAGCTCGCGTCGCTCACAGGCCTATTATAACATGGGAACGGTGCTGCAGAGCGAGAAGGAGTATGCCAAGGCGATGGACGCATATAAGAACGCCTTACGGATGAACCCTCAAAACCAGCGCGCTCGATACAATTATGTGCAGTGCAAGCGACTGCTCAAGCAGCAACAACAGCAACAGAAGAAGCAGCAGCAACAAAACAAGAATAATAAAAATGACAATAAAAACAAGAATAAACAGAAAAACCAGAATCAGCAGAAGGACAAGCAGAAGCAAGACAAGCGGCAGCAAAAGCCAAAAGAACAAGAGAAGATGAGCCGGCAAAACGCCGAACAACTACTCAATGCGGCGATGATGCAAGAGCAGGAGACGCAACAACGGCTGAAGCAAGCTATGCGACAGCCAAGCAGAAGGAAGCTGGACAAAAACTGGTAAGGGGGATTTTGAACATATATGAAGCGATTTTTACTGACATTCATAGTTTTTACGGCAGTTGCTTTCCTGTATGCCCAAAGGGTACAGGTGACGGCTCCAAGGCACGTGGCGGTAGGTGAGGAATTTCAAATAGAATACACCATCAATACGCGCGACGTAAGAAACTTCCGCATCGGGAACCTTCCCAACGGGCTGGAATGCTGCCTCGGGCCTTTCAAGTCGGAGCAGTCAAGCTACCAAGTGGTCAATGGGCACACCACTTCCTCATCGTCTTTCACGGTGGCCTACGTCCTCATGGCACGCAGGAGCGGCACATTCACCATCCCGCCTGCACGATTTCATGCCGCAGGATTGAACTTAGCATCAACGCCTGTGAGAATCATTGCGTCGGGAGGTCAATCTGGCGCACATGGATATGGGACGAGAAGCTCTGCCGAAGACTATGAGGAAGAAGACAGAAGAAGTCGCGTGAGCAACAGAAACGAGCTGTTTATCAAGGTCTTTGCCAATAAGACACGCGTCCGCGAACAAGAGGCCGTGCTCCTGACCTACAAGGTCTATACGAACATCAACCTGGTTCAGCTCGATGGAAAGATGCCCGACCTCAAAGGATGTCACGTGCAGGAGGTGAAACTTCCGCAGCAGAAGTCTTTCCACACGGAGACATACAAAGGAAGAAGATACAACTGTGTGACCTGGAGTCAGTATGTTCTGTATCCTCAAATTACAGGAAAGATCACCATTCCTCCCATAACTTTCCATGGCATCGTGCGACAAGAGAACCGCGACATCGACCCATTCGAAGCATTTATCGACGGTGCGGGCTATCGGGAAAGCAAGCGCAACATCACGGCCAACGGCATTACGATACACGTTGACCCACTTCCTAAGAAGCCAACCAACTTCTCCGGCGGCGTAGGAACGTTCAATATCTCGGGGCAGCTCACAAAATCGGAAGTCAGGGCGGGCGAACCAGCGACGCTACGCATTGTCATCGGAGGAACGGGAAACCTCAAGTTGATTAAACAACCCAAAGCCGACTTTCCGCTGTCTTTCGACAAATATGATACGAAGGTGACGGACAAGACCCGGTTGACCAACAACGGCATTGAGGGAAACATCATCTACGACCTTCTTGCCGTACCTCGCAAGGAAGGCAACTATACCATTCCGCCAGTGTCCTTCACCTACTTTGACATGAAGACTCAGTCGTATAAGACGATTAAGACCCATGAGTTTAAGCTCAAAGTGCTCAGAGGAGACAACGCAACAGAGGTGAACGACTTCTCCGACAAGCCTGGAGACATACGGCCCATTAAGTCAGGAACTACGGTTTTCGAGAACCATTCCGACTTCTTCTTCGGCTCTATCAGCTGGTGGATTACCGTCCTCCTATTGGTCATCGGACTCCTTACGGTACTCTACTTGTTCCGCAAGCGCACAAGGGATAATGCAGATCATCTCCACAACAAGCGGAAAAATGCCAACAGGGTGGCCATCGTCCGATTGCAAAAGGCTGATCAGCTCATGCTCCAAGGCCGTTCAAGCGAGTTTTTCGACGAGGTGCTCCGTGCCTTGTGGGGCTACATGGGCGACCGACTCAACATGGAGGCAGAACAGTTGAACCGTGAAGAGGTAACCCAAAAGCTCGGCGAACTGGGCATTGAAGACAGCATCATCCGACAATTCATATCCGCCATTGACGAATGCGAGTTTGAACGCTATGCCCCGGGCGACACAAAGGGTAATATGAACCGCACCATCGAGACGGCCATGATGGCCATCACGCAGATAGAGAATGCCATGGATAAAGGGAAGAAAAACAAGGGAAGAAGCGGCAGGAAGGCTTTTATCGTCATCATTTTCTGTTTGGCGGCACTCTCTGCCCAGGCCGTCACCAAGCAAATGGGGGACAAGGAATACGCACAAGGCAACTATCAACAGGCGGTGAAAGACTACAACGACCTGCTACAACATGGTGTTTCGGCTGACATATATTATAATCTCGGCAACGCATACTACCGACTGGATGACATTCCCCATGCCATTCTTGCCTATGAGCGCGCACGATTACTCGACCCAGGCGACGGAGATATACGCTACAACTTGCAGGTGGCACGCAGCAAGACCATCGATAAGATCACCCCACAGTCGGAGATGTTCTTCGTCACAGGGTATCGCGCACTGGTCAATTTTATGTCAGTTGACGCATGGGCGGTGTTCGGTATCATCGCCCTGGTGCTCATATTTCTCTCCATCGCCATCGGCCTTACCACTCGAAGCCAAAGACTTCGCACCATGGGGAGGTACACATCCATCGCCCTCGCAGTTGTCTTTCTGCTTAGCACGCTCTTTGCTTGGCAGCAGAAACAACAATTTGAGCATCACTGTGGCGCCATCGTCATGGGGTGTTCCGTACCCGTCAAGAAATCTCCCGACGCCACATCGCCCGACCTGATGGTCATCCACGAGGGAACAAAAGTGCTCATCAAGGACCGAGGCATCACCGGATGGCTGCTCATTAGCTTGGAGGACGGACGTGAAGGTTGGATTACTCCACAGCAGATAGAAGAGATTTAACCCGAGTACATACTCTACTCACATCATCAAGACAGCCATCGTGGACTTTCTATCTTTTTTGAACACCGACCAGCAGTTGCTTCTGTTATTCAATGGAAGCAACTCCTTGTTTGTCGATCAGCTTGCCCTTGTCCTCACAAGCCCATGGACTTGGGTGCCAATTTATGCTGGTTTGCTCTATCTCGTGGTGAAGAACAACGAGAAAGCGGGCCAGATTGTTCTGGTGATAGCCTCCGCATTGCTCTGCATCGGCATTGCCACAGGCATCGACAATGGACTGGTGAAGCCTGCCGTGGCACGACTTCGACCTTCTGTCGACCCCAGTCTTGCCGGCATGGTTCGCACCATCTGCGGCTACAAGGGCGAGGGATTCAGCTTCTTCTCGGCTCATGCAGCCAACACGTTCTCCCTTGCCATGTTCTTCAGTCTGCTCATCCGAAACCGCGTGCTGACCGTATCGCTCTTTGCATGGGCGCTGATCAACGGCTGGACCCGCATCTATCTTGGCGTACACTACCCTTCCGACGTACTCGTGGGCATCATTTTCGGCGCACTGGTGGGGCTGTTGGTCTACCGGTTATACTTCATCCTGTATCTTCGCATCAGCCCAAAACTTCACTATATTTCCACGCAATATACACGCACAGGGTACAGCCTGCACGACATCGACGTGTTCATGACCGTCTTGATTGCCACGGGCATCTATGTGCTGCTGCGCGTTTTTCTCACAATAACGATATAAACTTCCACACAAATGGCAAAAGATGCTGACACAAAACATATCCATATAGCGGATTACAACTACCCTTTGCCTCCTGAACGGATTGCAAGATATCCGCTGAAGGAGCGCGACCAATCGAAGCTGTTGGTCTACCGGCATGGCGAGGTGAGCGAAGACGTGTTCCTACACCTTCCCTCCTACTTGCCAAAGGGCACACTGATGGTGTTCAACAACACACGAGTCATTCAGGCACGCATACACTTTCGCAAGGAGACGGGCGCGCTCATCGAGGTGTTTCTTATGGAGCCGGCAGCGCCATCCGACTATGAGCGCGTTTTCCAAGCTACCAGTCATTGTGCCTGGCGCTGCATGGTGGGCAACCTGAAAAAGTGGAAAGAGGGGGCACTCAAGAGAGTATTCACCGTTAAGGGAAATCCCGTCACGCTACAGGCAAGCCTTGACCGCAACAAAACGGCACAGCAGAGCGGAGGCACCAACTACTGGATAGACTTTTCTTGGGACAACAACAGTGTCTCTTTTGCGGAGCTGTTGGACTCCATTGGAGAG
>DLLX01000024.1:0-4914 GCA_002479145.1 Prevotella sp. UBA7551 | reverse complement strand
AGGAGGTGACGCTGCATGTGGGAGCCGGGACGTTCAAGCCCGTAAAGGCGGAGGAGATAGAAGGCCACACCATGCACACCGAATACATTGCCGTAAGACGACAGACGATGGATAAACTACTCGCTCACGACTGCCACGCGACGGCGGTAGGCACCACCAGTGTGCGCACACTGGAAAGCCTTTACTACATCGGCGTGAAGCTATTGAGCAATCCTGAGGCACAGGAAGAGGACCTGCACGTGGGGCAATGGGAGCCTTATGAGCTGCCACACGACCAAAAAGGATGGGTCATTGTAGACGGAAAAGCGGTGTCTCCGGCCAAGGCCTTGGGTAAACTGCTCCACTGGCTGGACTCCTCGAAGCTCGAGGTGCTGCACAGTAGCACGCAAATTATCATCGCACCGGGATACACATACAAGATGGTGGACAAGCTCATCACCAACTTTCATCAACCACAATCCACGCTATTGCTGCTCGTCAGCGCATTCGTCAGGGGCGATTGGCATAAGATATACGACTATGCGCTGGCGCATGACTTCCGCTTTCTGAGCTATGGAGACAGCAGCTTGCTCATCCCGTAGGCCAAAAACGGAAACTTCAACAAACAAATAGTTACATTAGTAATCATAGAACAAACGATAATAAGATGTTAAAGATAGGCGATAAAGTGAGATTTCTCAGCGAGAGTGGCGGTGGCCGCGTCGCTGGTTTCAAGGGCAACAACCTCGTATTGGTCGAGGACGAGGACGGTTTCGAGATTCCCACGCCCATACACGAGGTCGTGGTGGTAGGCGACGAGGACTACAGTACGCGACGCATGGTGGAAGTGGAGCAACGCAACCGCACACAGTCAAAGGCGAAAGAGGACAAGCGAAGCCTGCGCCAACGGCTCAACGAAGGGACTGACGATGCCGAGACAAAAGCCAAAGAACAGGACTATTCCCCCGCTAATGCCAAGGAAACGATGGACGATGACCCTTCCATCGGCTACGAGCCGCAGCCGCATGAGCGACGAGGTGGGGACAAGCCGACGGTGGGGCTGGCCTTCGTGCCCATGGACAGGCAGAACTTCAACACGACGCGTTTTGAGGTCTACCTCGTCAATGACTCCAACTACTACATACAGTTCAGCTACCTTGTGGCGGAAGGCAGCAACTGGACGCTGCGTCAGACGGGCGAGGTGGAGCCCAATACAAAACTCTTTCTGGAGGAGATCGGGCGCGAACAGCTCAACACGATGGAGCACCTCGCCATACAGGTACTGTTTTATAAGCGGCAGAAGCCGTTCCTCCGCATACCGGCTGCAGACGTGCAGATTCGCTTGGATGGTGTGAAATTCTTCAAGCTCAATACATTTACGGAAAATGATTTCTTTGAGTCGCCGGCGCTGATTTATTATGTCGTGGAGAATGGAAAGCCGATGACGGGATACAACATATCGGCCGACGAACTCAAGACCCAGCTGTTTGGCGGCAGTGCACCACAGACAAAGGAGGCACGCAAGACCACACAACCTGCACGAAACGACAACGCCCAACTGCTCAAGGTGGTCGTTCCAGAGGCGGTCAGCCGCGAAGAGGGAAAGATTGTGCGACGCTATGAGCCTGCGCAATCCAAAAGCAGACAGGTGAAACAGGTGCTCAAGAATGACAAAATTGTCGTAGACCTGCACGCGGACCAACTCCTTGAGACCACGGCGGGAATGAGCAGTGGCAACATTCTCGACTATCAGATGGACGTATTCCGCCGGGTGCTCGACCATTACAAGGCCAACAAGGGACAAAAGATCATCTTCATCCATGGAAAAGGAGAAGGTGTGCTGCGTCAAGCCATCATCCATGAGCTGAACTATAAGTACAAGCACTTCCAGTATCAGGATGCCTCTTTTCAGGAATATGGCTACGGGGCGACACAAGTGACCATCAGATAGGACTTGGCTTCTAAATGTTGCACAGCGCGGATGGGGGACATTGAAGGGGGACAACGACAGAAGTAGACAAGGCTCGATGGCGGTCTCAACAATCCATGGGGCACGCAGAGCGGATGCTGATAGGTCGGCACAGAGCCGATTGTCCCCAATCGACCATAAGTTTTCGCCAGTGGCACATATTTTGAACAGGACATACAAAAGACAAAGTACATGAAATACGGATTCCTTACCGTGGCTGCGGCCATCCCCAGCGTGCGGGTTGCAGACATAGAATATAACCTGGAAGAGATCAAACGAATCATCGGAGAGGCGGAACGGCAGCACGTGGAGGTGGTCGTTTTCCCAGAGCTCTCCATCACGGGCTACACCTGTCAGGACCTGTTCCGACAGCGCACGCTCATCGATGGGGCGGAATTGGCGGTGCTCAGCCTGCTGGAGTTTACGATGCGAAAGGACATCATCGTCATCGTGGGCGCACCTATCGAGGCAGGAAACCTGCTGCTCAACTGTGCCGTCGTCATCCAGCAGGGACGGCTGCTCGGAGTAGTTCCCAAGACTTTCTTACCCAATTACAGCGAGTTTTATGAGAAACGGTGGTTCGCCTCGGCGCAAGACCTGCACGACACGCCGCTCTGCTATGCGGGCGAGGATGTGCTGCTGACGGCAAGAAGGCAAATTTTCCACACCTATGAGGACGCTCGGTTCGCCGTGGAGATATGCGAGGATGTGTGGTCGCCCAATCCGCCAAGCACACAACTGGCACTTAGTGGGGCGGACATCGTCTTCAACCTCTCGGCATCCGACGAGCTGATTGGCAAGCACAGCTACCTCATTGACCTCTTGAAGCAGCAGAGCGCACGCAACATCTGTGGCTACGTCTATAGCGGAAGCGGATATGGCGAGAGCACACAAGATGTTGTGTATGGTGGCAATGCGCTGATTTTCGAGAACGGAAGGCTCATCAAGCAGTCGCAGCGGTTCAGCATCGAGCCCCAGCTGGTCGTAAGCCAAATTGACATCGACAGGCTGAGGGCTGAGCGGAGAAGCAACAGCACCTATGTCAACGCCCAACAGGCGCTCCGCCCACAAGAGCAGGGATACGTCTGCATCACCAACGAGGCCATGCTCCCCGAGAACCAGAAGGAAGAATGGCAACTCCTGCGGCACGTGGACGCCCATCCGTTCATACCTAAGGATGAGGACATGATGGCCTCATGCGAGGAAATACTCAGCATCCAGACCTTGGGGCTCTGCAAGCGCATAGCCCACACCCATGCCAAGACGGTGGTCATAGGCATCAGTGGAGGACTCGACTCCACGCTGGCGCTCCTCGTTTGTGTGCGCGCATTCGACAAGTTGGGCATCGATCGCAGCCAAATTGTCGCAGTGACGATGCCGGGAATGGGCACAACAGGGCGCACCCACCGCAATGCCTTGTCTCTGATGGAGGCGCTGGGGGTGTCCATACACGAAATCAGCATTGCCAAAGCAGTCGCACAACACTTTGCCGACATCGGCCACGATGCGCACGTTCACGACACCACCTACGAGAATGCGCAGGCTCGTGAGCGCACCCAGATTCTCATGGACTTGTCCAATGAGTATGGGGGACTGGTCATCGGGACGGGCGACCTCAGCGAGTTGGCCTTGGGATGGTGTACCTACAACGGCGACCACATGAGCATGTACGCCGTCAATGCCAGCATTCCCAAGACCTTAATCCGCCATCTGGTCGCCTTTGTGGCGGACACACAGACGGCTGCCAAGGCGCAATCCAAGGATGGGAGAACGGCTCAAGAGGTGTTGCACGACGTGATCGACACGCCCATCTCACCCGAACTGACTCCAGCCGACGAGCAGGGAAACATTGCGCAGAAGACCGAAGACCTCGTCGGACCCTATGAGCTGCACGATTTCTTCCTGTATTATTTTCTGCGCTTTGGCTTCCGACCAAAGAAGATTTTCATGCTGGCCATCCATGCGTTTGAAGGAATTTACACCCGAGAGGTGGTGCAACACTGGCTGCATACTTTCTTCTGGAGATTCTTCTCCCAGCAGTTCAAGCGCAGCTGCTTGCCCGATGGGCCGAAGGTGGGAAGCGTAAGCCTGTCGCCACGAGGAGACTGGAGGATGCCGAGCGATGCCGTCGTAGACAGCTGGATGAGGGAAGTGGACGAGGTGTTAAGCGAATAGATCGTGCTTTTGTACAGCCAGTGGAGACCATTATTCCATCAATCAGTGGAGCGGGAAAGACATCTTCTTTTCCGCTTGCTTTTGCTTTCCCTTTTTCTCTGTCCACAGGCAATGGCTGGGCAGAAGGCACTCGATGAACTACCCAACCTCGGCGAGCTGCTCCAGTATCAGAGTTCAAAAGCCAGACTGGGCACAAAATGGGTGCCGTTCCGAAAATATGGAATGCGACGGATGCGACTGCCCGAGCGGTTTTCAACCAGTGGGAAGCAACTTTGGGGTTGCCGTGTGGTCTTGCCCGACAGTATTCAGCATCCCGACTGGCCACTCAACCGACAGCTGCAACCTACTGGCCATCTGGCGTTTGCGGCAATAGATGATCCCGTAGGTACACTTCAACTCGTCTTTTGGGACAAGCGCATCTATCGACAGTATGCGCAATGGCTCTCTCGTATAGGTTTCAACATCGCCGCACAACGCCAACCCACCAATGTCCTGCCTTTCCGAAAAGACAACGTGTCTTTCGCCATCGACATTTCTGTATGGCCGGATTGCTATATCTTGGAAATCCGACGGGACGGCGGATAAGAGTTGGGTAGGGTCGTTGGCTGATTCCATTAAGCAAAAATGCACAATGAGAAATAAGATTGTTTCCTATTGTTAATTTTATAAAAGGAATCAAACTGCGACGGAAAGACGGGGCGATTCTCGTGAAAAATAGTTACCTTTGCAGCATCTTTGCCGAAAGGCGTGGTCAAAAGGAGGTTTCGTAGCTCAACTGGATAGAGCATCAG
>DLLX01000062.1:28770-38382 GCA_002479145.1 Prevotella sp. UBA7551 | reverse complement strand
AAATCTAATGACTGATTTGGGATAAAAGACGCCTGCCCCTGTCCCTGCGCACCGTCTCCTTGTCCACCGTCCGCAGTCCGTCGGCCGACAAGAGCAGCAAAGTGTCGGCCAGTTCGGTGGCCAATTCGAGGTCATGGGTGGAGAGGAGGATAGTCTTGCCCATCGTGTGTGCCATCTGGGCGAGCACCTTGAGCGTGTCGACGCGGGCGTTGAAATCGAGGAAAGCCGTCGGCTCGTCGAGCAGTATTATCGGGGTGTCCTGCGCCAATGCGCGGGCTATCATCACTTTCTGGCATTCGCCGTCGCTCAGCGTGTACAACTTTCGGTCGCATAGTGGCAAGGCTCCCGTCTCGGCGAGGCTCTGTCTGACGATCACCTCGTCTTTGGCTGCGAGGTTTCCCCAGAAGCCCGTATAGGGACTGCGCCCCATCCCGACCAAGTCGTGCGCCGTCAGGTTGCCCGTTTCGGGGCGCTTGGTGAGCACTACGGCCACAAGGCGTGCCCGTTCGCGCGGAGAGAGGCTGTCCAGCTGGCGGTCTCCCAGCCACACCCGACCGCCCATTTTCGGCTGAAAGCCCCACAATGTGCGCAAGAGTGTCGACTTGCCGATGCCGTTGTCGCCTATCAGGCAGGTTAGGCGACCCTCGCTGATGGTCGCATTGAGGCCACGGGCCACGACATGGCCGCGCCCATAGCCGACGGAGAGGTCTTCCAAGCGGATGTCCATGCCGCAAAATTACGCATTTTATTTGGCTTTCTCATGGTTTTTTGCGACATTTGCACACCGTAAAACGGAATCCACACCGCCAACAAGTGAACAAGAGATGACAGGCAAAGAGAACGCACAACAAGCCCTTCAGCGACAGAAGCTGCTCCTCAAGATGGAATATTACGCCGAGAAAGAGGCTTTCCGTAAGCAGACCGAAGTAGTGGGGATGCAGCGAAAGGTGAAGCGCGGTGACGCATGGTTTCCCCTGCGTGTGGGCAAGAGCTACTACAACAGCCTCAATCAGCGGGTCGTGGAGGTGTTTAGGGAGCAGGATTCAGACATCGAGCACAACTTTGAGTTTGGTAAGCCCGTGGCCTTCTTCCTTCAGAAAGGCGACGGAAAGCTCCATTTTCTCTCCTTCACGGGCACCGTTTCCTACGCCGACAACGAGCGGATGGTTGTGGCCGTGCCCGACGGTGCGCCCCTGCTCGACCTGCAGTTGACCGACGGTCAGCAGGTGGGTTGCCAGCTCTCGTTTGACGAGACCAGCTATCGCGAGATGTTCGATGCCCTTGACCGTGTGGCCTCGGCGTCAGACAACCGCCTTGCTTACTTGCGCGACCTGTTCTATGGCACGCAGAAAGCCCTACAGTTCGGCTTTTCCCCCATCCGTTTGCCGTGGCTCAACCCCGCTCAGGAGCAAGCCGTCAACGAGGTGTTGCGCGCCAAGGACGTGATGGTTGTGCACGGACCGCCCGGAACGGGGAAAACTACGACGCTCGTGGAAGCCATCAACGAGACGCTTATGCGCGAAAGCCAAGTACTGGTGTGTGCGCAAAGCAACATGGCGGTGGACTGGATATCGGAGAAACTCGTCGACAGGGGCATCTCGGTGCTGCGTATCGGCAATCCTTCGCGTGTCAACGACAAGATGCTGGGGTTCACCTATGAGCGCCGTTTCGAGGCCCATCCCGACTATCCGCAGCTCTGGGCCATCCGCAAAGCGATCCGGGAGCTGCGCGCCCACCGCAAGCACGGCGGGTCGGAAAACTTCCATCAGAAGCTCGAAAGGCTCAAGAGCCGTGCCACAGAGTTGGAAATACGCATCAACAGCACCCTTTTCAATGAGGCGCGCGTCATCGCCTCGACGCTCGTGGGGTCCAACAGCCGGCTGATGCAGGGCACGAAGTTCAACACACTCTTCATCGACGAGGCCGCACAAGCCCTCGAAGCGGCATGCTGGATACCCATACGCCGTGCCACAAGAGTGATATTGGCAGGCGACCACTGCCAGCTGCCGCCCACTATCAAGAGCATGGCCGCCCTGAAAGGAGGCCTTGGCAAGACCCTCATGGAGCGCATCGTGGAGCGAAAGCCCGAGGTGGTGACGCTGTTGAGGACACAATACCGCATGAACGAGGACATCATGCGCTTCTCTTCCGACTGGTTCTACCATGGCAAGGTGGTCAGTGCGCCCCAAGTGCGGCACCGCGGCATACTCGATTACGACATCCCGATGGAGTGGATTGCCGTGGAGGGCGAGGCAGGAGAGCCGGGCGAGGAGTATGTCGGCAGCAGCTTTGGCCGGGTGAACAAGCGCGAGGCAGAGCTGACGCTCGACGTGCTGCGTCGCTACTTTGTGAAGATAGGCAAGCAGCGGGTGCTCGATGAGCAAATCGACGTGGGGGTCATCTCGCCCTATCGGGCACAGGTGCAGTGTCTCCGTGGCTCGATGAAGCGCGACGCTTTCTTCAAACCCTTCCGCCATCTCGTCTCCGTCAATACGGTGGACGGCTTTCAGGGACAGGAACGCGACGTGATTGTCATCTCGTTGGTGCGGAGCAACGCCGAGGGACAGATTGGCTTCCTTCGCGACCTGCGCAGAATGAACGTCGCCATTACCCGTGCGAGGATGAAACTCATCATCCTTGGCGACCCGGCAACGCTCTGTCGCCATCCGTTTTATAAGAAGCTATATGACTATGTCCGCTCATTGGGCGGAAAGGAAGCGGACGAAGGAGTGGGGGAAATCGGCTGATTGCTTATAGTAAGGAAGTTTTTGTCCGCTGCTTGTCGTGCTCAATAACAAAGCCTTCTCCCCCTTGCGCCCCAATGTTTGGGCAAGGAGGAGAAGGCTTTCGCTTTCAGGAGGCTATTCCGTAATGATAATGCAGTAAGGCATTGGCTTCTCCAGTCGCATGAAGGTGAGGACCGGTGCATCGTCCTTCATGTAGAAAATGGTGTTGTCCTTGCCGTCGTCCTTCTCGGGTTTGTAGCCCATCCGTGCGGCTTGTTGCTGAAACTGCTTGAAGCAGGCGGCGTTGAAGAGACACAGATAGAGCGACTTGCCGTTGGTGTCAAGCAGAATCTGTGAGGAGTTTCCTTTGGCAAACTTCGTGGGCAGTCCGTCCTTGCCCATGTCCATGTTCTTCACCCAGACATATTCTTTGCCGAAAGAGGTCGATACCCCTTTGTACTGGTAGCCCTGCTTGGTGAGCAGGCTGTTGGCATACTGTTGCTTAGGGTTGCGGAAAATGCGCACGGCATCGGCCAGACTCACTACGTCGCTTTGCGCATGGACGGCAGACAAGGAAGACAAAAGAAGGAAAAGAAAGCAGAGAATGTTCTTTTTCATAAGTGTCGTTGGTTGATGAGGGTTGATTCTGCAACTATTTCACAACGGTCGCCCGAATGATGTGGATGTCCTTTAGTGGACGGTCGTGGTCGTCGGTGGCCGCCTTTTCGATGCGTCCGATGACCTCAAGGCCCTCCACGACTTCACCAAAGACGGTGTAGGAACCGTCCAAATGGGGCGTGCCGCCGATGGTCTTGTACGCCTCGCGCACCTCCGGGGTGAGCTTCACCGTCCCATTCGTCATCTGGTCAATGCGCTTCTGCACCTTGTCGAGCGACGCGTCGTCCCACTTCTGGCCCCAGACGATGTAGAATTGCGAGGCCGATGAGCGCCGCTCGGGGTTGACGTTGTCGCCCTCGCGGGCAGCCGCCACAGCCCCGCGCTTGTGGAAAAGTTGCGGGAAGTGGATTTCGGCGGGGACGGAATATCGTTCGGGCGTATCGCCGAGGAGCTTGCCCTGCGGTGCGCCAATGCTGCCCAGGTCGCCCGTCTGCACCATGAAGTCGCGGATGACGCGGTGGAAAAGCACCCCGTCGTAGGCATGGCTCTTGACCAGTTTCAGAATGTTGTCGCGGTGGAGTGGGGTCTCATTGTAGAGCGCGATGCGCACATTGCCGCTGTCTGTCTCCAAAAGGATCTCTTGACGCGGCTCACTCATCTGCGCCGATGCGCCCATCGCGAGCGTCAGCAGCAGGAGGATTAGGGTGGTAGTCTTTCTTCTTATCATTTTGATTGCTGTTTATTCCTTTATATAATAGCGTGGGCGTGATTTCTGCATGGGGACGTATCAGGCGATGAGCATTCCGTTGTCCTCGTGTATTTCCTTTGCGGCCAGCATGGCCTGTATGCAGTCTTCCAGCATCTTATCCATCTTTTGTCCCATTCGAGCGAACCCGAGGTGATGTGCCACTTGCCGCTTCAGCGCATCCTTGGGTGTGGCGGCTTGTTGCCTTATGGCGAACCCGATGCAGTTGCAAATCTCGCATGGCGGTATCTCGTCCATGTCGCGGCCGTTGGCTTTGCGGTATTTCTTCCACCCCTCCAGCTGGTCGAGCGAGGCCCATAGGGTAGGGATGCCACCGGGTTCACTCTTGTCGAAGTAACAACCCTGTGCGGCATGGCGCACCCATTCGGTGAGTCGGATGGTCAGGCGGGGCACTTTCCACTCCTGTGCGACCCGCTTGACGAGGTAGTTGAGGCGTATGGGCTGCTCTACCCGCACAATTTCCCGTACGTCCATCGTGGCGAGGCGGCCGTGAAGGAGCAGGTTGTCGAGGCTTCCGGCCCCAACGGCGTGCATTGCCTGTGCCTTCTCATAGGGCACTAAGGCTGTGTCTTCCTCAGGCTTGAGCACATCCTCTTCTGAAATGTCAAAGGAGTCGGGTTGCTTTGCCTCATCAGTTGAGTCCTTGGTCTCGTAGGGCGAGAAGAGGTTCTCGTCGTCATTGGCTTCCTTGCGCAGTGACTCGATGCCCTTGAGCAGCCGTCCGAAGGCCTCTTCTTCATTGACCTGCCAGTCCACGGACCACACTCTGAGCAGGTTCCAGCCCAGATGGTGGAGCACTTCGGGCTGGCAGATCTCCCGGTCGCGTACGGTCTTGGTGTCATAATACTTCGGTCCGTCGCAGAGAATGCCGCACAAATAGGCCTTTTCGTCCTGGAGATGAGCCACAGCCAGGTCCACCCTGAAGGCGGAACGCCCCACATGGGTGTCAACTTGGTAGCCTTTCGCTCGCAAACGGGTGGCAATAGTTTGGATGATGGCATCGCTGGAGGTGTCCTCTATCGACGCTTTCAGCGACTCGGTGGTGAGCGGCAGGCGGCCAGTCTTGGCAAACTCCAAGAACCGTTTCAGTCCCACCACGCCCGCGGCCTGCGTCCGCCGCAGGTCGATCATCTCGGGTTGCAAGGTTGAGAATACCAGCATCTCGTAGCGTGCGCGGCTTACGGCAACGTTGAGTCGGCGCTCTCCGCCTTGGTTATTGAGCGGTCCGAAGTTCATGGACACCTTCCCTTCCTTGTCCGGACCATAGCCCACGCTGAAGAGTATGATGTCGCGCTCGTCGCCTTGCACATTCTCCAGGTTCTTGATAAAGATGGGTTCCTCTGCGTCATAGGCCAGTCGCTCCATCTCGGGATGCTCGGAAAGGGCCTCGGTGAGGGTGTCCTCGATGAGTCCCTGCTGCACCTTGGAGAAGGCGACGATGCCGATGGAGCGCCGCGGACGGGAGGGGTGGTCGATGTTTCCCTGCAGGATGCTCATCACCTTGCGGCTGATGGCCTCGGCCTCGGCACGGTTGCTCCGTGTGCGTCCGTGGTCATAGACGCCCTTGACTGGTATGAATGTGACTTTCGACGTGCGGTTGTCAGCCGACGGGAAGGTGATGAGCCTGCCGTTGTAGTACTGACTATTGCTGAACGCAATGAGCGACTCGTGGTGGCTTCGGTAGTGCCAGGTGAGGTAATGGGAGGGCATGGAAAGCGTGATGCAGTCGTCAAGGATCGACTCCATGTCGTCATCGTCGGGCTGTGCGTCCTCGGCCTGCTGCATTTGGAAGAAACTCGTCGGGGGCATTTGCTTGGGGTCGCCGACGACAACGAGTGCCTTGCCGCGCGCTATCGCCCCAATGGCCTTGGAGGTGGGTATCTGTGAAGCCTCGTCGAAGATGACCAGGTCGAACGGAGGTTGGTCAAGGTCGATGAATTGTGCCACGCTCATCGGGCTCATCAGCACACAAGGACAGAGCCGGGGAAGCAGGGTGGGGATCTGATCGATTATCCTCCGGATGCTCACTCCACGCCCACCGCTGGCAATGTAGCGCTTGAGTATGCCCAGTTCCGAAGACTTGGAAGCCTCGATCTGTGCCGAGGGAATGGCGGAAGCGAGCTTGTAGTAGAGTTCTTTCTGCGTGAGCAGCTCAAAGCGTGCGGCCAATTCGCGGTATTTCCGTATCTCATCCTCAAAGATTAGACCGTTAAACAGGCGCAGTTCGTCCTCCTGTTCGATGACGTGAGCAGCGAGTGCGCCATACACTCCCTTCAGGAAGCCGTCGGCTATCTGTGCGGTCGACAGGGTGGGGTTGTCCCAAATGTACTCGACGATGACACCAAGCCCCCGCTCTCTAAGGGCTTGCTTGCGCAGACACCATATCGTCCAGTTGCGCGCATCGTCCAAATGGGAGACCCACTGGTCGATGTGGGTACTTAGGAAGGACAGGGTGAGATTGTCGGGATGGCACTGCATCTGCTCCAGAGTGTCGAGCTGGGCAGTCAGTTGGCGCATGGCCTCCACCTCTTTGGGCGTGAAAGGCAAGATGGTTGCGTCGGAGTGGATGGACAAAAGCGCACGGAAATGGTCGAGAGTGTCGAGGAATGGCTCGACCTCATCGCCCCGCAACTTGCCGCAGAAGGCTCGCAGGCTTTTCAATACCTTTCGCTTAGCCAGCATGCGGGGCAGCATCCAATTCCCGCAAGCCTCTTCCCACTCGGCCCTTATTTCGCTTGGGTCGGCCTGAAGCGCCGATTCCGAATACTGTTGCGCTATCTGCGCCTGCTCCTCGGCAACTGACAACAGCCAGCGCACACCCGACATCGATTCCTCGACGGGGCGCGATGTGGCATCGTTGAACCTTCCCACGGCCTCGACTACGGTGCCAATCTGCTGCTGTATTACTTCCATTGGTCCGTGTAGCCGCTCTTTCAGGTCGCGGGGTGCGTCGGTTATGGTCAAGGCTCGCAACGGATGAGTGGCGGGATGGCCGCTTACGGCAAACACAGCGGCCAGAGAACGGATGTCGTCTGCATCCTTTTGCAGCGTCTCCTGCGTGATATGGTCCAGATATTCCGCCCCGGGTGTGACCGCTTCAGCGTCTAATGTCTCGTAGCGGGTGATGTAATCGTAGAGCGACAAGCCCGTTTCCTGCGGCCTATGCAGCTTTTCCACATAGCGGCCGATGCGCTTTCGCTCCTCGAAAAGCTGTTGACTGGCGGCTTGAAACTGTTGAGGCTCCTTGATTCGGGTCACGTCCAGGGCCAGTTGGAGCTGGTGAAGCAGGTGGCTCTTGGTCATTTTGTTGGAGTGCATCTCCAGACAGAACGGGTTGATCTTTATCTTTCGCAGACGGTTCTCCACCACTTGCAGTGCCGCCATCTTCTCCGCCACGAAGAGAACGCGTTTCCCTTGGTAGAGCGCATTGGCAATCATGTTGGTGATGGTCTGGCTCTTGCCCGTGCCAGGAGGGCCGTATAGAATGAAGCTCCGTCCCATGCCCGAGGCGAGGATGGCTTCCAGTTGCGACGAGTCGGCAGGCAATGGCACTGCCGAGGTGCAGGGTTGCTCTTGCTTGTCGTTCTCCCTCACGTCGATAGGGTGGTCGGGAAGGGGAATCAGAAGGCGCTTTTCGATGAGCGAGCGGATGATATCGTTGCGCTCCATCTTCCCACTGTTGCTGTGAACGTCGTTCCACATGACAAACTTAGAGAACGAAAAGACCCCCAGCATGCTCTCTTCGACTACGTCCCACCGCTTCTGTGACTTGATGGCATTGCGCACAAGGGCCAATACTCGGCGCACGTCGATGCCGTGATCGTCCGCAGGAAGCGGGTCGGTTCCAGGGATGCGCACCTCAAATTGCTGGCGAAGCATCTCGGCCAAGGTGGTGTTCAGCGTGATGTCTTCCTCACGAGAGCGTATCACAAACTTGTTTCCGCTCTTGCGAACCAACTTGACTGGCAGGAGCAGCAAGGGCGCATAGCGGGGGCGTTCACTCCGATCCGTCTCATACCATTTGAGCAATCCCAGTACAAGAAAGAGAGTGTTGGCCCCGTTTTCCTCCATGGCGATGCGCGACTCACGGTACAGCCGCTTCTGGGCGAGCAGCAAAGCCTCATCGTTAAGATAGGAAACGAGCCGCTTATGGTGCAGGCTGGTTGCGGTAAGCTCCTTCAATTCCTTCGCAAAAGTGCCGCTGTCGTAGATCCCCCAACGGTCAGGTTGAGTGCTGATGCTTTCTGGTTTGCCGACAATCTCAATGTCGTTGCCGTCCAGAAGGAGGTCCTCAAGTCCCTCAATGTTGAAGGAAACGAAGGGAATCACTTTCTGTCCTATGCGCAGATTGAGCAAGTTGTTGCGCAAAGAGAGGTCGAGCAGCTTGCGCTCCCATATCTGAGTGCGCATGGATACCTTGTTTTGAGGGACGGAGGAGGTGTCAGTACGTAGCCGTTGCTCGGGCGTATCCGCCGTGCTTTCTGTGAGGATGAAGTCCTCAGGTGGGAGCGTTTTGTCGCCTGTGGGGATGGGTTGAATTTGCTGAATGCGGCAACAGTGGATGTCGATGACGCAGGCAATATGGCTGGTTTCGTCCGAAACATACCTCCCGGCACTCGATACGGCATCCTCAAAGCCCTGCTTAGACGAGCTGGCAAGGGCCTGGCTGTCTATGAGAAGCAGCTCGTCATCCCTGTCATTCAACGAAGAATTGGTGAGAAAAGCCGTGTCGTCAGCCACTGCTTGAGGATAATAATAGTTGGAAAGCCAGCATCCCACTAAGGCTTTGTCCTCCATGATGACTATCAGCGGATGCAGTCCCGCTGCTTCTAACGTCGAGGCAAACAGCACGGCGAGGTCAAGGCGGTTGCCCGTCTTTTCCTTCATTACCACTGGGGCGAGGCGAATGCGCTGCCCTTGGGCATCAAAGTGGACGGGCGATGCGTCACAGACGATATTGTGATTCTGTATGGATTGGAAGATGGCCGCACATTGTTGGCGTACGCGATGGGGATTCTGCTGCCGATATTCGTCCAATGTCGCATCACCGGTGAGCTTCTCTAACAGGTGGGATGCACCGTCAAGGAGTGGTTGCAGCTCTTGGGTATTGGGCGTGACAAAGGCCGCAAGCAACTCTGGAAAGATGCTCAAACCGGGCCATTCATCGGCCGTAAGGATGTGAAGGTCGTACTCCTGCCGTTCCATTTCTTCACCATCGATGGACAAGGTCACTGTGAATGTGGTCGTTATGCGCTCCTTCAGCAAACGGAGCGCTTCCAGGTCGGGGTGCAAGTCAATGTCGGTCAGCTCCACGGATTGTCCAGAAGGCAACACGTCGAGCGTGCGCTCGCAGCCCTCGACCTGCCGTCCAGCCAACGAGATGACAACCTTGTGCCAGTCTTTATCGCTGCTGTTCGTCAGCTCTATGCGTTGAATGCACTTCTTTCCATTGCGGGCCAGCACATAGCTAATGGCTGGGATGTACTCAACTATTACTTTTTT
>DLLX01000062.1:0-28731 GCA_002479145.1 Prevotella sp. UBA7551 | reverse complement strand
TCATACAAATAATTTACTCGTCTGCAACCGCCGCAAAAGTAGGTATTTCAATGTGTCTGTGCAAATGTAAAGTTGTAAAACTTGTTCATTTTTCCTCATTCAGAACATAATTCTAACCCGTATATAAATTACTAAAAGGCGTAATGTGTCACTTTAGTTACTAAAACGCGAAATGGATGGGATAACTACGCTATATTTTCACAGCGCAAAGGACGCCTTAAAAGGTCAATTTTGCCAAATTCTTGAATTTGAATAAATCTTTACTTGAACGGTGACAGGAACACAATAAAACACCCTTGATACCCCTATGCCATTATTATTGCCCTTTGTATGGAGCATTTGGGTTGCATCCTCCAGATTCTCCCTTTGCGGATAGTGGAAAAAGAAAGGGCAGAATTCCCTTTGAAATTCTGCCCTTGTAAGAGAGTGTCACATGAAGGCTAAATTACCTTTTTATGGTCTTGTAGGTACGTCCGCCTTTTTTAACGATATACACGCCACGTGGAATGTCTTGATTACTGATGCGCTGTCCATTGATGTTGTAGAACTCAGCCTTGCCGTCGCTCTCTTCATTCGTTACGTTGCTGATGCCCGCTGCGTCCACCTCGAAGTCTATGGTGCTCATAGCCGTCTTACCAGACGTGTAACTTGCAATTACTCCAGCGGTGTGTTTGCCTACGGTAAGATTATCGAAGTAATATTGCGTGGAGTCAATGTTGGCCACAAGTTGCCCATCCAGATAGACCTCATACGCTCCATCAAGCGATGGCATGCGCATCGTGCGCTTTAAAACGCCATAGGGAGAGGCTGCGGGAAGGTTCGTTCCGAAAGCTACATCGTCAATATTCAAAATCTTTGGTGTGTACCCTGTCTCGTCGGCAGGGGTGACACGGCGCAGGGCGATGTAGTTGGCTTCGGCTGGAATGCTGTCATACTGCTTCATAATCCACGAGCCATAGTTACTATTGATGGTGCAACTGTCAATGCGGATGAACTCCTCAACGTCGGGAATCTCGCTGGTGGTGTAGAGCACTTCGATCTCCTCAGGTGAGCTATATCCGTAGTTGAGTGCGTAGAAACGGAAGCTTATCGGCTTACGGAAGTGGAGACGTGGCGTGATAAGCCAGTCGTCTTCCTTTTTACCGGCGGCGGGCCAGCTCTGCAAGCTCTTCTCTCCATTGTGGGCTGCAAGCGTGATGTAGTCACTACCGAGCGTACCTCCGTTTCCGTCTGGGACGTTATTGGCGTTCATTACGATGAAGGCCATTGGCTCAAAGGCATTTGGCCACGGTTTGCTGCCGTCCTGTGTGAAATCAAATGCACCCGTTTCTCCTTTATCGCCATCGAAATACTGCCAACCGATGTTGCCCGGTGAATTGATGGCAAAGTCCTCATGCTCCTCGAAGCCGTCCTCGAAGTATTCGGGATAGTTCCAGATGAATAGCTTCTGTGCGCCGTATGTTCCGTTCTCTATCATCAGACCGTAAGGCTGTTCCTGCTTTTCAATCAGCGTGAAGTCGAAACTGTAGCTGTTCTCCTTGTCCACAACGATAGTTGTGTCGATGGGGTTGAATCCGTCAAGGGAGATGTTCACGTCATAGGTGGCTTTCCATACGCTGTCAACCATGGCCACACCTTCTTCGTCAGCTGTCATACTATAGACGTGCAGGCCTCCATTGTTGATCATGGTGATGTTTGCTCCATAAGCCTCATTACTTGTCGTATTGGTTGTGAGGTTGAAGGCAATGCTGGTTAACATCTTGTTCCCGATGCTGTCGGAAAGCGTGGCTTCAGAGATTTTTCCACCTGTATAGATGGTCTTCACGGCATATCTATAAGTGCCTTGTGGGAGGCTCTTCCACTCTGCGTCATTGTACTTGCGCTCTTGAAGATTGGTGGCCAGCTTCTTCCATGTACTTTCATCTGCCGCATTAGCGTTCGTTGTGCGGTAGAGGTTGTAACGCACACGATTTTGTACGGTTTTCATTGGCTCAGCTGGCTCACTTCCTTGCACTTTGTCCTTGTCCTTAAAGCAGTCGAGTGCAGGCTGTTCCTCTTCGACCTTTTCTGTATAGCGAGGTGTGAAGCGGCCAATCTTGGCGGTATTGTCCTCTTCCACAAAGTAAGGAGCTGCAACAGGACGAATCATGAAGTTGCGGTGAAGCTGCTCACTTTGCTGGTTGTCCAGGTAGTAATAAGTGCCTGTCGTATAGTCGTCGGAGAAGCAATTGGTCATCGTTTGGAATGGATACTTGGCAGTATCACCTCCACCGTCTACGCCAATCCCAATCCAATCGGAAGTGGCAACGCAGATATAATAGCCGTTGGTAGCCTCCACAGGAGTTGGGAGCGTATAAGTGTTCCATGCGTCATCACTGACCGACACATAGGTGTTTTCGAAAAGCAGATTGTTCTCGTCTGGGTCTCCATTCTCTTTCAATCCGAACACGCGCAAGGCTACGCCATAATGGTTCACGCCTGGACGGTTTGTCAGATAGAACTGTACCCCATAGACGGTTGATGCCTCCCGGCGGATAACACCAAAGGTGGATTTACTCGTTGCGCCGCTTGAATAACCTGTCCCCAAAACTATGACGCCATCATCGATTCTATCCACGCGGGGGTCGTTGGCAGGGGCGTCCCATGTCACCTCGACGTTGCTGTCTTTGCCCGTTTCAGACACGTGTACGGCCTTTGCTGGCTTGATGTTGTCCTGAAGTGTAAGGTTCAGTGTCTTATTGTCATTCATGTCGATGGTCTCGCTGGCAGCAAGGAGCTTGTTTTTGTCTACATTAACCAAATATGCAGTGTGTTCATAGATACCGCCAATGTTGTAAGAGCCATCCTGTGCTGTCGTTGTCTCATAGGCGTTGTAGCCCGAGAGCTGCACCGTAGCACCAGCTACGGGGTCTCCCGCCACGTCGGTTATCTTACCACTGAGCGTATAAGTGGGCAGAGCCTCAATTGCAATGTCTTGGGTGGTGGTCTTCAACTCCTTCACGGAAGCTGTGGAAGCACCGTCGCGGTAGCCCAAAGTCTCCACAATGAGGTTGTAGCTGCCCTCGGGAAGGTAGCTGAGGGTGTACTTTCCGTTCTTGTCTGTTTTTCCAGTGAACTGTCCATCTTCCGTACGAACCAACGCATTGGCCACGGGTTTGGAGTCACAAGTCACCCTGCCAGTAATGTAACCCTCGTGGTCTTCGGCGAAAATGACATTTTTGAGGGCAATATTGTAGTTCTTGTAGGGTGTGCGATGCACGAAGCTGAAGTTATAATCGCCCGTACTCTCTACCGTAGGCAGGTTTACGCGCAGCGTCAAAGGGTCTTTCTCCTGTAGGTAGAACTGGAAGATACTGTCCTGACTGGTAATCTCAGCACCCTGCCCAAAGCCTATAGCGAGTAGCTCTTGGAGCTTGTCACTGCCGGTTTTGGCATCGAAAGTAATCTTGTAGTGCTTACCTTTTTCCATGCGTACGCGTGGGGAGATGAGCCAGTTTTCAGGGGTGACTTCTTCATAAGCGTAAGCATCTGTGGCTCCCCCAAACTGTCCATAATTCCCATTCTGCCATGCCCATGTTGAGTAACTACCGTCAGCATCGATGTTTGTCCATAGCAGGAAGTTGTCATAGTCGGCCAATAGCGTGTCGGGAGCCTGATAAGGAGGTCCTGCAATGGTGTTGGCTGAGCTGACAGAGTCACTCTGGTAGCCACCAGCGTAGGCGATTACGTTGTAATGGTATTTACCCATTTTGGCGATGGTGTTGTCGGTAAGTGATGTAGCCTGGATCTGGTCGGCTACTTTTATATTGCCCGGCATCCGCCATACGTCATACGTGAGGTCGTTTGTGTCAATCCATGTATTGAATTTTCCTTCGGTTGGAGCTGTCCATGAAATCTTGGCGCCATTGCCTTCAGATTCGACCTTGATGTTTGTAACTCCCATTGGGTCACCAATGCCAACGTAGGTGGATATGGAAGTGCGGTCGCCATGCCCCATATCGTTTACGGGCACAAACTTATATGTGTAGTAACCACGTTCAGAAAGGTGGTCTGTCCAAGTCTCGTGGCCACCGATTTTAGGGCTTTCTATACGGTGTATTTCTTTGCCGTTGCGGTAAATGATGATACTGTCGAGGTCTTCAAGTGTGCCGCCACGCCCGTAAGTCTTCGCTGGATTATCCCATTCGAGCGTTGCCGTCAGCGCACCTTTGTCGCCACGATTTAGCGTTAGGTTCTGTACTTTCTGCGGTGCACTCGCCTCGGCTGGCACATATGGAATGACGATGCCGTCGAAGGCGGAACTTTTTAGAACCGTATAGTCCGCCCCCAATTCATACGGAAGGGTGGCGATGTGGCGAAGCTCTCCTGTTTGGGTGTTAATCTCGCCAAACTCATATGCGGAGTAAGTGTATGAGCGGAAGTATAGCTTATCCGTCTCATTGTCGAAAAACAGGCAGTTCCCACCATATATATAGGCTTTGTCTTGGTTGTGGCTCAGCTCTCCAATCAAGTTACAATAGCCCGTGACAGGGTTGATCTTATACAATGCACCTGAGTAACTTACGCCGTACATTTCTCCATCGTAATTGATGGCTATGGCTACCATTGTCCGCTGATAATGCTCGTCTAATCCTTTGGCACTCTCTGTAACGTGGTCGAGTGTGAAGTTGCATACGGGAATCAGATCACCGTTGGACAGATTGATTTTAACTAATCCCTCTCCACTTCGCACGTCATTCAGTGCGAATAAGGTCTGTGACTGTGCGTCCCAAGCAAAATGACTGGCCGCAGGACCTTGCTGCTGATCTTTGTAATCACCAATCTTTTTTATGGAGTTTGTTTCCATATCAAAGCTGTAAAAGCCATGTGACTTATGCCCTTCCCAGTTTTGCTCATAGTCGATGTAATAATAGATGTCGCCAATTTTGTACGCTCCCATGATGTGGTCAACATTGATGGGATGTGCAATTTTGATGTTTGTGAGCGTGTCTTCACTTACATCAAAGGTGTATATCCCCTTGCCGCCACCCGCATCGGCATCTATCATGCCATAAGCGGTCTTTGCTTCCTGTCCCCAGGACGGTGTAATCCATCCAAGAAATGCCGCAAGTACGGCAAATGGAAACCAATGTAACTTGTACTTCATAAGCTGATTTTTTAATGTAAATACTTAAAAGATGCTATTAGAGCGTGTTCGACCAAACCATGTCAGCTTGTCAAACACATTGCAAATTTATCAAGTTTTTCATAAAAAGTCTAATAGCAAGCCCAGTTTCATAGTTCTGTCAGTTTTTGTCTATATACCTTTCATTGATTATCTATATTTATTTTAAAATCTTTCCTTTTTAGCTATGCATGCTTTGACTGTGTACATTAGAGTATTTGTATCAGCTGACAGGAGTAATGGTTGGCTGTTGGCGTCTCCTTTGCGCGGGCAATGCTTGATACTCCAGACTTTTTGATTTGACTAATTGGGTTTAAAGGCAACAATAATAACTTTTAGCCTGCTGGATAGGGAAGCAAGTGAAAACCCTTAAATTTCCAAAACCTATGCTTTTGAAAATATTTTTAATTTATTTTTCTTTAATTTTTAATTTAAAAATTGAAGAAAAATAAATTAAAAATTCGATAGGTATAGACTAAATAAGGCTGTAGCCCGTAACGAATTGATTTGCAATAGGTTATCTAACGTGCCTTGATAAGAATGCGGTTGATGGAAAATGAGGGCATGTAAAAGCCCTGAAGGTGAGGTTGCCAGCATAAACTTGATGGGGGGCGTGAATGGCTGACAACCTGTTTTCAGGGCTAACTAATGGGGAGAGAGTCAATTAGTATGGCAATTTTAGTCCTCTTGTGCACTCTGGCTAACGCACTACCTTGCGGCCTTGGTGGATGTAAACGCCTTTAGTGGGCCGTGTCACACGCACGCCGTTGAGCGTGTAGTAATAGGGGTCGGCTGTCTTGCCGCTGATTTTGACGGCGGGAGTGATGTTATTGGGTGTCGTACCCGCTATGGCGCACTTGTCTGCGTTTACGATAATTCCGTCCTCATTGAGCAGCAGGACGATGAGTTCGGTGTTTTCCTTCTTTAAAACCGTCTCGGGCATAGTGAGTGAATAGCTGAACTCGAGGTGATCGCCTTCCTTCACGCTTTCTACACCAAATGCATCCTTTACGCCTTCGTACCCAGGGGCAATGCCTCTGGCCACGTCTTGATACCAGATACTGTCGGCCTTGATAATGTTTGGCAGGTTTTCGAACCCGTACATGGAGCCCATGCCGCCTCCAGCGTAGTAGTTGACTTGGTCATAACCGCAATAATTGTTGATGATACCCGTCTCGGCATGTGTGCGGTGGACGTTGTTTTCCACTACAACAAAAGCGAGGCTATAGTTTGCTTTGTCGTTGTCAGCGGCGAAGAAAGCATCGACGTTGGCAGCTATATCGTTGGTCTGCTCGTCATAGTTGGCTGTCAGTTTTAGTCCTACTGTATTACTGTCCGAGCTCTTGATGGCAGTGTACATGGCCGGAATGTCTGCAGGATCTCCCCAGTACATCACGTTTCGGTTCATGCCGGCGTGTGGATAGCCCGACGTCCCCATGTGTGAGAAGATGTCGTTGAGGTACTCCTCGCCCGGAATGGCCATGGAGTCGGGTACTTGTGCGCTGCCATTGTTGTGGACGGCTATGCCGATGAAGCCCTGCGGATAGGTCTCGCTCATGTAGTTCATTGCTCCGATACCACGCACGCAGTAGCCGCACCAGGTGCCCGTCACCTCTTCGGCGACAACCTTCCACAGATAGGCCGACGTGCGTCCTTGGTAACTTACGCTGTCCGTGCCGCTTTTGACCCATGCTGTCCACGCCGCAGTGGCGTTGCGGTCGAGACGGAAGTGCTCGTCCAAGCGGAATGGCATGCTCTTTCCTGCCTCTATGATGTCGGGGAATGTTTGCAGAATGCGCTGGTCACCAGACTGGAATCCGATGGTGAATCCATTGACCGTTTCACCAGAAGCAGCCACAGTACCTGTCAAGGGTATGGTGTCGCAGCCGTCGAAGACGCGTCCAAGGTTGAGCGACATGGTGACATGGGAAGGTATTCCTACAAAGAGGTCGTCCAGGTAGAGTGCTGCCTTGTCTTTGCTGTCGTTGACGAAGGCGATGTAGATGGTCTTGCCCGCATAATCGGCCAAGCTCACCTCGTGCTCAGTCCACGTGTTGGCCTCTTTGTTGATGGCGAAAATGGGAGGGGATGTAAAGTCGCTCACATCCGTTCCTGTCTCGGATACATAGACCTTGAGGCCGTCGCGGAACTCCTTGTCGCGCGCCATTGACCGCCAGCGTAGCATCGTTTTGCCGTCCACTTTGATGCCTGGGGTGACCATCCAGTCGTTTGCGGCTCCGGCGTTCTTATACCATGATGTGGAGACGGCTACGTTGTTTAGTGCATCTGCAGGGTCTATCCCATTGGCGACAATCCAAGCCTTGCCTACCTCGAAGCCGAGATTGGCCATGTCGGTTGACGGTGTGCGCCCGTCTTCGTCGTGTAGTGTGAACGTGTGGGGTATCCCCTCATCGAATCCTGTCTCCAAATAGGCTGTCTGTGCCCATGAGGAAGCCGCAAGGAGTGTGCAAAATCCTAAAGTAGTTGCTTTCTTTTTCATAAGCTGTGGTTTGAAAAATGATGATGATTGCTACAAAATTATAAGTTTCAAACCATACGTGGCGCGTTGGAATGGCGTTTTTTCGTCATTGTCAGTTTTTGACAGTAGAAGGCTTGAATCAAAGAGAAAGCGAGGGAGGGTGGTGGGTCATAGATACATTATGACCACTATAACCACCAAAGAACACAGCGGACGGACTTTGGATTCTACTTGCCGCTGTGGCTTTATGATAGTCAGACCTTTCTGATATAGTCATCGAGCGACTGTCCGCGTACGAGTCCGAACTTCTTGCGCAGCCTGTAGCGGTTGCTGTTGATGCTGTCCGGGCTGACGTTGAGCATTTCAGCAATCTGCTTCGCGCGCATTCCTATACTTATGTAGGCACACAACCGGAGGTCGTTTTCCGTCAGTTCGGAACAGATTTCTTTGAGGTGAACAAAGAAATTGGGGTGTACACTGTCAAAATGTAGCTTGAAGCGTGACCACTCATCGTCATTACTGAGGCTGTTTCCGATGATGGCGTTGATTTGTCTGACATACTCCCTTGGGATGTTGCCTTCTTCGGAGAAGCGTCGTGTAAGCTCGCTGATTTGCTTGAGCACCTCATTTTTGTTCGCCAGCAAGAGTGTGTTGCTGCTCACTTCGCATGCCTTTTGTTGCAGATCCTCCTCAAAGTTCTTCCGGTTCATGCTGTAGATGAGGGCTTCCTGGCGTAGGTTCTCGCGCAGTTGCTTGTTCTCAATGTCCTGTATGCGGTAGCGTTGCCGGAAATAGTAGACGAGTGCAAGTGCTGTGATGACTGCAAGAGCGATGCCCAAAAGAGCCAAGTAGAGGTAGGTAGTCTTGATGCGCGCATCCTTTTCCAGCAGTTTGATGCGGTCGTTCTGCCGCATGATTTCCTCCCTTGCCCGTGCCTTTGGCACGTCGTGCGCGCGTATGGAGTCGGTATTGCGCTCGTATTCCTGTTGGAATAGGCTGAGCATGGCGTAGGCCTTGTCCATTTGGCCGAGTCGTGCATGGCATTGCCACGAGTAGCGGTATACTTCCTGCATGAACATCTCATCCTTAATCTTGCCTCCTACTTCCTTCAGCCCTTCTATGACGGAAAGCGCCTCGTTGTATTTCCCTTGTTCAAACAATATTTTTACGTACGAGAGGGAGAGAAAAGAATTAAAAATTACGTTCTTTGGGTCATACTTGTTCAGTTCAGCTTTCCCCATCTTGTAGTAGGCGATGGCCTTCTCCACCTGCTTAGCCTGCAAGGCCAGTTCGCTTAGGTTGAAGTAAGCTTGCACCGTCATGGGCCAGTCGCGCCCACCGACGGCCACGCTTTTGGTCAGAAGTGCTGCCTCTTCTGCTCTGTTTTTAGCCAGCGTGCCTTGATAGAAGTAAATCCGGTTGAGTGGGTAACCCGCTTTCTTGTAGTTCTCCATGGCCAGAGAGAGTTGCCGAGCTGCGTCTTCATCGTCGTTAATCTCATGGAACAACTGTGCCAACAGCAGTTGAGCGTTGCCCAAAAAGTAGTAATCCTTCTCGTTCTCAAAAGCTGTGATGGCCGCGGTGACGTTGCGGTAGCACTGCATATACTCGCTCATTCTGTCATAATTGCCCGCAAGCTGATAGCGGATGAGTGCCCTGTCGTATTCATATCCAGGCTGGCAGAGGCGCTCTGCTTTCTTGAGCAGCTTGATGCACTCTGCTGGCTGTGCGCTGAATTGAGTCATGCGTACCTGCCAATAGATGGCGCGGGCTTGAAGCTGGGGATTCTTTCCCGCAAGCCGTTTCAGTTGTTGTAAGTCCTGAGGATTGGTCTCATTCCTTCTGTTATCGAAATCAAGCTGGCTCAGCCGTAGTGCAATGGCATCGAAACGCACGTCTATCTTCTTGAAATGATAGTCGTATTTGGTGGCACGAACGGGTATGACATATATGAGAATGCTAAACAGCAGCAACAGTCTTATGACTTTGGTAAGAAGTGATTTGCCCATAATCCAATCCCTAAAATCAATTATTGATGCAAATATACTTGTTTTTTGACAAATGAGCGAGAAAAGAATGGAAAATAAATATACCCTAATGATAAAAAGTGCGCACCTTATCATTGGAGGAATGTCACATGAGAGAAGTGTGGATGCCTGGAAGAAACGAAAGCATGTCGCATACATGCTCTTTGTGATGCATGCTTGGTGTAAATTAATTCTTTCATATAGAAGGGCTTGGAGTCCATAGTTCTACAGATTGTCAAACATGTTTTCCGCTTGGAGGGTCAGCTCTTCTGGCTGCTTGGCTGTGCTTTTGCTGCCGTGTGGTTATAGATACAGCACCGCCTCATTGCCCATGTTGAAGAGGAGGTCGAGAATGCTGAGGTTGGGTTGGAAGCCGAACCGCTGCTGATAGACTTGGTAATAGGGAGTTGGCACAAAGCTGGGGTCGGGCAGTGGGTGCTTGGGGCGGATGGCTTCTCGGTAGTCTTTCAGCTCCATGGAGGTGGCGTTGGCAGCGGAAAGGAAGTAGCTGGTCTCGTGAAAGGAGGGGCGGAGGTTGAGCAATTCGCACAGTTTGCGAGTGATGGCCATGTTGAAGTCGAAAAGATACTCCCATTGCTGCTCGAAGAATGGACGTATGTCGTCGGCATAATATTCGAAGAAGGGACTCTCTCCATAGGAAGAGCAGAGTGCGTTCCAGTGGATTCTTCTCCACTGTCCGTGGTCGCTGATGAGCACGTCGCGGGTCGACGTCTTGTCCCTTCGGCCGCCTTCGGGCTTCTCTATGGGCACCGTGAGCGGCTGGATGCCATTTGGTGTGGCGATGATGCAGCGGTTGCGGTAGGTCTGCTTGACGAAATGGTCGTACCTTTCTATATATATGTCCCTGTGGCGGTACACTTTCTGCCACCATTGGACGGGGGCAAAATAGGCCGAGGAAAGCAAAGCCCCACCCGGGAGGGAGTGGGGCTCTATGTAGTCTTTGACGATACGGGTCAGCATTTCTACTTGATGTTGTCCACCCATGTGAAGAGTCTCGACCAGCGTATGCCGCCAAATCCGTGGCGGTCGGGGTCGCTCGACCACCAGATGAAGATGGGTTTGCCGACGATATGGTCCTCAGGCACGAAGCCCCAGTAGCGGGAGTCGGCGGAGTTGTGGCGGTTGTCGCCCATCATCCAGTAGTAATCCATCTTGAAAGTGTAGGAATTGGCAGGCTTTCCGTTGATGAAAATCTTGTTGCCCCTCACCTTCAGGTCGTTGTTCTCGTAGACCTTGATGCACCGTTCGTACACTGGGAGGTTGGAAAGGTTCAGCTTGATGGTCGCTCCCCGCTTCGGAATCCATATCGGCCCGTAGTTGTCGCGTGTCCATTGGGTGTATCCATTGAGCGGATAGACCGTCCCTGAGAAGATGTCGCGGTCGGTCACCGGGCGGATAGCCTCTATCATCCCGCGCTGTTTCAATGCTTTCAAGGCGCGTTTGGTCAGCGGCATATAGCCGTCGTACTCCTTCAGCACGGCTTGGTTGAGGATTGTGCCGCGCTCCACGTCCGATCCGTGCAGGTAACTGAGGCTCTGCACGTCCTCTTCGCTGATGTTCAGCTCCTTGCGCAAGTCATCATAGCGTTCGCTGAGCAGCTGAGTGGGTGTCACGCCCCGCCACTTGATGAAGTAAGTGTACTGCACTTGGTCTGGCTCCTTGTTGGGCTTGCCGTCGAGATAGACGATTTTGTTCTTGATTTGCAGCGTTTGTCCGGGCAGACCGACGCAACGTTTCACATAGTTCTCGCGGCGGTCGGTGGGCCGGGAGTCGATAACGCCATACACTGCCTGGTTCTGTACGAGGTAGTTGCGCCCCATTGCATAGGCCTCCTCAAAGAACTTGCGCTGCTGGATGAGGTTCATCTTGGCGAGATCGATGTTGGGTTGCTGCTGCATGATGAGACTTTCGCCCGTGTTATAGACCATCTGGTAATAGTCCTGAGCCTGATAAGCCTCGTTGCTCAGCAGAGAGTCGCCCGCCGGGTAGTTGAAGACGACGATGTCGTTCAGCTCTACGTGTCCCAGACCCTTCACCCTTCGGTAGTCCCAGTGGGGCCATTCGATGTAGCTCTTGCAGTTGAAGATAGGCAATGTGTGCTGGGTGAGCGGCATGGTGAGCGGCGTTTGCGGGATGCGGGGGCCGTAGCTCACCTTCGACACGGCGAGATAGTCGCCCGTGAGGAGACTCTTCTCCAGCGAGGAAGAGGGGATGACGTAGTTTTGGAACAGGAAAAGGTTGATGAAGTAGACGGCCACGAGGGCGAAGACCAGTGCGTCCACCCACGACATGACCACGCGCACGGGGCCTTCTGATTCTTTCCACCACGTCCACCGTATCTTTTTGGTGATGTAGTTGTCGAAAATAAACGGCAGGACAATCAGTCCCAGCCAACTTTTTACCCACAGGAGAAAGAGCAGATACAGTCCTCCGACGAGGGCAAACTTTGCCCATTGTTTCTTCGGGTCGAGCTTTTGTTTTTCTTTGTCTATCATGAGAAAGGTGGTTTTTCGGATGAGTCGGTGAGATGTTTCCCTCCCCACTTAGAATTTGAAGAGGTCGCTTGTCGTGAGCAGTCCGCTGTGATGGAGGGTGTACTCGGCTGCCAGCACTGCCCCAAGGGCAAATCCCTTGCGCGAGTGGGCGGAATGTGTGATGGTGATCTCGTCGGCCTCGCTGTCGTATCGTATGCTGTGGATGCCCGGTACCTCCTCGTGGCGGATGCTGTTGATGAGCAGTTGGTCGCCGTCATGGTCTGTACTTCCCTCCACACGGCCGTCGTCCCACGTGACAGTGCCTTTCTTCCATCCTGCCTTGCGTCCCAGCTCGTGGCAGATGTCCTCGGCCAGCGTGATGGCAGTGCCCGACGGCGCGTCGAGCTTGTGGACATGGTGCGTCTCGGTCATCTCCACGTCATACTGTGGAAACTGGTTCATCAGCTTGGCCAGGTATTTATTGACGGCAGAAAAGATGGCCACGCCCACGGAAAAGTTGCTTGCCCAGAAGAGGGTCTGCCCTCCTTCGCGGCACAACCGCTCCACGTCCTCCTTGTGATTGTGCATCCAGCCCGTCGATCCACTGATTACTTTTACGTTATGCTTAAACGCTCGCAGGTAGTTTCCATACGCTGCGGTAGGGTTGGTGAACTCTATCGCCACGTCGGCCGAGGCGAATGCGGGCGAGTCGAAGTCGTCCTGGTTGTCAATGTCAATCTTGCAAACGATGCTGTGGCCACGGCTGAGGGCAATCTGCTCTATCATGTGCCCCATTTTCCCATATCCAATGAGTGCTATCTTCATCTTGATTGTGAATGTATTGCTCCTGAGAGTTGTTGATAATTGTTGCAAATTTACGAAGTTTTTTCGGATAACACAAAAAATTACCTTATCTTTGCACCCTTGAAAAGCATTGTTTATCAATACGAAAGAGAATTTCAGAGAATGCCGGAATGAACCTCCGAATTGGCGGAAGAATCGGAACAATACTTTATGGTGACAATAACTAAAGGATGAAAAATATGAAGAAACTATTTACACTCGCCCTTGCCCTGTTTTGTGGTTTGGGCGCGATGGCAGAAGACTACACCGACCAGCTCGCCCTGATCCGCAATGGTGAGACCGTCCAGGAGCAGGAGAAGGTGGCTACACTGACCCGTTTGGACAATGGTCAGTACAAGTTGGAGGTGGACAACCTTGTCCTTGAGGCCGCAGGACTGGGCATTGGCAATGTCGTTATCGACAGTATCGATGCCGTTGACAATCCGGATGAGCCTGGAGTCATTGACTTGGGCACGTCGCAGAAGATTCGTATCACCTCGGGAACGGCTTCAGGCTACCCCGTTTGGATTGGTCCGCGCATTGGGGCTGTGAGTGTTGATCTGGAAGGCAAGGTCGGTGGCGACAAGCTCTACTTCAAGGCGACATCGGAAGCCTCCTTCTATGGCACGGAATTCAAGGGCGAGTTCATCTTCGGCAACATCCAGTCGGTTGTCGAGTCGGCGGCCACTGGCATCGAGTCGGCCTCCGCTTCCACCCCGGCTACGGTCGTGGCAGCCTACGACCTTGCCGGCCGCAGGGTGTCGGAGCTTCGCAAAGGCCAGACCTACATCGTCCGCATGAGCGACGGTACGGTGCGCAAGGCGCTGCGTTAAGTCACGCTCGGGGCTGTCCTCAGTATGGGGACAGCCCCGTGCTGTTTATATATAAAGGTAAGCCCCCACCCCATGGAAGAACTGCTCCACTATGTCTGGAAGCACAAGCTGTTTCCTGTTGCCCCGTTGACCACCACCGACGGGCAGTCCGTCGAGGTGGTAGATACAGGGCTGCACAACCATAATGCCGGCCCCGACTTTTTCAATGCGAAGGTGAAGATCGGCGGAGTGTTGTGGGTGGGCAACGTGGAGCTGCACGTCAAGGCTTCCGATTGGTTTGCCCACGGGCACGACCGCGACCCCCGCTACGACAATGTGGTGCTCCATGTCGTGTCCGAACCCGATGCCACGGCGCGCACCCACCACGGCGATACGCCACCGCAGCTGGTGCTTCGTGTACCCGATGGCGTGCGAACCCATTACCAAGAGCTGCTCTCCACCGACGAATATCCGCCCTGCTACGCCATCATCCCCTCCCTCTCGTCCATTACGGTCTGCTCTTGGCTCAGTGCGCTGGCCACGGAGCGGCTGGAACAGAAGACGGAGTCGATTGTCGGGCGTGTCAAGGCGTGTGAAGAGTCATGGGAGGCTGCCCACTTCGTGACGCTGGCACGCAACTTCGGATTTGGTGTCAACGGCGATGCCTTCGAGCTTTGGGCACGCTCCATTCCCTTGGGCGACGTGGCCCACCACCGCGATGACCTCTTCCAGGTGGAGGCCTTCTTTCTTGGCCAGGCAGGACTGCTCGACCTTGCGGCCATGCCGGAGCGCTATCGAGAGGCGGCGGGACGGGACGACTATTTCCTGCGGCTTAGGAACGAGTACCAGTATCTGTCCCACAAGTTCTCCTTGCGCCCCATCGACGGCCACCTCTGGCGGTTTCTGCGTCTGCGCCCGCAAAACTTCCCCACCATCCGCATCGTGCAGCTCGCCCGACTCTACCATGAAGGCCGCGCGGGACTGTCGCGGCTGACCGACTGTGCGACCGTGAGGCAGGCCGAAGAGCTGCTCGCCACCTGCGTCACCCCCTATTGGGAGACCCACTACCTCTTTGGTGCGGAGAGCAAGCGGAGCGGCAAGCACCTCTCCTCGGCGTCGCTCACCCTGCTTGTCATCAACACCGTCATCCCCATGCTCTTTGCCTATGGCCGCCACAAGGGCGATGAGAAGCTCTGCGACCGCGCCTTCGCGTTTCTTGAATCGCTGCGCGCCGAGCATAACCACATTGTGGAAATGTGGCAGAAAGTGGGCCTGCCCGTACGTACTGCCGCCGACTCTCAGGCCCTGATACAGCTCAAGCGCGCCTATTGCGACCGCAAGGACTGCCTGCGGTGCCGCTTCGGCTATGAGTACCTAAAGAACCGATAACCCATCCTATGAACAACGAATACATCTTCGAGACCCGTCTGGAGGTGCGCGATTATGAGTGCGACATCGAGGGAATCGTCAACAATGCCAACTATCTTCACTACACGGAGCACACCCGCCACCGCTTCCTGAAAGCCTGCGGGCTCAGTTTCGCCGCCATGCACGAGCAGGGCATCGATGCCGTGGTGGCCCGAATGAACCTCGAATACAAAGCCCCGCTGCGCTGCGACGACATCATCGTCTCGCGGATGAGGCTTGAGCGGAAGGGCATACGCTACATCTTCGTTCACGACCTCTACCGCGAGAGCGATGAGAAGTTGTGCTTCCGCGGACGCGTGGAGCTGGTCACGCTCGTCCATGGGCGGCTTGCGCTGAGTGAGGACTACGACCAGGCCTTCGCCCCCTACCTTTCCCACGACTGAGCCATGGCCAAGGAAGCGGAAAACGAGCGCTATGCGGCCATGCTGCTGAGCCGTCTGGGCTACTATCATTTGCAGGAAATGCAGACGCTTTACCGTGCGGCGGGCTCTGCCCGGGCCGTTGTCGAGGCGGCAAGCGACATCCGTCAGCTCCTGCCCGATGCCTCTCCACGCCTTGTGGAGCTGCTGTCGCGATTGCCGGAGCACAGGAAGCGGGTCGATGGCGAGCTGGAGTATGTCCGTCAGCATGACGACATCCAGGTGCTCACGCCGTCCGATAGCGGCTACCCGCAGCGACTCCAGCATTGCCCCGATGCTCCCTTGGTGCTCTATAAGCGGGGACCGGCCGATCTCAATGCGCCCCGTGTGGTCTGCGTGGTGGGCACAAGACGGTGCACCCGCTACGGACAAGACCTCATCCGGAGCTTCGTCCGTCGGTTGCGGGAGCTGTGTCCGGGTGCCCTGCTGGTGAGTGGATTGGCCTATGGGGTCGATGTGTGCGCCCATAGGGAGTGCCTGGCCTGCTCAATGCCCACCGTGGGCGTGTTGGCCCATGGACTCGACGACCTCTATCCGCGCCCCCACCGCGAGACGGCCTCCCAAATGGTCGCCCAAGGTGGCGCACTGCTCACTGAGTTTATGACCCATACCCCCGCCGACAAGGTCAATTTCGTGCGCCGCAACCGCATTGTGGCAGGCATGAGCGACGCCGTCGTGCTCGTGGAGAGTGCGGCCAAGGGCGGAGGACTGATTACTTGCGGCATCGGACGCGACTATGGACGCGACGTCTTTGCCTTCCCCGGTCCCGTCGGCGCGCCGTATAGTGAGGGGTGCAACAACCTAATCCGCGACAATGGGGCCGGGCTGATTTCCTCTGCCGACGACTTGGTCAGCGCGATGGGTTGGCAATCTGACCAAAAGCTCGCCCATGCGCATCGCAGCGGAATCGAGCGGCAGCTCTTTCCCGACCTTTCTCCCGATGAGCAACGCGTGGTCGACGCGCTCCGCCGGCAGAACGATCTCCAGATGAACGACCTCTGTGTGCGCACGGGCATCACCATCGGCACACTTACTGCCCTGCTTTTCTCCCTGGAGATGAAAGGTCTGGTGCGTGCCTACGCCGGAGGGTCCTACCATCTCTTGTCCGACTGACCGCAGTTCGTCCGCCACTGCTATGCTTCTGTCATCAAGTTGACGTTTTGCAACTATTTGATGGCAAAACGACACTGTTTCCATAAACATTGCTTACACGAATTGTTGTCAGATGTTAAAATCTGAGAGGATTCGTAATAGGGCCTATATTGCCTTGCCATAGAGGCCCTATGGCCATGCGATAAAGCCTCTATGGCAAGCCAATACCATCCCTATCATTGTGTAAAAGGGAGTGCCTTGCTTCGTTCCCCGTTTCCCTTCCTTCTTCTTTCCCTTTCCTTTGCCGCTTCCCCTCGCCCCACCTTGTCGTGGACAAGGGCAGAAGTGAGTCTGCCATGAGGGCTGAAAACCATGGAAGAGAGACAGAATTTCTGACGCTTTCTTCCACTTTCTTGTTGAAAATCTTCTTTGAAAGCGTATAAATCCTTATCTTTTTTTGTTACCTTTGTGGCCAAGAAGTTCTTGGTGCGGGCCTTGGCTGCCTGCGTAAATGGAGGACAAGGAACTTCGGCTGGATAGAAAACAATTATGTTTAGGTACATAGAACATAAAAGCAGTACATTCCTTTTCGGTGCATATCGTGGAGAAAAATCACAGTTGGACTGGATATTGGGGGAGAAAACAGGAAGGTTTGAAAAGCTCTACAATGTCCGATTCAACCAAAATCTGTTTACTCAGCGCAATGGAGGGATAGTCTCCAAAGCGTTGCCAGACTATGTCTTGATATATAACGCTCAAAATCCACAAGTCGGATATCATCTTTTCCCCTGCGTAAGTTCTTCCATCAAAACGCAGGACGAAATGGAGCAGTTGCTCTATCCGGCCCCTAATGGCTCCTACATGGTATTTTCTTTGGGAGAGGAATTGCTTGCAGAACCTTTAAACATCAACAATTTGCTTCAGAAAACTTTTTCCGATGGCGAAGAAAGCTCGATCTATGCCCCTAAGATGCTTACGGGAAGCGACATCGCAGTCGAGGTGGACAATGCGTTGCGACAGCCCAATGTTGCCCTTGGCAAGCAGCATGGCGTGCTGCGCTTTATAGATTTGTTTGCGGGGATAGGGGGCATTCGATATGGACTTGAAATGGCTGCAAGGGCAAAGGGATTGAAGCCTGTTTGTGTTTTCACCTCCGAGATTAAACCCTATGCGGTAAAAGTACTGAAAGACAATCATCCCGGTGAGACCATTACGGGGGACATCACGAAGGTGGATACCAAGAACATCCCTGACTTTGACATACTTTGTGCTGGCTTTCCTTGTCAAGCATTCAGCTCGGCAGGCAAAAGGCAAGGCTTTGCGGACACGCGAGGCACGATGTTCTTTGAGGTTGAACGCATTTTAAGAGACAAACGCCCCAAGGGATTCATCTTAGAGAATGTGGAGGGGCTGGTCAATCATGATGGCGGCAAGACCCTACAAGTGATCGTGAAAAGGTTGTCGGCATTAAAATACCATTTCGATTTCCGCGTCCTCAATTCAAAATACTTTGGTGTTCCACAAGAGCGTAAAAGGATATACATAGTGGGCAGTATTGATAAGAAACCGAATCTGGACAATTTTCCGACAAAGCAAAGTAAGCTGGGAGACATTCTTGAATCGGGATTGCCAACGTCAGATACGCCTTTTACAAGAACCTTGCTCAAGCACTTCAGCGTGGAGCAATTATATGGCAAGTCCATTAAGGATAAAAGAGGGGGAAAAACCAATATCCATAGTTGGGATTTGGAGATTAAAGGCACGGTGTCTGATGAGGAAAAGAAACTCCTTGACAGCATTTTGACCGAACGGCGCAAGAAAAAATGGGCAGCAATTATAGGTATAGACTGGATGGACGGGATGCCTTTGACCATGGCACAGATTCAAACTTTTTGCAATTCACCTTACCTTGGGGAAATGTTGGAGGATTTAACACAAAAGGGTTATCTAAAATTTGAGCATCCCAAAAAGCTTATTCGTGATAAAAATAAGAACGGAGTAGTTACCACTCATCGAGAGTATGACGTGACTAAGCCAAAAGGGTATAACATCGTTGCGGGTAAGCTGAGCTTTGAAGTCAACAAGGTATTGTCCCCAGATGATATATCTCCTACGCTTGTTGCCATGGACATGCAGAAGCTATATGTGGGAGATAACGGCGGACTTAGGAGGCTGTCGCTCCGGGAAGGCCTTCGGCTTTGTGGCTACCCAGAAGATATCAAGTTCAATGTCAATGAGAAAGAAGGCTTTGACTTGTTGGGAAATACAGTTGTTGTTCCCGTGATAGAGGCGGTTGCAGGACGGTTGTTGGATACATTAGAAAGGTAATATAGATGGATGCAGCGGAAAAATTGTACACAGCCCTTGTAGAAGACTTTGGAATAGAAGGTGCGAAAGGGTCTATGAAGTTCAACCTTCGGGATTTTGGGATTGTGGTGGAGCAAAACAACATTATTGGCAATATCCTTGAAGAATGGCTCGACAAGTGGATGACGGGCAAGGGCATTGTCCATATACACAACAACAGGCAGGCTTCGCCCGACTTCTGGCTCGACCCTGACGATTTGGAATCCAACTGGTTGGAGGTCAAATCCTTTACGGGAAGTCCGAACTTTGATGTCGCAGCGTTCCGCAGTTTTATCAATCTCGTGATAGAGAAGCCATGGAAGCTCCACTCAAAGCACCTGCTTCTCAAGTATAAGATGGACAACGGCGTGGTGGAGATAGAGCGGATATGGCTGAAGAATCTTTGGGAAATTTGCAGCGCAAGCAATACATGGCCGGTGAAGGTGCAGTACAAAAACAGGGTGATAGTGAACATACGACCCGCTACTTGGTATTCCGACCACGCAGATTTCAAGCCCTTTGAGAGTCTTGAGGATTTCCTTGCGGCAATGGAGGAGACTATATACCAGTATCCCGATACGAGAGTCACCATAGCTTTGCACTGGAAAGAACGCCTCATCGAGAGCTATGAAAAGCGTTACGGCAAGCGGTTGAACATTCCCAGATGGAATGATATAGCCACCAAGTATGTAGGTTGACTTGTAGAATGCCCTCGCCAAGAGGGACGTGTCCGGTGTGACAATACTTTAGGATTAGGAGAAAGGGCTGCGCCAATGCCCATTGTAAAATGTGGGCCGTGGACTTTTTCAGGGCGATTCTTGGCAGAACGGCTTTTTATGCTTATCTTTGCACCATCCAAAATAGCAGCTCTGGTAGTTCAATGGATAGAACAATGCTCTCCTAAAGCGTAGATCTGGGTTCGATTCCCAGCCGGAGTACTCAGCCAAGTATTTTACTTTTTAACCCCCATCAGAATTATGTTAGGAGCAATTATTGGCGACATTGTCGGTTCAAGGTTTGAGTTTGGACCGCCCCCACAGGAAAACTTCAAGTTGTTTACGGACGATTGCGCATTCACCGACGACACGGTATGCACCATAGCCGTGGCCGATGCCATACTCAACTGCCGTCCTTATAGGGAGGCGTTGCTCGACTGGTGCGCGCGCTACCCAACCCTTAAGGGAGGCTATGGACCCCGCTTCCTCCAATGGCTGAGCGAGGATGGAGTCCATCCGATGGACTCCTGCGGCAACGGATCGGCCATGCGGGTCAGTGCGGTGGGCTGGCTCTTCGACGATTGGCAGTCCGTCAAGGCCGAGGCGCAGAAGAGTTCGGAGGTCAGCCACAACCATCCCGAAGGCATCAAGGGCGCGCAATGTGTGGCGGAGACTATCTTTTGGCTGCGCAATATGCGATTTCCCAAGGCCGATCTGGAAGCTAAGGTGCGCAAATTCTTTGGTTACGAGCTGCCATCGCTGAAGGATGTGATGAAGATAGGGGCAGAGGGGCACTTCGATGCCACCTGTCAGGAGACGGTGCCGATGGCGTTGCGTTGCTTCTTGGAGGCCAACAACTTCGTGGAGACCATCCGCTTGGCTGTGCTTTGCGATGGCGACACCGATACGAAGGCCGACATTGCGGGGGCTGTGGCGGAGGCT
Source organism: Prevotella sp. UBA7551 (assembly GCA_002479145.1). GTDB lineage: Bacteria > Bacteroidota > Bacteroidia > Bacteroidales > Bacteroidaceae > Prevotella. Next base: position 7,968 of record DLLX01000062.1, on the reverse strand, counting down.
TACTACGACATACCGGATGAGGTCATCGACCGTGCGCTCGACTATCTGCCCGACGATATGCTCCGCATCCTCGACCAGTACTGCTCCCACGTCAAGGAACATCTGGGCAAACGGAGGTTGGGACAGGCGGGACGCGATGCGTAAAAACTATGTGCTGTCTCCTTGTTGTTACAGCTTTTTACACTAACTTTGCAGCAAACGAAAGAAATAAACGAAAGAAATATGGAAGATTTGAAGAAGGTATTCGCCGGCAAGTTGCTTTCCATCAAGGCCGTCAAGCTGCAGCCCAACGACCCCTTTACCTGGGCGTCGGGATGGAAGTCGCCGTTTTATTGCGACAACCGGCAGACACTGTCCTACCATGACGTGCGCACTTTTGTCAAGTTAGGGTTGACCCATGCCGTGCTGGAGCACTTTCCCGAGGCCGATGCCGTGGCAGGCGTGGCCACAGGTGCCATAGCTCAGGGCGTGTTGGTGGCCGATGAGTTGGCTTTGCCCTATGCCTATGTGCGCCCGAAGCCAAAGGATCACGGCATGAAGAACCAGATCGAGGGCCGACTTCCGGAGGGTGCGCGGGTCGTTGTGGTGGAGGATCTGATCTCCACTGGCGGCTCTTCGCTCAAGGCCGTGGCCGCATTGCGTGCGGCAGGGTTTGAAGTGGTCGGCATGGTGGCCAGTTTCACCTATGGATTCCCCATCGCCGAGGCTGCCTTCAAGGAGGCCGGCGTGAAGTTGGTCACCCTCACCGACTATCAACATGTGGTGGAAAAGGCTCTGGAGACGGGGTACATTAAGGAGGAAGACGTACCGATGCTCCATGAATGGCGCAAAGATCCGGCCAACTGGAAGAAGTAAACGAGGCAGAAGATGAGTAAATTTGAAAGCAGCATAAAGACCATCGCCTATCCTCAGGAGAGCGTTTACCGGATGTTGAGCGACTTTACCAACATCGAGCGTGTTCGCGACCGCATTCCCAAGGATAAGCTCGAGCAGCTCAGTTTCGACAAGGAGAGCCTCAGTGTCAGCATCTCGCCCGTCGGAGAGGTGTCGATGCGCATCGTCGAGCGGGAAGAGCCGAAGATGATTAAGCTCCAGAGCGTGAAGTCGCCCGTGAAGTTTACTTTCTGGATTCAGGTGCTTCCAGTAACCGACACCACCTCCAAGCTGCGCCTTACTATTGATGCAGAGATTCCTTTTTTTGCCAAAGGAATGGTCACTGAACCCATAAAAAATGGACTGGACAAGGTGGCCGACGCATTGTGCTTGATACCTTATGAGTAGGATAAAGGTCAGATACGTGGCGTGCATGGCTGTCCTGCTGCCCTTGTTGATGGCTTGCGGCGAGGACTCAGGGTACAGGTACAGCAACTACCATTGCAACTTGACACTCGACAACAGCACGCATCAGGACGCCACGTTGGCCACGGCCATGAACCCATTGGCCAAGGGAGTGTTCTGTAAGATAGGCTTTGCCCTGCGCGGAGGAGCTTCCTACTATGTGTTTCAGAACAATCAAGGGATGTCGTCGGTAAGCATCTTCAATGCCATCGACGAGAGATTGCAGAACCAGAACCGCATCGGGATGAACCAAGGGCTGATAGTAGGCTACGGAAGTTTGGACGACCCAGCCGTCTTTTATGCTTTCGACGCAGAGTGTCCCAACTGCTTCAACCCCAACGCATTGCCCCTGCGCAGCTACCCTCTTACCGTGTCGGGCGACGGAATGGCCACCTGTGCCCATTGCAAAGCGGCCTATAACCTCAACACGGGAGGCAACCTGGTGCGCGGAACTGGTGTCTCTTATCTGACCAACTACCGCTGCAATACCACCGGACCCTATGGTTTGTTGCGGGTGTATTGACCTGTGGGACGGGCGAAAGGGGAATGCCCGCAAAGGGCATGTGCCAGTTTGATGTTAAAAAACAAATGAAATCGTTTGCAGGTTTCGATTATTGTAGTTAACTTTGCAAATGGTTTGCCGTGATGGTGGAATGGTAGACACGAGGGACTTAAAATCCCTTGGCCAGTAATGGCTGTGCGGGTTCGAGTCCCGCTCGCGGCACTTTTTCTTTTCATAAGGCTTCGGCAGCTTCCATCCTTCCGAAGAACACAATACAAGCATGGAGCAATATGAGGACACATCATTCCTTTCTCATCACCAGTTTCATCAGAATGGCGTGCTCAATCACATGGCTTGCCGTTCCTTTTTCTTTGTTATTGCTGCTCAGTAGCTGCTCAGGCAGCAGGGGACGCTTCAAAATGGAGGGCCGATTCCTGCATCTGAACCAGGGTCAGCTGCTGGTGTATAGTCCCGATGGGGGCATTGACGGCCTGGATACCATCACTATCCAGGGTGGACGGTTTGTCTATGAGACGGAGATGCGGGACCCATCAACGCTTGTCCTGGTCTTCCCCAACTACTCGGAGCAGCCGATTTTTGCTGAGCCGGGGGAGAAAGTGATGGTCAAAGCCGATGCTTCCCACCTGCGGGAGATGGAGGTCGAGGGCACGGATGACAACGAGCTGATGACCGACTTCCGCCAGTTGCTGGCCAAAAACTCCCCCTTGGACGCGCCAAAGCTCACGGCCGACTTCGTAAAGGAGCACCCCGAGTCGCGCGTAGGGGGCTATCTGGTGAGCAGATACCTTGTCCGTAGCGACCGTCCCGACTATGTTGAGGCGCGAAGGTTGCTCAGCCTGATGCAGAAGGCACAGCCCCGCAACGGCCAACTCGTCTTGCTCGACAAGCAGTTGAAGCAGTATCGCGCGGTGAGTGTGGGGCGCCCGCTGCCCAATTTCAAGGCCATCACACTCGACGGGAAGGCGTTTGGCCCGCAAAACTTCCGCAATGGCGACGGCGTGGTGCTCGTTTGGGCCTCGTGGAACTTCGAGAGTGTGGGCTGGTTGCGCACGTTGCAAGAGGCGAAGGACAAAAATCCCGGCCTGAATGTGCTGACGATATGTCTTGACGCTACGCGAAAGATTTGTGAACGGACGCTGCAACAGCAGCACATCACGCTGCCGACGGTATGCGACGGGCGTATGCTCGACTGTCCGTTGTTGTCCAATCTGTCGCTCAGCGACGTTCCCGACAACATCATTGTGACCAAAGGGCGCGTGAGCCAGCGCACGGTGAGCATGGAAGAGCTGCGCAAACGATTTGTGGAAAACCGATAACAGAAGAGGAGGAGGGACAATGCTGGTCAAGGCTTTTAGTGCGGCGGTGAACGGAATGGAGGTCACTACCATCACTGTGGAGGTGAGTTTGACGCGCGGTGTGTGCTATCGGCTCACGGGGTTAGGCGACGAGGCAGTGCGGGAGAGCCGCGACCGCATAGCGGCTGCGCTGCTCAACACGGGCTATAAGTTCCCCGTGGCCGACATTACGGCCAATCTCTCCCCTGCAAGTCTGCGGAAAGTGGGCAGTGGATTCGACCTTCCGCTCGCCATAGCGATCCTATCGGCCAACGGCGACATTCCTTCCGACCGGCTGGACAGCTTCATGCTCGTGGGAGAGCTGAGCCTTGACGGCACGCTTCAGCCCATAAAGGGCGCGCTGCCCATCGCCATCCGGGCGCGCAAGGACCAATTCAAGGGGCTGATAGTGCCCAAAGCCAACGAGCATGAGGCTGCTGTGGTCAATCAGTTGGATGTCTATGGCATGCGCAACCTTACCGATGTCATTCGCTTTTTGAAAGGAGACGACGACGGCTTCAGCCCATGTGTGGTCGATACGCGGAAGGAATTTTACGAGCAACAGTACAATTTTGACCTCGATTTCTCCGATGTGCGGGGGCAGGAGAGCGTGAAGCGTGCCCTGGAGGTGGCTGCCGCGGGAGGCCATAACCTCGCAATGATAGGTCCTCCGGGGTCAGGCAAGAGCATGATGGCGAAGCGTTTGCCGTCCATACTTCCCCCGCTGACCCTCTCGGAAAGCCTGGAGACGACCCAAATCCACTCCATTGCCGGCAAGTTGTCGTCGGGACGGGGGCTGATCTCGCAGCGTCCGTTCCGCAGTCCGCACCATACCATCTCCGAAGTGGCGCTCGTCGGCGGCGGGATGGACCCCATGCCGGGCGAGATTTCGTTGGCACACAACGGCGTACTCTTTGCCGATGAGCTGCCGGAGTTCAACAAACGCACGCTCGAAGTGCTGCGCCAGCCCCTCGAAGACCGGCAGATCACGATAGCAAGAGCCAAGTACACCGTCACCTACCCGGCCTCTTTCATGTTCGTTGCCTCCATGAATCCTTGCCCTTGCGGCTATTACGGCGACCCTACCCACCACTGTGTGTGCTCGCCGGGGCAGATTCAGCGGTACATGAACAAGATTTCCGGTCCATTACTCGACCGTATCGACATACAATGTGAGATTTCCGCCCTTCCGTTTTCCGACCTTTCAAAGGCCCAGCCGGGTGAGTCGAGCGAGCAAATCCGCAGCCGTGTGATGGCGGCCCGTGCCATCCAGACAGCCCGTTTCAAGGATATTGCGGGCATTCATTGCAATGCGCAGATGTCTGAGCGGCTCATCCATCAGTTTGCCGAACCCGACGAGGAGGGCCTTACCGTTCTCCGCATGGCCATGGAACGGCTCAATCTCAGCGCGCGGGCGTACAGTCGCATCCTGAAAGTGGCCCGCACGATTGCCGATTTGGCCGCATCCGACCGCGTTTTGCCCGTGCATTTGGCCGAGGCCATAGGCTACCGGCAGCTCGACAGGGGCGACTGGGCTGAGCGTGGGATGCGCTGACAGTGAGTACTTGCGCTCCTATGACAGCCTTTGGGCCTCTTGGAAAGGACATGAAAAAGCAGGCCGCACCGGCTCTCCTCATTATGAAGGAGACACGGTGCGGCCTTTGTCTTGATGAGTTAGCGCCCAGTGAGGCTTACTTTGCCTCAGCAATCAGCTCGATTTCCACGCGCGCATTCTTCGGCAAAGTCTTTACCGCGAAGGCTGAACGCGCAGGGAACGGTGCCTGGAAGAACTCCGCATAGACCTCGTTCATGTCGCCGAAATCGGCCATGTCGGCCAGCAGGACAGTTGTTTTGACCACATCGGCCATGGTCAGTCCTTCTGCTTCAAGGATGGCTTTGGCATTGTTGAGGCTCTGGCGGGTCAGCTCTTTGATGCCGCCCTCGGCGAAATTGCCTGTCGAGGGGTCGATGGGGAGCTGGCCGCTGACGAATACTACGTTGCCGGTACGGATGGCCTGGCTGTACGGTCCGATGGCTGCGGGAGCCTTGTCTGAGTGAATTGCTTTCATTGTTCTGATATTTTTATGGTTGATGATTGATGGTTCTTGGTGTTGTTGGCCGTCGGTCAGACCGTCTGTTGCGACGAGACGAGGCTCCGCCGATAGGCCGCTGGGGTGACTTGTGTGTACTTCTTGAAGAGCCTGATGAAATGTTGCGGATAGTCGAAGCCGAGGTCATAGGCCACGTTGCTGACGCTTTTTTCCGTTGCCAGCAGCATCTTTGCACGCTCCATCACATACTCATGTATGGCCGTGATGGCTTTTTTGCCTTGCGTCTGCTTCATTAAGTCGCCGAGATAGTTGGCCGAAAGGCACAGTTCCCCAGCGCAATAGCGCACATTGGGCACCCCTTTTTTAAACTGTTGTCCCTGCTCGTAGTACCTGTCAAGCACCTGCCGCATACGGTGGTGGATGCTATGGGTGTCGGTGTCCTGCCTGAACTGTCGGGTGTAGAACCCCTGGCAGTAGTCGAGAATGAGCTGGAGGAAGTCGAGAATCACTTGGTTGGCCACCGTTTCGGGCACCACCGGGCGCACCAGCTCGTGGCGTAGCAGTTTGAAGCAGTTGAGCAGCGTCGTGCTTTCCTGTGGCGTGAGGCGCAAAGCGTCCTGATGCTCATAGCGAAGATAGCGGTAGTCGCCGATGCGTTTGCCCAACACAGTGCCCAGGATGAGCGTGGGATCGAAGAGAAGTAGCCACCCATTGAGCTTCACTTCCAACCCGTTGCTGATGCCGGTTTGGCAGCCAGGTGCAGTGAACATCAGTGTTCCGCCACCCTCCGAGGCCCGGTTGATGTCCTGTGTGAGCGTATTGTCGGCGTTGTCAAGCATCAACAAGCCATAGATATGGTACATGTCGCGGCTTCTCGGGATGGAGCGGAGTCCCGAAAGGTCCATGACATTGATATGGGGATGCTGTCTCGGTGCACCGATGAAGTCCACATAGTCGTTGACGGTGTTGACGTCCAGTATCTTCTTTACTTCCATGGCGGTGCAAATGTACGAAAACAAATTGACAACGGCAAGCCCCCTCGTTATTATTTCCGTCTGATTCTCTTCTTTCCTTCGTCTTTGATCCAAGCCATTTAGTGCTGTTCAGCAGCCAAATAAACGCCTGCCAATTTTGTCAATTAGTAGGAAAACCGTACTTTTGCAGCATCAAACGTAAAGGATAATATGGATTGGCTCAACACCCTTTTCAGTATTCAGTCGAGCATTCAGGCCATTGTCATAGTCGCTATCATTTGTGGTGTGGGCCTGTGGCTGGGCAAAGTCAAGCTCGGCGGCATCTCTTTGGGCATAGCCTTTGTGTTTTTTTTCGGCATTTTCGTGGGCAGCCTGCATTTGGAAATCGACCCCATGATGCTCGACTATTGCGAGACCTTCGGTCTGGTCCTGTTTGTCTATGTCCTTGGTCTGGACGTAGGACCCAACTTCTTCGGCTCTTTGCGCTCCGAAGGGGCCAGTCTTAACCTCTGGTCTCTGGCTGTTATCTTCATCGGTACGTTGATGGCAGTGGGGTTGTCGTGGCTCACCGCCATTCCGATGAGCGACATGATCGGTGTGCTTTGTGGCGCGACGACCAACACGCCAGCCCTTGGCGCGGCGCAACAGGCACTGGAACATGCCGGCGTGGGGGGCGGACGGGCCGCCTTGGCCACCGCTGTGACCTATCCGCTGGGTGTGCTCGGTGTCATTTTGGCGATGATGTTCATCCGCAAGTTCTTTGTGAAGCCCGACGACTTGAAGCTCCGTCATGAGGGCGAAGAGGACCATACGTTCGTGGGTCAGTACGTGGTAGTGAACCCAGCCCTCGACGGAAAGGAGCTGTCCCAGATTGCCCACGCCACTCCGGCGAAGTTCATCGTCTCCCGTGTCTGGCGCGATGGGCAGACCATGGTCCCCGTTGCCGGCACCCGACTCTACAAGGGCGACAACGTATTGGTCGTGACCAACAAGGAGGCGGAGACGGCCATGGAGCTGCTCTTCGGCCAGGAGGTGCAGAAAGACTGGAACAAATCGAAGATAGACTGGAACCATATCGACGCCAATGTGGAGAGCCGCACCCTCGTGCTCACCCGCGCTGCCCTCAATGGACGCAAGCTCGGCCAGTTTCATTTGCGTGATGCGTACGGCGTAAACGTAAGCCGCATCACCCGAGGCGATTTCAAACTGCTTGCCACGGATAACCTCCGGTTGCAGTACGGCGACCATATCACGGTCGTAGGCCGCCCCGACGCCCTAAAGCATGCGGAGGATTTCTTCGGCAATTCGGTCAAGACCCTCAACGAGCCCAACCTCAGCAGCATTTTCATTGGCATGCTTTTGGGACTTGCCATCGGAGTGTTGCCCATCAGTGTGCCCGGCATGGAGTCGCCCATCCGTCTCGGCACGGCTGGCGGACCCATCGTCATGGGCATCCTTGTGGGTGCTCTCGCGCCCCGCTTCCATGTCGTCAGCTACACCACCCGGTCGGCATCGCTCATGCTTCGCAAGCTCGGTCTGAGCCTTTACCTTGCCTGTCTCGGCCTTGATGCGGGCAAAGGCTTCATCGATACCGTCATGCGTCCAGAGGGATTGCTATGGGTGGGCATCGGCTTTGCGCTGACCCTCATCCCCATTGTCATTGTCGGAGTGCTGGCTTTGCGGACGAAGAAGTTCGACTTTGGCACCATCTGTGGCATCCTTTGCGGCAGCATGGCCAACCCGATGGC
>DLLX01000038.1:17568-45885 GCA_002479145.1 Prevotella sp. UBA7551 | reverse complement strand
TGTTCATGATGCGCTCAGAGAGTTTCTTGCCCTTCTCGGCACCATAGATGGCCATGAGGTTCTGCACGTCCTTGGCCATCATCGACTGGTAGTGGGTAGCCACAGGGATGATGTGGTTGAGCGAGAGGTCGCCCAGCACACGCGCCTCGATCTGAATCTTCTTGGTGTAGGTTTCCCATTTCACCTCGTTGCGTGCCTCGAGCTCGTTCTTCTTCATCACACCTGTCGACTCAAACATCTGGATGGTCTCCGGGTCGAGGTAACGGTCGAAGATGACCGGAGCCGACTTCTCGGTGTCAAGACCGCGCTTGGCAGCCTCTTCGACCCACTCGTCAGAATAGCCGTTGCCGTCGAAGTGGATGGGCGCGCAAGTCTTGATGTCGTCGCGCACCACGCTGAGGATAGCCGCAAACTTATCCTCACCCTTGGCGATGAGCTTGTCCACGCGAGCCTTGAAGTCGGTGAGGGCCTCTGCCACGGCGGTGTTGAGCACGATCTGTGCGCTGGCGCAGTTGGCGCTAGACCCCACGGCGCGGAACTCAAAGCGGTTGCCGGTGAAGGCGAATGGGCTGGTACGGTTGCGGTCGGTGTTGTCGCGCATGATATCAGGAATCTCGGGGATGTCGATCTGCACACCCTCCTTGCCCTTGATGACGAGGGCATCCTTGTCGGCCTTCATGATGTGCTCCAGCACATCGCTGACGCTGCGGCCCAGGAAGGAGGAGATGATGGCGGGAGGTGCCTCGTTGGCTCCCAGTCGGTGGGCGTTGGTGGCACTCATAATGGATGCTTTCAGCAGTCCGTTGTGGCGATAAACGCCCATTAAGGTCTCCACGATAAACGTTACGAAGCGCAGGTTATCCTCAGGAGTCTTGCCAGGAGCATGGAGCAGCACGCCCGTATCGGTCGACATACTCCAGTTGCAATGTTTTCCACTTCCGTTGATACCCGCAAACGGTTTCTCGTGAAGCAGGACGACAAAGCCGTGCTTGCGCGCCACTTTCTTCATCAACGACATGAGCAGCATGTTGTGATCAACGGCGAGATTGCAGTCCTCAAAGACGGGAGCAAATTCAAACTGGTTGGGGGCTACCTCGTTATGACGGGTCTTGCAAGGGATGGAGAGCTCAAGAGCTTGTACTTCCAAGTCCTTCATGAAGCACTGTACACGATCTGGAATCGTACCAAAGTAGTGGTCGTCCATCTGCTGGTTCTTGGCCGACTCATGTCCCATGAGTGTCCTACCAGTCAACATTAGGTCAGGACGTGCGCTGTACAGGTCGGCATCGACGAGGAAATACTCCTGCTCCCAGCCCAGATTGACCGTCACCTTGGCCACTTTCGGGTCAAAGTAGTGGCACACCTCGGTGGCCGCGACGTTCAGCGCATGGAGTGTACGGAGCAATGGAGCCTTGTAGTCAAGCGCCTCTCCGGTGTAGGAAATGAAGATAGTAGGGATACAGAGTGTGTCGTCAATAATGAAAACTGGTGATGTAGGATCCCAGGCGGAATATCCTCGAGCTTCAAACGTGTTGCGGATGCCACCGCTGGGGAATGAGCTGGCGTCAGGTTCCTGCTGTACGAGCAACTTGCCCGAGAACTCTTCTATCATTCCTCCCTTACCATCGTGCTCCACAAAGGCATCGTGCTTCTCGGCTGTTCCTCCGGTCAGTGGCTGGAACCAGTGGGTGTAGTGGGTCACTCCCATCTCCATTGCCCACCGTTTCATACCGTCGGCCACCTCGTCTGCAATGGAGCGATCGAGCGTTGCGCCGTTGTCTATCACATCAATGAGCTTGTTGTAGGTGTCAACCGGCAGATATTTATACATTTTCGCACGGTTGAACACATACTTTCCAAAGTACTCTGACGGTCGCTCCTTGGGAGCTTCCACCTCGACGGGGCGCTTTTTGAACGCCTCCTCTACTACCTGAAATCTTAAATTAGACATATCCTGAAACTTTAATCTATAATAATACCATTCTAATCTATGTTTACAGTGTGGTCACTATCCTATAAAAGACAAAACACCCGAGCGGTTTTCAAGTCGCTCTGGTGTTTTTCATGTCTGCTACGTTATGAGGGTCCATTGCAAAATGCAAGGTCTTCTTTCTTATACGGTGGCAAAATTACAAATAAAAATTGATATTTCCATATAGTTCAGGGAATTATTTTTCATTCCATGTTATTTTACCTTATCAATCATCAACGCACAAATGTTTCACAGAAGTTCCTCCCGCACACTTTTGAAGGGAGGCAACATCGCATCAGAAGGGCAAACCGACAGCAAAGTGGAAGGCAAAATCACGGCCCCATCGTGGATGGAAAATGGGGAAATGCTCCCTGCTGTCATTATAAGCAGGATTGACCGCTTTCATTGCGCCATCGAAACGAAGGATAAAATAACCGAAGTTAAGCCGTAGTCCCAATCCATAAGCCACAGCTATCTGCTTGTAAAACTCGTCCAGTTTAAACTGCCCTCCAGGTTGTTCGGGGTAGGAGCGGAGCGTCCAGATATTGCCTGCGTCGACAAATGCCGCCCCGTCCAACTTCCAGAAAAGGTGAGTACGGTACTCTACGTTTAGGTCAAGGCGCATATCTCCCGTTTGGTTGATGAAGTCAATGCGTCCGTCTTTTCCTTGATACTTGCCTGGTCCCAGCTCACGAACATTCCATCCACGGACGGAGTTGGCTCCGCCAGAAAAGTATCGCTTCTCAAATGGCAGCACTGTACTGTTGCCATACGGCCACGCCACGCCCAACAGTCCATGTAGAACCAGTGTGTTGCGCATGTCAAGACGCAGGAGACGGGTATACTCAAAATCGAATTTAGCGTATTGTGCGTAAGCGATTTTGAATAGTTGGTTTTGCCCTTGACTGTTCTTATTGAAACGAAACAGCTGCGACAGACCACAGAGCAGGTTGCCGGCTGTCTCCACACTCGCTCGGATGACGCGCCCGTCATGGTTGTAGGTCATTCCGAAGCCTGCCTTCATGATGAACAAGTCCTCGTAGTTGTAGCGCAAAATGGCGTTGCGATTGGAAACGCTGTCGAGGTAGTCATTCTTAAAGGTCGCGCTAATCCAGGGCATATAGACATAGCTCAAGTCGAGCACGTCGAGTTTATATTGCACTCTTCCATCGCGAGTCGGCCAACGATACTTCAATCCCGCAGAGAAGACACGGCGGTGAAACTCTGGTCTGTTTTGGAGATTCCAGCTCACCGACAGCTCTGTTGAGGCCGTACTTCCTCGCCTTTCCTCGCGTGAGAGGAAGGGAACCATGAGCCTTGGCATCTGAAACCGTGTCTCCAGACTATACTCCTCATAGTCGCCACGCTCATAACCCTCAAGCTCTTTGATGGCCTCAAAGGCCCCACGCAGTTCTATGCTAAGCAGTTCGCTTCCATGAAAGAGATTTCTATTTTGGTAGGTTAGCGTGGCAGCCGCGCCGAGGTCGCCCGCAGTGTTTGTTCCTTCGGGTTGAAAGGCGATGGTATTCGGTTTGCGTGTGGAGAGGCGAATGTCTGCATCGAGGTTATGTAGAGAGTCTTCACGAAATGTAATGTTGGTATAGCGCACGGCCCCAAGACGAGAAAAGTTGTTGTAAGTGCGCTGTAAGCCAGACGCATTGTACCACTTCCCCTCCTCCAGTGCCGTGTTTTCCACAAGAATACTGTGACGAAGACTAAGATCGTAGCCGTCGCTGGAGTGATAATTTATGCTCCTCACCCGATAGCGGGGATGTGGTATGCGTGGTGACTTGTTGTTCTCCTGATATGGAAAGATGTGACAAACGAGTCCCACGCCCTGAGAGCCTTGCACGGAATCGGCTGTATAGCTAATGAAATCCTTGTGGAAGCGATAGTAGCCAGAATCGTTCAGTACGGTCGTGATACGCTTGCGGAGGTTGTCGAGCGATGATACGGTGAAGACTTCTCCGACCTGTTGTTCTCCGTTTCCAAACACTGGAGCAAGCACCTTGGCAACAGCAGAGTCTTGGATGTCAAAGCGAAACGAGCTGATACGATAGGGCTGCCCGGGGTGAAGCGTGTAAATGGCCTTTAATTTGTGCCCCTTCGTCTTCGTTTCCAAATCGACCCAACTGTTCATGTACCCCATGTTTTGCATTGCCTGACGCAAGTCGTCGCAGGAACGAATTGCTTCCAAAGAGTCATAGACCACAGGCTTCTCTCCAATATTGCGTAGTGTTCGGTTCAACCATTTCGTAGTATCACGACCAGCAAGGGAATAAGTGCTGAGAGGAATCTTGAACAAGGAGAACCAACGGGAGTTTCCCTTTTGCCGAACATACTGCCCAAATTGTGCCGCATCGAAATGTTTGTCGTCTGCACGCACCTGAACAGCATCAAGCAGGTAATGGCTCTCGGGGACAAATTTGGTCGTGGAGCAACCCGACAGGACAATAGCAACCAGAGTGGCAAGCAAAAATGGGTGAGGGGTGTGCGTACTCTTCCAATGCATAAAAATATTTATTTTGCGCAAAGTTAGCAAAAAAAGTAGAGTTGCTGGGAGTCGTTGGTGCATTTTTTACTATATTTGCACAGTGATAACAAAAAAACAAATCAAGGCCATCCGCTCACTGTCAACATCCAAAGGACGCAAGAAAACAGGCTGGTTCATGGCCGAAGGTCCAAAGATTGTGGGAGACTTGCTGAATGAAGGTTTCAACCCAATGGCCATCTTCGATGATGTGGAGGACGTAAATCGTATCTCAAATCTGCAACATCCACAAGGAGTGGTGGGTATTTTTGATATTCCCGACTTCGGCGAAGAGGTCAATAGTATTGACCCCAAAGCATTGACTATTGTTTTGGACGGCATACAAGACCCGGGCAATTTAGGAACAATCATACGTGTAGCCGACTGGTTTGGCGTGAATACTATTTGCTGTTCGCCTGATACGGTAGATTGTTGGAGCCCAAAAGTCGTGCAAGCGACGATGGGAAGCATTGCGCGCGTACATATTTATTATGCTCCGCTCGTGCAGTCACTCTCCTCTTTGCCAGCCGATTGTCCCGTTTATGTGACAGAACTCGAAGGCGACAGCATTTATGAGGCTCCGCTCAAGCCGCAGGGCGTAATTGTAATGGGCAATGAGGGTAAAGGCGTTACACAGCAAGTAAGGAAATTGGCCACACGGCATTTGCTCATTCCTAACTATCCTAAAGGCAAGGCGACAGCGGAATCACTCAATGTAGCCATTGCCACGGCACTGACCTTGGGGGAATTTCGTCGTAGAATGCTCTGAGATACATGGTCAAAGCAGCTGAATAGTGTGGATATTGGTACTGGGAAATACGTTATCTGACAAGAAATGATAGAACAAGAACTGAAAAAAGACCGTAGCGTAGCCCGTTGCATGGTGGATGGCTACCGACTTTTCGTCAGCCAACAACTGACAATACTCCGCCGGACATGGAGGCCGATCATCGCCACTTCGGCAGGTCTCGCACTGACTGTCACGATGAGCTTGACTGCACATTGGTTTTGTGCGGTGGCAGTCTTATTGCTGACTTTGGTTTCACTTTGCTATCTCTATCGAGTCACCCTCAGCATGACCGCACCACTTCCTAAAACAGGAATTGCCCTGAAGCGCATCCTACGTAACCTTGGTCGTTTCCTTGCCTTTTCTGTTCTTTCAGGCTTACTGTGCGTGGTCATCTTTGTGCTGCTGCTCATTCCCGCATTTGTTCTTTTGGCGGCGGGACACGTTGACCATACGCTGATGGCGCAAGGTGACCCCGAAGTGCTGGGAATTGGGTTTTGGATTCAGACTGCTATTACACTTACCGTGTGCTTTGCGCTTGCACTTTACGCCCAGTCATGGCAAACTTTAGGCTTAGCCTACGTCTATGGGGCAATGGTGGCACGTGATGAAGCGCGTCAAACTCATCGGAGATTGGCGCATACAACTCGCCAAACACATGACGGTAACTAACTTTTGCATCCTAATCATACTGTCAGGGTGGCCCACATCAGCCTTCATTCTTCAGCCAACACACCATTCCCACAACCTGTATTATGCCTGGTGAAGCCAACATAGAGGTGAAGATGCCATCTTTTCCATGCCACTTTTTACCACACACATTATAATTCTCATGGCATGAAAAACGACAAGACCCAAATCATTCAGATTATAGAAACCTCCGACGTACACGGCCATTTCTTTCCTTACGACTTCGTCAACCACTGTGAAGTGTCAGGATCGCTTGCCCGTGTACATACGTTCGCAGAGCAAATGCGTGACCGATATGGGGCAGAAAACGTGTTCTTGCTTGACAACGGAGACCTGTTACAAGGGCAGCCAATATGCTATTATTACCATCACGTAGCATCCAGCGATCCCCACATTGCTGTCCAATGTACCAATTATCTCCGTTATGACGCCCAGACATTGGGCAATCATGACATAGGGACTGGCCATGCCATTTATGATAAGTGGATCAAGCAGAGCCATGCCCCAATTCTTGGAGCAAACATTATTGATACAAAAACAGGCAGACCCTACGTCCCACCTTATTGTGTACTGTGCAAGGATGGAGAGATAAAGATTGCCATTGTCGGGCTGACGACTCCAACTGTACCCTGTTGGCTGAAAAAAGATTTGTGGAGCGGACTTCGTTTCGAAGACATGGTGACAACCGCGCGTCAGGTTGTTCAGGATGTCAAGCAACGTGAACGCCCGGATGTGATTGTCGGACTATTCCATTCGGGGTGGGATGGTGGAGTCAAGCTGCAAGGTTGTAGGGAGAATGCTGTTCGAATGGTGGCTGAACAAGTGCCAGGGTTCGACGTGCTGCTCTTCGGACATGACCACATCCCGCGCCAATTGGTCGTAAAAAACAGCGAAGGAAAGGAAGTACTCTGCTTGAATCCAGGCCATAGTGCCCACAATGTGGCCTTAGCTACGCTCAAGATGACGTATGAGGGCGGACGATGGAGTCTCACGCAGAAGCAGGGGAGGGTAGTCAATCTCTCCAATTTGCTTCCTGATGCAGCTTACATGCACCACTTCTCCGGCACGATCAGTCGCGTGAAGGCGTGGGCAGATCAGCCTTTGGGCATCTTTCTGCACGGGATGGGCAGTCTGGACAGCCTGTTTGGCTCGTCGGCCTTCAATGACTTTATCCTCAACAACAAGCTGCAAGTCACTCATGCAGATGTGGCTTTCAACGCTCCTCTGTCACTCCAGTCTGTGTTCAAAGCTGGACAAGTAACGGTGGCCGACTTGTTCAACCTATACAGATATGAGGACAAGATTTATGTAATGCGACTAACAGGCGAAGAGATTCGTCGTCATCTGGAGATGAGCTATGACCTTTGGGTGAATACGATGCGCTCACCTAATGACCATCTACTGCACCTTAGTAGGGTTGACAACGGTTCACGCCACATTCAGCTAACCCATCCATTCTTTAATTTTGATTCAGCTGCTGGTATCGACTACGAGGTGGATGTGACCCGTCCGGATGGAGAAAAGGTGAAAATCCTGAGAATGAGCGACGGAAAACCATTCTCCCTTAATTCCTGGTACAATGTGGCCATCAATAGTTACCGCGGAAGCGGAGGGGGTGAGTTGCTCACAAAGGGCGCGGGAATAGCCCACAATTTGCTCCCGGCGCGCATTGTCTGGGAGGGGGAGCTTGACCAACGCTCCTACCTTATGCAGGAAATCAAACGAAGAGGGACACTCGACCCGAAACCGAACAATAACTGGAGATTTGTTCCAGAAGACTGGACTGGGCCTGCGGCAGATAGAGATCGCAGGCTGCTCCTTGGAAAATAGAAAACTATTCAGCGCATATAAAAAAGACTTGCATCATGAAATATTGGTTTATATTCGTCAATGACACTGTCATGTTGAGTAAAAATACAGACGGAAGCTATACTATACCCTTGTCTGAGCAGCCGCCCATTCCCCTGAAGCCATCCACGCATGTCATGGAGGTTGCGCCGATGGAAGATGGAACGGAGGTGCGTGCGGTGAGTATAGTCAGCCCTATTGTCAACGATCCACGCTTTGAGGCATTCCCATTGCGCAAGTCTTTCTACCATCTTTCCACGGAACTATACCTTAAAGCGGGAAAATGCCGTGAACTTCTTTATTGGGATCGGAATACTCAATACTGTGGAGCCTGTGGCGCACCGATGCGAATGGATACCATTATCTCGAAAAAATGCACTCAGTGTGGGAAGGAAATATGGCCTCAACTCGCTACTGCTGTGATCGTCCTTATCCATCGGGGAGAAGAAGTGTTGCTCGTTCATGCGAGAAATTTTGCCAATCGCCGCATCTATGGGCTGGTGGCCGGCTTTGTTGAGACGGGAGAAACGCTTGAGGAGGCAGTCCGCCGCGAAGTGATGGAGGAGACAAGTCTTACCATAACAAACCTCCGCTACTTTGGATCCCAACCCTGGCCTTTCCCCTGTGGACTGATGGTGGGCTTTCATGCGGACTATGAGGGTGGAGAAATCCATCTCCAACGCTCCGAACTGGAGCGAGGAAACTGGTTCGATAAGGAACATCTTCCACCTCTACCCGAAAAACTCAGTATCGCTCGAAAGCTTGTGGATGACTGGTTAGGAGAGGAGTGATTAAGCGAGGAAAGGCTCTGTCCAAATACTTTCCATCCAGAAAAAGGCAGTTTGGTCAACATTATTTTGTTCGGTTAGCCAAAAATCACTACCTTTACAACGAAAAAAGAAATGCCCTTCATAAAGGGTGAAACTTTAGAAAGATGAAAAAGACAGCTTTAGTGACAGGTGCCAACAAGGGCATCGGGTATGAGATAGCACGCCATTTGGGCAAGTCGGGATGGCAGGTCGTCATCGGTGCGCGTAGCGAGCAGCGCGCACTGGAGGCCGTAGACAAGCTCCAAGCAGAGGGGGCTGACATTATTGGCTGGCAGTATGTTAACCTTTCGGACAACAAGAAAATTGAAGCATCTGCACAGGAAATAACAAAGAAGTTTCCCACGCTTTCGCTTTTGGTAAACAATGCTGGCATCGCAGGCGATATGTCGGTGAGAAGTTATGAACAATCCTTGCAGGATGTCATGGATACGGTGCAGGTGAATTACGTTGGTACTTTCTATTTGACGAAGTTGCTTCTTCCCCTTCTGGAACGGAACCACGGACGCATCTGTAATATTACCGTTCCCAGCACATTCAGTCCCTACTGGCATCCGATGGCCTATGTGGCCAGCAAGGCGGGTCAGAACACGATGATCAGCACAATGGGATGGGAGTTCGACCACTTCCACGTGCCAGTAGAGGCGTTCACCATTCATCCAGGAGCAACCTCCACCGACCTCAACGGACACTACAACGGTCCAGGTTCGCACCAGCCCGATGTCATTGGAGACAAAGTGGCTGGTATCCTCAATGACGGGAAGCAGCACAATGGAGAATTTATTGAGCTTTATCCAATAGTGGATGAAGGAAACTATTAAAGCAATAATCAAATTATGGACTTCAAGTTATTAGCCACCAAGCGTTTTTCTGCGCGTAAATTCACTGACGAGGCGGTAGCACAAGCCGACCTTGATTATATCATGTCGTGCGTTCAGTTGGCACCATCGGCCTGTAACCGACAGCCTTGGAAGTTTCTTTTGCTTGCTTCTGAAGAGGCTAAGGCAAAAATACGCCAGTGTTATAATCGTCCCTGGTTTGCTTCCGCACCGCTCTATGTGCTCTGCATGAAGAACAATTCTGAAGGTTGGGTGCGCCCAGATGACGGCAAATCGCACGCAGATATTGATCTCGGCATTGCTGTGGAGCATCTCGCTTTGGCTGCTACAGACCGTGGACTCGGCACTTGCTGGGTGTGCAATTACGATGTCGAGGCTGTTAGTCGGCTGTTTCCTATAGATGGTTTTGAGGCCGTGGCGATTGTTCCCATAGGGCACATTGCGGATGATTGCCCTAATCCAGGGAAAAAGCGAAAAGCACTGAACGATATTTGGCAGAAGATTTGACCCAATTATGGAGTACAACAAACGGCTCACAAGGTCAACAAGTGACAAATGGGTGGCAGGGGTGTTAGGAGGAGTGGCCAACTATTTCGGTTGGGATGTTGCTATACTCCGCATTGTTTATGTCATTCTGACGGCTGCCACTATCTTTTCTGGCGTGTTAGTATATCTTGTTCTTTGGGCTTGTATGCCGAAAGACAGGTTTTAGACTGGTCTCCAACATCAACGTCAAATGTTTAATTTGACGAAAAAGCATCAATTGACCATTAGATTTCCTCTCAGGTTGCTGTCTGTTTCGAGCCGGTTGCTGTAGGAGGTGTTGATGGCATAGCGGGCCTTGAATACACACTTACGGAAGTAAGATGCCAAAAGACATAGTGGCAAGGGACGGAAAAGTGAAAGACATTCGTTTTTTGCCGTATTCGAACAAATAACGGATTGAGGTAAAGCTGTGTTGTGAAGTCTGTAGAATGAGTTGCCTTGTGCTCGCTTCGCATAAGGTGCTTTCTGACTTTTTGAGGCCGACAGCATACGAAAATGTCTGCAATAACATGGTGTGCAACGAGAACGCACTTCCTCTTGTCTGCTTGAACAAACAACCATCTGTCAAATCCAGCCTAAGAGTCAGCGCAAAGCCCGATTTCAAAACCGTTCGTTTTGCCTTGCAATAGGGCCTGTTTTGCCATGTAAAAGAGGCCCTATTGCAAGGCATTTTAGCCCCTATTGCAAGGCGAAACAGGCCCTTTTGCAACCCATGCTCAGACGGTGAGCAGACGCATCGGCCACAGAAGCTAAATGTTCTGGCCTGCGCCAAGTGTTATTGGCTGATTTTGAGAGGGTTACTCTTGTGTGATTCACTACAGACAGGCACTAAAAACCGATGTAAGTCGAATCCTCACGACCTTTTTACCATATCCTTTTCTTAGAAGTAGACATTCTGAATGTCGTTTATATCGTTGTCCTCGGACGTGGAACAAAAATCAAAACTGTCGGGGATGGCAAATTTGCGCTTGTCGGAGTAGCCCAGTTCGCGGTCGGCATAGATCTTCTTCATGAAGTAAGCCCAGATGGGAAGCGCTGCTGAAGCACCTTGACCGAGCGATGTGGAGTCGAAATGGATGTCGCGAACTTCTCCTCCTACCCAGGCTCCGCTGACCAACTCGGGCGTAAAGGCGATGAACCAGCCATCGGAATTGCTGTTCGTTGTACCTGTCTTTCCGCAGATGTCGCCTTGCATTCCGTATTGACTCTTCAGCCGACTACCCGTTCCGCCATCGATAACGGCACGCATCATGTCAATCATGCGGTAGGAGTTGTCCTCGCTGATTACCTCTGTCATTAGCGGTTGGAACTTAGCTATGACATTGCCGTGGCTGTCCTCAATCTTAGTGACAAACAAGGGGGCACACCTAACACCGCCATTGGCAAAGGCCGTATAGGCTGACACCATTTCGCCCACAGACACTTCGCATGGGCCAAGGCTAAGCACAGGGGTCGCATTGCGGTCTATGTCTGGATTGTTGAGGCCAAAATCGTGGAGAATGCCCACAAATTGTTGCGGTCCCAACGTGGTAATCAGGCTGGCAGAAACCCAGTTGTTGGAGTGCTGCAATGCCCACAGTAACGACACCTTTTGGCCGTAGCGTGCATGGCTTCCGTTGCGGGGAGTCCACCCACCATAGGAACGCTGCACGTTGAGAATGGTGGTACAAGGTGTCATGCCGTTTTGCATGGCAAGCGCATAGAGGAACGGTTTGATGGTCGAACCCACCTGACGGCGTCCCCCCATTACCATATCATACTTAAAATGGTCATAGTCGATGCCGCCAACGTATGCTTTTACAGCTCCCGTATGAGGATCCATGCTCATAAAAGCCGACCTCAGGAAGCTCTTGTAATATATGATAGAGTCAATGGGAGTCATTGTCCGCTCTTCCGGACCATGGTAAGTGAAGACCGTCATGTCGACAGGTGTGCGGAACGCACGGATGATATCCTCGGGGGATGCTCCCGCCTCCTTCATACGTAAGAAACGGTCGCTCTGACGGATGCTGCGATTGATGCTGTTCTTAATCTGCTGATGCGTAATGCCAGAGGAAAAAGGAGCATTGGGCTTATTGCGGTTTTCCTGATTGAAAGCCGTCTGTAAACTTCCCCCCACATGCTCGCGAACGGCCTGTTCGGCATATTGCTGCATGCGTGTATCTATCGTCGTGAAGATGCGAAGTCCGTCGGTATTGACGTTGTAGTTTTCCCCACTGCGCTTGTGGTTCTTGTTGCACCAGCCGTATAGTGGGTCGGTAGCCCAGGCAATGGAGTCGAGTACAAACTGGCGTTCACGCCATGCGGGATAGTTCTCGCGCTGGGGCAGCTCTGCCATCATGTACCGTTTGAGGAAAACTTGGAAATAATTGCCAGCTCCTGCTATGGGTTTTTCACTGGAAATATGAAGAGCAACGGGCTGTGCACTGGCTTGCCCATATTGCTCGGAAGAGATGTAACCGCATTTAAGCATCTGGGACAGTACCACGTTGCGGCGCTGAAGGCAACGCTCTTTATGGCGTATAGGATTGAACATGGACGGATTCTTGCACATACCTATCAATATGGCCGACTCATCAAGATTAAGTTGCCATGGCTCCTTGTCGAAATAGATATTGGCTGCGCGCTTGATGCCGACTGCATTGTGGAGAAAGTCGAAGTAGTTAAGGTACATAGCGATAATCTCCTCCTTGGTAAAATGCCGCTCCAACTTGACCGCAATAATCCACTCGATAGGCTTTTGAAGCATACGCTCCAGTGTGTTGTGGGCCTTTTCCGAATAGAGTTGCTTCGCCAATTGCTGGGTAATGGTAGAACCACCGCCCGCTTCTGCGTGGCCAAGGATGCCCCGTTTGACGATGGCACGGCCTAACGCAATGTAGTCAATGCCTGAGTGATCATAAAACCGCTCATCTTCCGTAGCGACTAATGCATGCACCAAGTGGGGGCTTAGGCTGTTGTAATCAACCGCAACACGGTTTCCATTGGCTTCATTCCATGTGCCGATGAGCTTGCCGTTGGCTGAATAGACCTGTGTGGCAAACTTGTCTATCGGGTTGGAGAGTGTGTCCATGTCGGGCATGTAGCCTATCCAGCCATGCCATACGGCAATAAAAAACATGAGGCAGAAAGCCACAACGATTGACAAGCCTCCCCAAAGGAAGTGAACGATTGCTCTTCTCATGAATCGAGTATCTTTTATATGTCCTTGCAAAGTTAATGAAAAAATGGGACTAAGCATAGAAATGGTGGAAAAAACGCCATTCTTCATTTATTCTTCCACTGTGGAAAGCGTGCGCTTTGTTGTCAAACATATTTATTCTCATCACCCTATATGCCCTGTTTGGTTTCCATACTCCTGCTTAACCAGCTCCCAAATTCATGGCAATTACAATCTAACCTTTTCTTCAACGAGGCAAACTGCATTTTTAGACTTGTTTTATTGTTTTTCCATGCTTCTACAGATGCTATTTGAAAAAGAATTAGTATCTTTGAACCCGAAATATAAAACATGATGCCGTAAATGGAAAAACAAAACTTTGTGAACATCCAAGCCTTAACTAAGGAGGAACTTCTGTACCTTCTGGAGATGGCAGGAGAATTTGAAGCTCACCCTAACCGTGAGTTGCTAAGAGGGAAAGTGGTGGCAACACTGTTTTATGAGCCTTCCACTCGTACCCGACTGAGCTTCGAGACGGCAGCCAACCGATTGGGGGCACGTGTAATTGGGTTTACGGATGCCAAAGCCTCCAGTGTCAGCAAGGGAGAAACGCTGAAGGACACCATCCTGATGGTATCCAATTACGCAGATGTCATTGTCATGCGGCATTACATTGAAGGAGCAGCACAATACGCCTCGGAGGTGGCTCCAGTACCTATCGTCAACGCAGGTGACGGCGCACACCAGCATCCATCGCAATGTCTGCTCGATTTATATACGATACAGCAGGCTCAGGGGACGCTGGAAAACCTCAATATTTACCTTGTCGGCGACCTCAGATATGGTCGGACGGTACACTCTCTGCTCATGGCTATGCGGCACTTTAATCCCACATTCCACTTCATATCCCCAAAGGAATTGGCCATGCCACAAGAGTATAAGCTCTATTGTCAGGAGCATGGGATTAAATATGAGGAGCACGAAGAGTTCGATGAAGACGTAATTGCGGACGCGGATATACTTTATATGACGCGCGTACAGAAAGAACGCTTCTCCGACCTCATGGAGTATGAGCACGTGAAGAACGTCTATATCCTGCGCGAAAATATGCTTGGGAAGGTCAAACCCAATATGCGCATTCTTCATCCACTGCCCCGTGTGAACGAAATTGCCTACGATGTGGACGCCAATCCTCATGCCTACTACATACAGCAGGCCAAGAATGGGCTCTATGCACGTGAGGCCATCTATTGTCATTGTCTGGGTATCTCCATTGATGATATTCGCAAAGACAAAACAATCATTGAATAAATAAGCAAGTGATGAGTAAAAAAGAAAGACTTGTAGCCGCAATTAAGAACGGCACGGTAATAGACCATATTCCCGTGGAGAAGACGTTTGACATAGTAAGTCTTCTTCAACTCCAGCGCCTTGTAACTCCCGTGACCATCGGCTACAACTTCACCTCCAAGATGGTAGGCACGAAAGGCATCATCAAGGTGAGTGACAAGTTCTTCACTGACGATGAGATTTCACGTCTTTCGGTTGTTGCCCCCAACGTTGTGCTGAATATTATTAAGGACTATGAAGTGGTGGAAAAAAAGAGAGTAGAGACCCCTGATGAGCTGAGAGGCATTGTCAAGTGCAACAATCCAAAATGCATTACCAACAATGAGCCGATGGATACAATCTTCAATGTGATTGATAAGGAACACGGGATACTGAAATGTCACTACTGCGACAAGGAACAAAAGATGGAAAAGGTAGAACTTTGCTAACCATTGCATAGGCCATCTAACCTAAAATCATAATAATTAAAATCTTAATAAAGTAAAAGAAGAAGTATGAGAAAAGACCAAGAAATTTTCAACTTGATTGAACAAGAGCATGAGCGCCAACTGAAAGGCATGGAGCTTATCGCTTCAGAGAACTTCGTGAGTGAAGAGGTGATGAACGCTATGGGTTCATGCCTCACCAACAAATACGCTGAGGGCTACCCTGGAAAACGTTACTATGGTGGTTGCCAGGTGGTGGATCAAGTGGAGACTTTAGCCATCGAACGTGTCAAAAAATTGTTCGGTGCAGAGTTTGCTAACGTACAGCCACACTCTGGAGCACAGGCCAATCAGGCTGTTTTGCTTGCTATTCTGAAGCCAGGCGACACCTTTATGGGACTGGATCTCGACCAGGGTGGACACCTTTCACATGGCAGTTCGGTTAACACTTCGGGTATTCTCTATAACCATATCGGCTATCATCTATGCCGTGAAACGGGCCGTGTAGATTACGATGAGATGGAACGGCTGGCTCTTGAGCACAAGCCGAAGCTGATTATTGGTGGTGGATCAGCTTACAGCCGCGAGTGGGATTACGAGCGTATGCGCAAGATTGCTGATGAGGTGGGTGCTATCCTGCTGATTGACATGGCTCATCCTGCCGGTCTTATCGCTGCTGGCCTGCTGAAGAATCCGGTGAAGTATGCCCACATCGTCACGACTACAACACACAAGACCCTGCGCGGTCCTCGTGGTGGCGTCATCATGATGGGCAAGGATTTTGAGAACCCATGGGGCTTAAAGACCAAGAAAGGTGACCTGAAGAAGATGTCCACGCTTCTCAACTCCGCCGTATTCCCAGGAAACCAGGGCGGTCCGCTCGAGCATGTCATCGCTGCAAAGGCAGTAGGCTTCGGTGAGAATCTGTTGCCTTCTTGGAAGGAATATGCCACACAGGTGAAAAAGAATGCTGCCGTGCTGGCAGAAGACCTTATCGGTTACGGCTTCGACATCGTCAGTGGTGGCACGGACAACCACTCCATGCTGTTAGACTTGCGTCCAAAGTATCCCGAGCTGACTGGTAAAGTAGCCGAGGCCGCACTTGTGGCTGCCGACATCACGGCCAACAAAAATGCCGTTCCCTACGATGAGCGTTCCGCTTTCCAGACCTCTGGGCTTCGTCTTGGCACTGCAGCCATGACCACTCGTGGTGCGAAAGAGGACATGATGCACCTCGTGGCAGAGCTAATCAACGAGGTTTTGGCTGAACCCGAGAATAGCCAGGTTATCAATCGCGTTCGGGAGAAAGTCAATGCCACGATGAAGAACTATCCTATATTCGCTTATTAATATAGAGACCATCTTTACTGGGACTTGTCTTTTCATGGAGAACAGGTCCCAGTTTTCGTTTTTTCTTCATTAGTTGGTTAACTCTTTGATTATATATAGAATGCAGAAGTTACCCTTCACCTTTATTCTTTCTCTTTTTGTCTCTCCACGCTGGACCTCTTCCTGCCACCGATTCGTTGTTATACTACTAATATTGGTTACGGCTATGGGTGGTTGGGCGCAATCAAACCATAGGAGAAAGAAACTGACGATGAAAGAAAAAATAGAATTTACTGACAGCCTGCGTTTACTAATGCGCAGGGCTTCCGATGAAGGACGGCTGCTGCAGTGGTGCGACAGCCTCTTGCGTACACGATTGGACAGCGGGGCATTCAATGGAGATAAGTACAAGGAGTTTCGTCAAAGGCTAATCAAATACGACGAAATATTGCACAAGGGCAATTCGTTTCTTGCAGAAAGATACCAACGGGTGAACTTCGACACGGCCTATATTATGCGCCCACCTGGGCGATGGACCATCAAGTTGCGGGGTAATCTCTCAGGCGCTTGGATTCACGTCACGGGACTTCGTGGGAATGACCGTTTCCGCACTAACGTTGAATCCGACTTTAGAGGAACCCTGAGCATGGCCGTCTCTTATCGTGGAATTGGGGCAGGAGTGGCTTTGAACCCAATGAAGTTGGCAGGAAAGAATCAAGACTTGGAGCTGAATGTCAACTCTTACGGCAATCAATTTGGGTTTGACATTGTTTTTCTTTCTTCCAAAACTTACCATGGAGATACTTTCATCAATGACTTGAGAACGCCTATTGAAAAAGGAGCTGTAAGACAACAGGCCTTAAACATCAACCTTTATTATGCGCTCAACGGTAAACGCTTTTCCTTTCCCGCTGCATTCAGCCAAAGTTATGTGCAACGCAGGAGTGCGGGCAGCTTCATAATCGGCGCAAGTTTCGATGGACAACTGACGGATGTGGAGGCTGACGTGACCTCCGGGCGGCATCCCATCAGTCTCAAACTGATGGAAATGGGAATCGGAGCGGGTTATGGATACAATGTCGTTGCAGGCAAACGGTGGCTCTTCCACCTTTCCGTCCTTCCCACCTTTGATGTCTATATCCATTCCAGAATAAAGGAAAATGGACAACGTACTAACCTGCACTACCGTTTCCCCAGCCTTATTACGACAGGGCGCGGCGCTGTTACCTATTCATGGCGTAGTCAGTTTCTTGCCGCAACCTTAATCTATAACTATTCTGTAGTAGGCGATAGAGAACGGATGCAACTGCACAGAAGTAAGTGGCGCTTGCGTTTGACGTATGGTTTCCGATTCTAACCCGTTCACACAATTGGTTGTTCTCTTTTATTGCTAATTACTAACCGATTAATTGGGCGGTGGGGTGTCTGAGTTTTTGCATAAAGAAAGTATTCTGATGGATTTGGATTCTTGTCCTATGGAAAGGGACGGCTAAACCGTTTTGAAATGTTGTTTGGCCTATATTGCGTAAGTTTTTAAATTAAAAATCTGAGAAAAATAAATTAAAAATATATACTTTTTAATTTAAAAATTTTTGTCATCCGATAAATTTTGATTGGTGTTTAAAGGTCTAAATTCTAAGGAATCGGGTAATAAATGTCATCTTAACGACCTTGTTCCAATAACAGCGTATGCAGTAGGGGCTTTTTGAAATTGTAATGTACGCCCACCGCATTGGTAGTGTCACTTGAAATGCCGGATGAATCAATGTTTGTCTTTGCTAACCTCAATATCTTGATGTAGACAAAATGACACAAATATATGTCGATTTGACGCAAGTTTTTCGGTTGGTATGTGATTTGCCTCCTGTCCAGCAGAAAACAAACACAAAAACAAATAATCCCTGACCAGGCTTAGCCGGTTGGGGAGGATACATAGAAAGGAGAAAATAACATGACATTTGACAAATTCACCATCAAAGCCCAGGAAGCTATCCAAAGCGCAGTTGCTACCGCACAGCGCAATGGGCAGCAGACCATCGAGCCAGTTCACATCCTTGCTGGCGTGATGGAAAAAGGCAAAGACGTGATGGACTATGTGCTCCAAAAACTTGGAGTTAATGCCCAGAATGTCGAATTGAGCTTGCAGAACGAGATACAACATCTCCCGAAAGTGTCTGGAGGAGAGCCTTACTTTTCTTCCGACAGTAACCAAGTGCTGCAAAAAACGCTTGATATTTCGCAAAAACTCGGAGATGATTATGTGAGCATAGAACCCATTTTGCTGGCTTTGCTGGAAGTAAACAGCACTGCCGCACGCATTTTGAAGGATGCCGGTTGTACAGAAGAGGAAATGGCGAAAGCCATACAGGAGCTTCGGCAGGGGCAGAAAGTGCAGAGCCAGAGTGGCGATGAAAACTATCAAGCCCTCTCAAAGTACGCTGTAAATCTTGTTGAGCGTGCCCGCGCAGGCAAACTTGACCCTGTGATAGGCCGTGACGAAGAGATTCGCCGTGTGCTACAAATACTTTCGCGCCGCACAAAGAACAACCCGATTCTTATCGGAGAGCCGGGAACGGGTAAGACTGCTATCGTAGAAGGACTGGCAGAGCGCATTGTACGTGGCGATGTTCCCGAGAACTTGAAAGACAAGCAGCTCTTCTCGCTCGACATGGGTGCGCTTGTTGCTGGTGCAAAATACAAAGGCGAGTTTGAAGAGCGCTTGAAGTCGGTCATCAAGGAGGTGACTAAGGCCGAAGGCAACATCATCCTCTTCATTGATGAAATCCATACACTCGTTGGAGCTGGTGGTGGAGAGGGTGCCATGGATGCCGCAAATATTCTCAAACCAGCCTTGGCGCGTGGAGAACTGCGGGCAATTGGTGCGACAACACTCAACGAATACCAGAAATATTTTGAGAAAGACAAGGCGCTGGAGCGTCGTTTTCAGACCGTCATGGTGGATGAACCAAGCGAGATGGACGCCATATCCATTCTCCGTGGCCTGAAGGAACGCTATGAAAACCATCACAAGGTCCGTATTCAGGATGATGCCTGCATCGCGGCAGTACAGCTCTCAGAGCGTTACATCTCGGATCGTTTCTTGCCAGACAAGGCCATCGACCTTATGGATGAGGCTGCAGCAAAGCTCCGTATGGAGCGCGACTCGGTGCCAGAGGAACTGGATGAGCTGGAGCGGCAGTTGAAGCAAAAGGAAATAGAGCGGGAGTCGGTGAAGCGTGAAGTGCAACCTGGCACTGCGGAAGATGATCCTGACCGCAAGAAACTGAACGACATCGAGCGAGAAATTGCTGAATTGCAGGACAAGGCAAAGGGATTCCGTGCTAAATGGGAGGCCCAAAAGGCACTGGTCAACAAGATTCAGCAGGACAAGCAGCAGATAGAGCAGCTCAAATTTGAGGCCGATAGGGCAGAGCGTGAGGGCAACTACCAACTGGTAGCAGAGATTAGGTATGGCAAGTTGCAGCAGATTGATGCCGACATCAAGTCCATCCAGAAGCAACTCGATGCGACGCAGGGTGGCGAAAAGCTCATTCGAGAGGAAGTAACCGCCGATGATATCGCCGAAGTGGTGAGCCGTTGGACGGGTATACCTGTGACACGGATGTTGCAAAGTGAGCGCGACAAGTTGTTGCACTTGGAAGAAGAGCTTCACAAGCGTGTCATAGGTCAGGATGAGGCTATCACAGCTGTTGCTGATGCCGTGCGCCGTAGCCGTGCGGGACTGCAAGACCCAAAGAAGCCTATCGCTTCATTCATCTTCCTCGGTACGACAGGAACGGGTAAGACGGAACTGGCCAAGGCTCTGGCAGAGTACCTCTTCAATGACGAGACCATGATGACGCGTATAGATATGAGCGAATATCAGGAAAAATTCAGCGTCTCACGGCTTATCGGTGCACCTCCGGGGTACGTCGGTTATGATGAAGGTGGCCAGTTGACCGAGGCGGTCAGGCGGAAGCCTTATTCCGTGGTGCTCTTCGATGAGATAGAGAAGGCACATCCTGATGTTTTCAATATCTTGCTTCAGGTACTTGACGACGGAAGGTTGACGGACAATAAGGGACGCACGGTGAACTTCAAGAACACCATCATCATCATGACTTCCAATCTCGGCTCACAATACATACAGCAGCAGTTTGAACATATCGATGACGCGAACCGTCCGACGGTGATTAAGGATACAAAGGCGAAAGTGATGGAGATGCTCAAGAAGACCATTCGCCCAGAGTTCTTGAACCGTATCGATGAAATAATTATGTTCCAGCCGCTGACCAAGGAGCAGATAGCTGGGGTGGTGACCCTCCAACTCAATCGTGCCAAGGCGATGCTGAAACCGCAAGGCTTTGATTTGAGATGGACCGCTCAAGCCGTAGATTATCTTGCTGACAAGGGTTACGATCCGGAATTTGGAGCACGTCCCGTAAAGCGTGCCATTCAGCGTTATGTGCTCAACGATCTCTCGAAGGCGCTACTTGCTGGTAAGGTAAACCGCGATAAGGCCATCACCATCGACAAGTCGACTGACGGGCTTATCTTCCGCAACTGATTGCAATGTGCGCTTGAAAATGATTTTGGGTTGATATTGAAACGAAAATAGAAGATCCCGATGACGCAAAAATGTCATCGGGATTTTTTCATTGCTCTTCCGCTGATGGAATCAACCAGCACTCTAATCCCAAATAGCTTTCATTAGCCCCGAATAGATATATGCCCGCGAGTTTTTTCCATGTTCCCGCTCGTTGTCGCTTTCTCTTTCAGTATTTTGCTGTCGTAAGTGTTTCGCCTTGTCCGCTATGCATTCAACAATTATGTTGCAATCTACACGTAATAAAAACCAAACGCAGACGAAATCTAATGCTCGATTTGGAGAATAGATATCCTTACTCATCTTTTTTTGGTAACGAAAGACCTTTTTCTGTTTGTATAAACATACGTAATAGCTAAAAGATGTCCATTTAGCTAAATGAAAATACGGTATTTTTTACGTTGTAACAAAAATTTAATAGTTTTGTAACTTTAAGAGGGTTGCGAAGACGTTACTTTTGTAACGTAAATCAGAACGTCGTTATTGAAGTTACAGGCAGCACTACCTTAATGACTGCTCTGACACATACAAGCGTTTGGTACTTTATTGTCTTCCAATGCATATTTGCTGTAAAACTGAGAGTCTGCCAATTTATAAACAAAACAATTAATTTGCTTATGAAAATTAGACAATTATTGTGTTGGCTCTTCCTTGCCGTATTGTTGGCAACGGGTGGAACCGCACTTGCACAGACTGTGCCGGATGGCCTACGAAACATATCGCAGGCCGAAGTGCAAAGGCAGTCGGCAACTTTGTTGCCATTGGGCAATGCGCCAGGGAATTTGCTCAGCAGCCCTAATGTCACCCGCATAAGAAGCGGGAAACCCTCACTGCGAACCGATGCTAAGTACAAAAAACAGGCCGCTACAAACCTCAATGATTATGTGGGCAAGCGCACTGCCATCGCGCACCTGACCGATGGTCACATCCTTACAGACGAGGTCTCGGTCAGCAAGACATCGGATACCGAGTTGCTAATCACAGGACTGTTTTACAACGAAGCTGAAGTAAAGGCTACTGTAGATCTTAATACTGGGGCCTTGACCATTCCTCCGCAGCACCTGTTCTATATCAAAGGTACTGATGATGATATGATGAAAATTTCCATTGGCCGCATGGACATGAGCACATACGGCATGGATAACATCCATCCCATAGAAGGTTTCTTGAAGGACGGGGACATTCACATCGAGTCGACATTCGCTTATTTTGTCACAGAGGGACCTAAAAAAGATATGTACCTCACCATGCCTGGCTTGATGGATTATGCCGATTGCGCCACACCTAATGGCATTCAACGTAATGTGGAGATAAGCTTCAAAGACGGTGCCATGACGAAGAATAATCGACAAACACGAACCGTGGAAGACTGGATATATGTACGGCAGTTGAGCGACGACGCAATACGCGTGTCCCACGTTCGTGACACCCTTTCCTTGGAGTCTCTACCGGCAGGTCATGCGTACATTGCTATGGACGTAAGGCTTAACCCAGAAAACAAAGTTCAGCTTGACCCACAGCCTCTATGGGTGGATAATAGCAGTGGATACACCTTTAATTTTGGATCTTACAAGCTCGATGAGGTGGCAAAGGGCGTGTTCATCAACGTCAAGGCCATAACCACGAGTCCAGTTGAAGGCAAAGCCGAGGTGGTGGGAGACTCTACAGTGATCAATCTCGGCAAATGGATGGAAGCCAGTGTTACGGGAGGAAAGGTGGAGAATTACAATGCCCTGTTCGAGTCTTCGCGTTTCAGCACCACCTGCCCGATACAGTTCCCGGCCACGCCCCAGGCCAACTTCGAGGGTGATGGCACGGAAAGCAGCCCTTATCTCATAAAGACGGTAGATGACTGGTACACCCTTGCGATGCTGTCGAAGACAGATTCCTCAGTGCGGGGAGCAAAAACTACGTTCACGAATACTGACGGAAAAGAAGGCTTCTATTATCCTATTTATGAAGGAAAGCACTTCAAGCTGGCAGGCGACATTGATTTCTCGATAGTCAACAAGATTATTGATCCAATCGGCAACGACAGTCTTTACTTCGCTGGTGTACTTGATGGAGCAGGTCATACACTGGTGAATCTCACCTACAAGAATTTTCCATACAGCAATTTCGGGCTTTTCGCCGGCATAGGCAAAGCTGGTGAGATAAAGAATTTTACCGTGGACAAAGCGAACATCTCATCGCTTGGAGGCAACGTTGGCGTCTTGGCTGGTGTGTCTTTGGGCTTTATTCGCAATATTGCGATATGCAATTCTTCTGTCAAAGCAAACTATGGATACTATGCCGGTGGTGTGGCAGGAAAGGC
Source organism: Prevotella sp. UBA7551 (assembly GCA_002479145.1). Classification (GTDB taxonomy): domain Bacteria; phylum Bacteroidota; class Bacteroidia; order Bacteroidales; family Bacteroidaceae; genus Prevotella. The sequence continues at coordinate 22,662 of DLLX01000038.1, read as the reverse complement.
GTTAGGGACGATAAGTAACGTAAACCTCACAGCTGTCACTGTCAGTGGACTTGGAAATGTGGGCGGAATCTCAGGCTTTTCCACTTCTACGATTGACAGTGCCATAGCAACAGATGTCTCAGTCAGATTCGTGGAGAAGCGCACCTACAACGGTGGGCTGGTCGGTACGCTCAATGGCACCAATCGCACAACAGCTGCGATGATTTCAAACAGTTCTTTCTCTGGTACCGTGGGCGGCACCAATACTGCCGAGGTGTCCATGGGAGGATTGGTCGGATACGCAGAATCGGCAGAAATAAAGGAAAGCCATGCCTTGGTGGACATCATCGGAATATCGGCATCCAAGTGCAATATTGGTGCACTGGCAGGAGCTGTGGCAGGAGCTAACATACATGACTGCTATGCATCAGGTTCTCTGCGCAATCCCAATTCCACCAGAGTGGGTGGTCTTGTAGGTGCGTCTCTCGACAGCCCCACTAACGATGGAGGGGGCACAACCATCGCTAACTGTTATTCTTCCGTTTACCTTGATACCTATTCTTCGGATTCGTTACGTGGTATAATAGGCTCTTCAACCAATCTGGTCACCATCAAGGACGTGTACTATGATGAGCAAATAGCTGCTGTGCCACACAAAGTTTATGGGCTTTCAACAGCTGAGTTGACCACAGGCTCAGGACTACAAGGGCTTGATGCAGCTAAATGGGAGTTTACGGATGGGCTTTATCCACGCCTGAAAGGCGATAAACTCGATGATGAAGCTGTTTTGGTGTCGGTCACTCCTTTAAGACTGGCTACCAATAACGACACGAGGTTAGTAGTAAAGGACTTCACTTATCGGAACGCTGAAAATGTAAATTGGAAGGCAGTACGCAACGGAAGTTACGATGAAAAAGGTGGATACGCTTTCACATTCGACAATGGGACGGGAAAGCTCAATGGCGAATTGCATACCGACACCATAGTGGCATCGTTGGGTACGGCTTCCAAAACCTTTGTACTTGGCATAGCACCAATGCCTTTCGATGGCGACGGAACAGAGCAGAACCCATGGCTCATAAAGTCGAAAAGTGACCTTGAATCGCTTTCCAGCATAGCAACGAAGGCCAATATCAACTTTGCCAACAAGTATTTCAAGCAGACTGCCAACATAGACATGAAGGGCGAAGAATTCACCCCAATATGCAAAAGCAACTGGGATGATATTCGCTTTGAAGGTGTATATGACGGCGGAGGCTACAAAATATCCAACATGGTGATACGGGCCGTGGCTTTCGATGAGGATGGAGTAGTGGATCCGTCGAGCGATGACTCTTATGCTCACAGCGGATTGTTCGCGATAGTAGGAGTTGCCGGAGTCGTGAAGAATCTCACAATAGACTCCAGTTGTAAGTTTGAATATTATGACACTGGTGGCGCTATAGCAGGAAGAATGTACGGTAGAATTGAGAACTGTAAGAACTATGCGGTGGTAAAATGCTACTATTCGCTTGCCGGAGGCATCGTTGGAGAGTTGTGCGGCAACGGCGTGGTAACGGGTTGTCTCAATGCGGGCAACATATATGCAGGCATTTATGCGGCAGGTGGCATTGTCGGTGGCATTGCCAGCGAAGGTGCATCGATAGAGAACTGTACGAACACAGCCGAGGTGGGTGCCGTTTATCTCAATCCCTACGAAGATGCAGGAGAGCAATATAATGCCGGTGGAATTGTAGGCGAAGCCACATACGGTGGTCATTTGGTGAATGTGTGCAACTCTGGACACGTCATCTCTTACGAGAATGTGGGTGGCATCGTCGGAGTAGCAAGAGATGTAGAAATAGAAAATGCCGTCAATTATGGTTATATTACCGAACCCGATGACCTTACAACGGGTGGTGCAATCGTGGGATATAACAAGAGTGGAGTGACCATCAAAGGCACATATTTTGACAAGAAGCTCAACAAGTTGGGCGCAGTGGGTAATGCTGGAAAGAAAGGTGCAACTCCTCTTACCACATCGGAGCTCATTACTCCAAACCTCAACTTGCCTGAAGATTTTTGGTATCAGACAGCAGGGAAGTACCCAGTGTTGAAATGGGCAAAGGATGACGAGACACAGCAACTCGCATCATTAGCCACCGTGCTCTTTGACGAAGCGGACAACATTACTTACGTACATAAGCCAGCCGAGCTTGGCAATGTATCCGTCGTGAAATATTCGTTGAAGAAAGGCAATGTGTTTTCAATCAATGGCTCCAGCCTTGATGTTAAAGTGCCGGAGACTGGTTTGGCCAGCGACACCCTCGTGGCATCCTATGGAAATTCATCGAAATATCTTCCTTTGAAGACACTAAATGCAAAGGTGCTCGATGGGGATGGTTCTAAGCAGTCTCCCTATTTGATTAACAATGCAGAGGACTTCCTCAAGTTGGCTGCATTCGTCAACGCATCGTTATTTGACTACGATGGTTCTTACTTCAAAGCTACTGCTGATCTTGACTTCGCAGACAAGGCATTCACGCCCCTTGCCGATGGCGACGCGTCATTCAAGGGTGTGCTCGATGGTGGTGGACATGCTATCAAGAATATTGTATTTGATGCTACTACCGAAACTTCTTCATCAAATAAAGGCTTCGTGGGAAATCTTGGGGCAAATGGTTTGTTGTGCAACTTCACTATGGACGCTTCAAGCTCATTTACGGGCGAAGATAATATAGGAGCCTTTGTGGGCAACTTGTACGGCAGCGTGGACAGCCTCATAAACAAAGCTGATGTGTCTGGAAGTTCCGCAGTGGGTGGTATCGCTGGATACCTCTATCCATTCGCTATTATAACCAATTCTTCCAATGAAGGCAATGTAACAGGCTCTTCGAGATACGTCGGAGGCATTGCCGGCGAAAGCGAAGATGTTGCAGAAGCGGTCATATCCAATGTTACCAATACAGGACGGGTAAGCGGAACGAACAGCATTGGCGGTATTGCCGGTAGAGTATCAGCTTCCATCGTTAGGGCTGTCAACAAGGGAGCTTTAGTTTCCGAAGACAGTTATATCGGTGGCATAGTTGGTTCTGCGCTCTATCCCACGTCTGTGAGGAACAGCCATAATGAAGGTGCGATAGACTCGGCTTACAGTGAAGCCGGAGGAATAATAGGTATGGCCGAAAGACATTACGACAACCAACCTCTTGTGGTTGACAGCACTTACAACATTGGCTTGATACGGACTCGTGGCGGTGGTTACACTGGTGGAATAATCGGTGATACATACGGTGGTGTAATTATCTCCAACAGTTACAATACTGCTGAAATCAATGGATCGGAAGAAGATTCTGATGAAGGTGGAAGCTATGCTACCGTGACTTCGGACGCATCACGTTGGACTGCAGGAATCCTCGGTTATGCTAAAGGCGAAGAAGGTGCCAGTGTCAAAGTGACTGGCTGTTACAACACAGGCCGCGTGATTGGACGTTACAAAGTGGCTGGTATAGTAGGCGAGCTTCTTGGTGATAACGATCTTGCTTTAGTAGAGAATTGCCATAATACGGGCGACATCCTTTCCCGTGATGAAGAAGACGCCTATGCAGGCGGAATCGTAGGCTCGGGCGAGTGCAATATTCTCGACAGTTGGAATAGTGGGAAAGTCATGTCATTTGGCGGAGCGTTTGGTGGAGTTGCCGGGTCTCTCGAAGGAAGCCATCCTACTTTGGAGCGTTGCTTCAATGTGGGCAATGTGGAGAGCCTGACTATAGACGGGAATGCATCCGAGAATGCCATTCATGCAGGTGGTCTCGTGGGTGATGGAAATCCGACGGTGAAGTCATGCTACAACTTCGGAACTATCTCTGCATACGATTATGCCGCAGGTCTTGTGGGTTGTCCCTCATCAGGAGATGACGTTGCTGAGACAGCCAAAGTGTCATATTCCTACACTGCAGCCAAAGTAAGCGTGGCTAAAGCCGACGGCGAGTGGGCCATGACAATAGGCAAGAGTGAGGAAGAAAGTGCGGTTGGTGTTCAGGCAAGCAATGTCTATTTCGACACTTCCTTCGGCAACGCTTCTGAGCAAGACAATATTATCGATGGTGTGAATGGTGTAACTACAAGGCAGTTGACACAATTAGAACTCGGTGAGGACTTCTCAACAGCCGTGGCTACATATCCATCACTTGTCAAACAAGCTGACAACGAAGTGAATAGCTTCTATGTTGCCACAGTGCTTTTTGCTGAGAATGAAAGTGCTTCAAACGTTTTGAACGATTTTCTTGTAGGCACACCGAATGGAGTGGCTTGGAGTTCATCCGATAACCTTATTGTCGAAGGCAACAACGTAAGGCTTAACAACGAGGCGGTCGGCGAGAATGCCACGCTAACAGTTACCGCAGGTAACCTTCATCGCACCTACGAGCTCGTAATCAACAATGTCCACACTGGCATCACAGACACGAGATATGGCTCAACGTCCGTTGCAGCACGCATTTATTATGATGCGGCTGGTCGCATCATCGCCAATCCTTCTGATGCAGAGGGAATCGTTATAGAGAAGACCATTTATGAGAATGGCAGGATTTCTACGCGAAAAGTGGTGACCCGCAACAGATGACATTCATAGTAATACGGACTCGTTCCTGTCCGTAAAACTTTTGCAAACGAAGTAAATAGGGCTGATATCTCCCACGAGATATCGGCCCTTTTGATGATTCCCCTTAATAGACTGAGTATAAACCCAAATCGGCCTAATGAATAATTTGGGTTGAATGTTACTGTCAGTAAACTGGGATGTTGGAAATCCAAGTCCGCTCAGTTCATAAGCATTCAAATGTAGCGTTGGTTGGCTTATGATAAGGTATGCCTGTACAATGTCGTTTAGCCTATATTCAAAGAATTTTTAAATTAAAAATCTGAGAAAAATAAATTAAAAACATTCAATTTTTAATTTAAAAATTTTTGCTATCTGATAAAGCTTTATATGGCTATAAAAGCCTAATATCAAATGAAACTGCGCTACAAATGCCTTATATGCCGTTCTTATCCAAGAGTAAAGGTGGGTTCTATAAATTAGCTTTGTCAGATTTTGAGGCTCTTTTCGACACTGAGCGTCAGCGAGTGAGGAAG
>DLLX01000038.1:5324-17509 GCA_002479145.1 Prevotella sp. UBA7551 | reverse complement strand
AGGCCAAAAGATGGCAAAACGTAACCCTTCATCATTTATATCTTTTTTGGTGGTAATTTATAGAACCCACCTAAAGTGATTAGTTGGATCTTCTGTTATTTGAAATGCTATTAACTGTACCTGCCTATGGGTGTTTTGAGTATGCCCCCTTTTGCTTTGACAACATTTGAGGTTCTTCTGATGTTCTGTTAGTTTTAGTCAATATTCACTCCACACGAAAGAATCAAGTAACCAGGCATTCTCCTATAATAGGTTGTCGTTGATGAATACGAAGAGCTGCTGAGCATCAACCAGTTGTTATTATGTAGATGTAATAGTTCGTTGCCCGATAGTGTGAGTTGGTATCTCTTCAGGTGGTATGAAACTTGAAAGCCTAAATTGTTGGAAAGACGCTCTAAACCACCTCCTTGGGTTTTGCTTAATGTGTAATTTACGGTTCCTTTTAAATGTCCATACTTTATATATGTGTACAAATGAGCTTCGAATAGTTCGTTATATTGCTTTCTGCCAGCATAACTTGTGTATATGTTTTTCTTGTAAGATGCACCTAAATCAAAGTTGAGTATAGATTTCAGCCTTGTTCTAAAACCCATCTCTCCCTTGGGCACCTGTACTATTGTGTTGAACTTCATGCTATTCAATACATTTGCCACACGGCTTTGGGTCAATGACAATTTTATATTGGCATCTATTGGCCAGTGACCCAAACCTTTTGAAACCACAGCATGTAAAGCCATCCATTCCTCTTGACCCCCATCTGTATATGTCAAGTTTCTTGTTATGCCTTGTTGAGTGACATTTGCCAACCCTCCGCCTTTTGTATTGGAATACATTCCCGACACAAAGAGCAACAGATTGCTATAATTATTGATGAGACGATAATGTAAGGAATAAGTATCCTTGTTGATGAACGGTGAATGAATAGCCGATGCCTTCTGCAATCTGTCGTATGAAAGATGTACAGGGAAGTCAACAAGCCTGTTCAGGTTGATTTGATACGTTTCTTTGCTCCCAGTCACGATAAGCTCACTCTTTGGGCTGAATACTAAACGAATCAATGAATTATAATTGAATTTGACAGAGCTGTCGTCGTTTTTGGATGCTTGTTTGTATGTATTCTCTGTCAAAGAGGCGTTGAGCTTGAACCTCAACCATCCAGCAGCCTTTTCAAAAATAAGAGATCCGCTTTGTTTCTTATATATTCCTTTCGCCTTATGGCAGTCTATTGATAAATCTTCTGTATTGTAATAATCCTTATCATAATTGTGAAGTAAGGCAAGTATGCTGAATGTGAGATTGTGGAGCTGACGCATCACTTACATGCGAATAATTCTTACCTCTCCTGCTTCTGCCCCACGAGACTTCATCTTTTCCGCTTCAAGTTTGTTGAATTCTTCTTGGGATATAACCTTGCCTTTAGTTGGAACCTCTAAAGTCGGTACATCTTCCAAGTTGATCATTTCTTGTAAGACATACGAATAAGTAGGTGTGTCAAGTTGCATGATTATGCCGGGCAGCCCAATATATCCCAAAGGTCCAACATTCAAAGGTATCTCTGTGCAAAACCATGCTGTGACAGGAATATTTCAAGATGCTGTTGCCTTTGTACACAATTTGCCATTGATAGTCTTTGTCTCTTTTGTTAGAGTCCAATCACAAGGTATGTACTTGTCCTTAATAAGGAAGAGCTTGTCAACAATGTACTTTTTGCAAACAAAGAGTCTTTTGCCAAGTCTATGTAAATGTCTTCTGCCAGTCCTACAGACTTTATCCCTGTATCGCCATCAATTGAACCTTCGCTAAAAGAATATTTTTCATCGGCATAAAGCATTGTAAATGTCTTCTTGTCATTTCGAAATTTTTGAATTACCATTTTGCGAATGTGTGCATCCTCTATGCCTTTTACAGCATCAGCGATTATATGTGTTGCAGTATAAATACATTAAATATTCTGTGATTGGGCAGACACGCTATCACAAATCATGAATGTACTTATTAGAATAAAAAACAAATGTTTTATATTGAATAATATTGTATGACTGTAAAAATAGAACTTACCGAAAGGAATGTGCCAGGTTATGACACATTCCTTTGTATTTGTAAGAATCTGCTGTGCTGTTGGTGAAAATCCAAGAAGCTTTGACTGTGCCGCATCCAGTGGCTTACAGTTCCCAACCAATGGCGGAAGCGCCCAAGACGGCGGCGCTGGCATCGTCCAAAGAGCTGATAAGGAACTGTGCTTTTCCCTTGTAAATTTTTAAGACATGCTCGTCGTAGCTCTTTTTCACAGGCTTCATGAGCAAATCGCCTGCTTTGGTCAGGCCTCCAAAGAACACATAAGCCTCGGGAGAAGAGAAGGCGGTGAAGTCTGCGCAAGCCTCACCAAGTATTTCTCCTGTGTACTCATAGATGCGGTTGGCAAGCGCATCCCCCTTGCTCGCCGCAATAGAAACATCGAGAGAGGTGATGTCCTCAGGTTTCAAATCTCTAAGTAAGGATGGTTCATCGCTATTAGCAAGGAACTCGCGGGCGGTGCGCGCCACTCCAGTTGCTGAGCAATAGGTTTCTAAGCAGCCCTTGCGCCCGCAACCGCATGGGCGTCCATTTTCACGACGGATGATGGTGTGCCCCAGCTCTCCGGCAAAACCATCGCTGCCATAAACCATGTGTCCGTCGACGACAATGCCTGACCCTACGCCAGTACCAAGTGTGATCATGATGAAATTTTTCATTCCACGTGCCACACCATATTGCATTTCTCCAATAGCTGCGGCGTTGGCATCATTCGTAAGTCCCACGGGTATGCCCAACTTCTTTGAGAACATATCGGCCAATGGAATCACTCCGTCATGCCCCCAAGGCACATTAGGTGCAAACTCTATAGTTCCTCGGTAATAATTGCCGTTTGGTGCGCCAATGCCCATGGCTTTTATCTGGGTAATGCCTCCCACTTTGGCAATGATTGGCTTCAAAGCCTCCACACCGGCTGAAACAAAGTCCTCGGCCGTCTTGTAGGCTTGTGTCTTGATGGAGTTGGTTGTCAGTATGTTTCCACGCTGGTCAACTATTCCAAAAACGGAATTAGTACCGCCCAAGTCCAATCCGATGACGAAGGGCTTCTGCTGTTCTTGTGCTACCATAATTTTGTTTATGTTTAGATATTCTGGTTATTGCAAAGTTACTAAAAACCCTCGAATAGACAAAGTTTCACATGCCAAATTTGCTTATGTGCCATATTTTTCCGAATTTTGTACCCGAATTATGAATATAGAATTACCAATCCAGCTCGACATCCTTGATTTCATTTTCAAGGGGATGGCTATAGGCATCATTGCTTCTGCTCCAATGGGACCTGTGGGAATCCTTTGCATTCAGCGCACTTTGAACAAGGGGCGCTGGTATGGCCTTATGACAGGAGTAGGAGCTGCGGTGAGCGATATCATTTATGCGCTAATAGTAGGATTGGGCATGGGGTTCATTATGGAACCGTTGCATAATCCTAAATATCAATTCTTCCTTCAGATATCAGGATGTATTATCCTTCTGCTTTTTGGCATTTATTGTTTTCGTTCTAATCCCGGCAAGAAGAACTTGCATCCACATTCGAAGAATCGTGGGAAAGGGTCTCTTCTCAACAATGGCCTAACGGCGTTTCTCGTCACTTTTTCCAACCCATTGATTATATTTCTGTTCATGGCCACTTTTGCACAGTTCGCTTTCGTTCAACCATCGCGTCCGTTTGAAACAGGCGTGGGCTTTGCTTGCATTCCTTTGGGCGCACTGTTGTGGTGGTATGGGCTGACGTGGCTTGTTGATAAGATTGGAGGAAGATTTAATGTGACTGGTATCACCATTATCAATAGAGTAATAGGCTCGTTGGTCATTTTGTTCTCTGTAATTATTCTTTTCGGGGCAGTATTCAATCTTTACCATTTACCCAGTTATTAAGACTCGAATCCATGTTTATAGCAAAAGCAATCAGAGAAAAAAGCATTGTTGAGTATCTGCTTTATATGTGGCAGATGGAAGACTTAATACGCGCTTATGGCTGTTCACTCCCACGTCTCCGCCATGAATACATAGACCGTTTTGACTACACGAAGGAGCAGAAAGACGAAGAAGAGGATTGGTTTGGTGACTTGATTCGGATGATGAATCAAGAGGGAAAACGAGCAAAGGGGCATTTGGCAATCAATGAGGTATTGCTTCAAGATCTTGGTGAGCTTCATGTCCAGTTGCTTCAGTCGTCCCGTTTTCCTTTCTATTCTGCTGAATATTACCGAGTTTTGCCCTTCATAGTCGAACTTCGTCGTAAAGGAGACAAAAACATAGGCGAGATTGAGACCTGTCTCAATGCGCTATATGGCGTTATGCTCCTAAGAATGCAGCATAGGTCTGTGTCACCCGAAACAGAACACGCCATTAAGGAAATTACAACCTTTGTCGGTATGTTGTCTGATTATTACATCAAGGAAAAAAAAGAAGGGCTGGACTGGGATAATTAGTTTAGACGCGTAAGTTTTGATTTTAGGAGAAAGGCATTTTAATAGCAACGAAGACTTTCTCCAACAATCTAAATATAGCAATAACTATCATGAATATACTGGTAACAGGAGCTAACGGGCAATTGGGCAATGAGATACAGCTTGTAGCCAAGAGAAGTCGGGATCATTACATTTTCACAGATATCTGTGAGGGGTATTTACCCCTCGACATTACTGATTTAGAGTCTGTTAGGAAGCTTGTGGAGCAGGAAAAGATAGGTTGTATTATTAACTGCGCTGCATGGACGAATGTCGATAAGGCTGAGACTGCAGGTGAAATCGTAGAAACGCTCAACGCCGAAGCACCAGAAAATCTGGCCAAAGCAATGAAGGATGTCGGTGGGTTACTTATTCACATCAGCACGGACTATGTCTTCGGTGCCGACGACTATAATTCGCCTTGCAAGGAAAATCAGTCAGGAACGCCATCGGGAGTCTATGGATTGACTAAGCTCCACGGTGAAGAGAGGATTGTTTCTACTGGCGTGGACTATCTTATATTCCGCACTGCGTGGCTCTATAGTAGCTTTGGGCACAACTTTGTGAAAACGATGCTCAACTTGACTTCTACTAAACCACAGCTCAAAGTGGTCTTCGACCAGTGTGGAACGCCAACTTATGCAGGTGATTTGGCGACGGCCATATTCGATATTGTGGAGCAAAGAAAGTACATCGGTCATACTGGAATTTATCATTTCAGCAACGAGGGCGTTACTTCTTGGTACGACTTCGCCAAAATGATAGCCCGCATTGCTGGCAACACAACCTGTGACATTCAGCCATGTCACAGCTCCGAGTTTCCTTCTCCTGTAAAGCGCCCGGCCTATTCCGTGCTCGACAAGAGTAAGGTCAAGGAGACTTTTGGCATTCAGATACCTTATTGGCTCGATTCTCTTGAGAAATGTATTCATCTCATTAAACAAAAGTAGCGAGAGCATGAACGAAATAGAACGTAGACGCACCTTTGCCATTATCAGTCACCCAGATGCGGGTAAGACTACATTGACGGAAAAGTTTCTTCTTTTCGGCGGTCAGATTCAAGTCGCAGGTGCAGTAAAGAGCCACAAAATACGAAAAACTGCAACTTCCGACTGGATGGACATCGAGAAGCAACGCGGCATCTCTGTCTCCACTTCTGTCATGGAGTTCGACTACAGTCCCAAGGGGACAGACGCCAAGGAAGACGAGACCTACAAGGTAAACATACTCGACACGCCTGGCCACCAAGATTTTGCAGAAGACACTTATCGCACTTTAACGGCAGTAGACTCTTCCATCATTGTTGTTGATTCGGCTAAGGGCGTTGAGGCTCAAACCCGTAAACTGATGGAGGTTTGCCGCATGAGAAACACCCCTGTAATCATCTTTGTCAACAAAATGGACCGGGAGGGGCGAGACCCATTCGACCTTTTGGACGAATTGGAGCAAGAGTTGCACATTCATGTGCGTCCCCTGTCGTGGCCTATTGGTCAGGGACAACGATTCAAGGGAGTGTATAATATCTACGAAAAGCAGCTCAATCTATTCACGCCTAACAAGCAACGTGTTACCGAAAAGGTTGCCGTAAACATACAGTCAGATGAGCTTGAGGCACAGGTGGGAGAGGAGTTTGCCCATCAACTGCGTAATGACTTGGAGCTCGTGGAAGGCGTTTATCCTACTTTTGACGTAGAAGCCTACCGTAGTGCCAAGGTTGCCCCAGTATTTTTCGGTTCGGCTCTGAACAATTTCGGCGTACAGGAACTTCTTAATTGCTTTGTGGAAATAGCCCCTTCTCCTCGGCCAACGCAAGCTGAAGAGCGGATAGTGCTGCCCACAGAACCTAAGTTCACAGGCTTTATCTTCAAAATCACCGCCAATATAGACCCTAACCACCGCTCCTGTATTGCTTTTTGCAAGGTCTGTTCTGGCCGCTTTGTGCGCAACCAACCTTACCGTCACATCCGGTTGGACAAGACTGTGCGTTTCTCTTCTCCCAAACAATTTATGGCGCAGCGTAAGAGTACAGTAGAAGAAGCCTGGCCTGGTGACATTGTGGGTTTACCAGATAACGGCATCTTCAAGATAGGCGATACTCTCACAGAAGGTGAATTGCTCCATTTCAGAGGCTTGCCTTCATTCTCTCCGGAGCTATTCAAATATATTGAGAACGATGACCCGATGAAGTCAAAACAATTTCAGAAAGGCTTGGAGCAACTCATGAATGAAGGTGTTGCGCAGTTGTTCGTTAATCAGTTCAATAACCGTCGCATTGTCGGTACGGTAGGCCAACTCCAGTTTGAGGTCATACAGTATCGCTTGGAGCATGAGTACAACGCCCGATGCCGTTGGGAGGCAGTTCATTTGTATAAAGCCTGCTGGATTGAGGCCGAAAACGAAGAAGAACTTGACCGATTTAAAAAGCGAAAATATCAATACATGGCTAAAGATATTGAGGGAAGAGACGTTTTCTTGGCTGATTCAAGTTATGTACTTCAGATGGCACAACAAGACTTCGAACATATCAAATTCCACTTTACAAGTGAGTTTTAACCCTTTTGTTTAGGCACTGGCCTGCCCTCCACATTCCGTCATTCAAGCTACAGTTCACTTGGGTAAAGCTTTTGCGTGACGGAATGACGTTTACCTATCTATGATAAGGTGTTCAGCAAAAGGCGCACTCTTTCTACATCGATATGTCCCACTTCCGACTCCATCTCTTTGCCCAAGCAGAACCCAACATGTAGGGGATGGTGGAAATTGCGCATCTTCCGTGCGTCTTTTTCAGTCAATCCACCAGAGATAAGGAACGGGATTTTCACTTCATTTTCTGTCAACCAAGCCCAAGGCGCATCGGTCATGTCGTATAAAAGGTAGTCAGCATGACCTTCGAAAAGTTGTGCTCGAATAATATCCTCGTGTCTTTGTACACGGATGGTTTTGATGAACATGACTTCCCGGCGAATGTCAGGGATGACAGTGCGGCGCAAATTGTCTATCAGTACAGTATTCTCCCCACCATTAAGTAGTACCACGTCCAAGTGAAAGTTGTAGATATGTGTGATGATGTTTTGTGGCATTTCGTCATGGAAGATTCCCATCAGTGTGGTTTCCTGGGGCATTTCAGTAGGCTTGAGCTGCGGGGTGTCAGGCATTATGCCAGATAGAGCAGGCCGCTGGTGTATTCTGCGCACGCTATTGCCCTCGAAATCGAGTCCAATCCATTGCACACCCAAGCGAGATACCTCCCTGATGTTGTCAATTCCTGACAAGCCGTTGATTGCAATAATCATTTTAGTCCTTTGCAAGATTCGCCTACAAAGTTATATATTTTCTTTGAAAAATCAACAATCACATAATAAACATTTCTCTATTGCGTTTACATGAATAGAAGAACTCAAATACAAATAGTAGCTTATGAACATCTTTACACGAGAAGACAACCAGCCTTCGGAGTTTACACTCCGACTGATTCGCCAAATGGCTTACACTTATCGTGTGGCCAAAGTGGGTGGCCGCATCATACCTTATACGCTTAATTAAAAACAATGTCAGTATTAATCTCACCATCTCTTCTTTCTGCCAACTTCTTAAATCTCCAACGCGATGTTGAAATGATTAATGAAAGTGAGGCCGACTGGCTTCACATCGACGTGATGGATGGTATTTTCGTACCCAACATATCGTTTGGTTTTCCTGTTCTCAATGCCGTAGCCAAAGTCTTGAAGAAACCGCTCGACGTACATTACATGATAGAGCATCCCGAAAATTATATTCGTCAGACTGCAGAAAGCGGCACGATGATGATGACGGTTCATTATGAGGCAGTAAGGCATCTGCATCGAACGGTACAGGAAATTCACGCTGCTGGCATGAAAGCTGGTGTCGCTCTCAACCCTTCCACGCCCGTTTGTATGCTGGAGGACATCATCAATGATGTAGATTTGGTAGTTTTAATGAGCGTTAACCCGGGCTTTGGGGGACAAAAGTTCATTGAGAACACCTTAAAGAAGGTGGAGCGTCTGCGCAAGCTGATTGCCCTGTCGGGAAGTCATGCGCTTATCGAGATAGATGGTGGCGTCCAGGGAAAGACTGCGCCCTTGCTTGTCAAGGCTGGTGCCGATGTACTTGTCAGCGGGAGTTATGTCTTCAGCTCGCCCAATCCTATTAAGACCATCCATGACCTAAGGGCACTTTGATACGAAGGCTTTCGCTCTTCTTGCAGCGTCTTGCTCCTTTTGTCTCATTAATAGAGGCATAAGGAGTAAGATTTTTTGCAGCGCAGACTCCATGCATTATAGTGTAGATGTACTATAGCATCTGGAGCGTAAGCTGATGTTCTCGTGTCATTCTTCGGAGGTTGAGGATGGCATAGCGCATCCGTCCAAGCGCGGTATTGATGCTGACCCCAGTAGCCTCGGCTATTTCCTTAAACGACATCTGCTGGTAGAAGCGCATGAACACCACTTCGCGTTGTGATGCAGGTAGGTGGGTCATCATCCGTCTTACGTCTTCTATGACTTGACTATTGATCAGCTCACCCTCGCGTGTCCCTTCTAACAGAGAAGCTCCGACATTGGAAAGGTCGTTATTCTTGGGAGCGTCAACAATGTTTTGAGTGCGTTGCTGGCGATACCAGTCCATGATTACATTATGGGCGATGCGCATCAACCATGCACTAAACTTGCCGTTGGCAACGTATTTCCCTTCTTGCAAGCGTGAAACGACCTTAAAGAAGGTGTCTTGAAACATGTCGTTCGCTATCTCGCGGTCACGGACGACAAACAAAATATAGGCGAACAACTTCTCTTGGTTTCGGCTAAGTAAAAGATCAAAAGCCTTGTTGTCTCCCTCGATATACATAATGGCCAACTCTTCGTCGGTCATCAAGTTCAGATTCTCCATGATCCAATTTTATTTGTTATGAAGTAATGCTGCTTCGATAGGCTTCTTCCTTTTATTTAACTTGACTTTGTTTAATATTCGATTGCAAATTTATAAAAATCTGTTGAACCCGCCAAACAATCCAATAAGAAAAAGTGAGAAAAATCTTTTGTCAGTGCTGGGAGACAGCGGTCTCCCTTTTTTATTATTTGTTTGCTGGTTGTTGTTTTTCCTCCCGAGGAGGTGCAGACAACCTTTCCGCTACGCTTCAAGAACGTCTGCACCTCCTCGGGAGGGAGGATTATCTATACCAAAACTGTGCACTTCTATCTTGAATGTTTAATATATCGGCAGAAAACACCATCACGATCAAAAAAGACAAGAAACCATCGGTCATGTCGTTTTTTTTTCGTTACTTTGCACTCTTAAGCCATCCGGCTAACCGCCGTTCAGAGATTCTGCGCATGAAGAAAACCCTGAAAGTGCTCGTGGCAGTTGTACTCACACCCATCGCACTGTTTCTGCTGTTCACGCTACTGCTCTACTGCCCACCCATACAACAGTGGGCAGTCAACCAAGCAGCCCAAGTGGCTTCGGAGAAGACGGGCATGAAGATCACTATTGAGGAGCTGCGCCTCAGCTTCCCATTAGACCTTAGGCTGCAAGGCTTGAAAGCACTGCAGCTTAATGACTCGTTGCCTAACAGGATGGATACGATAGCCGATGTGAAGACACTGACGACCCACGTCCAGATGCTGCCACTACTCAAAGGGAACATAGAGGTGGACTGGCTGACATTCAAGGGACTGCACATGAACACGGCACAACTGGTTGGCGACCTGCGCATCAAGGCCAACTTGGAGCGGTTGCATGTCGTAAGCCACGGTGTGAGTCTCGGCAACGAACGGGCGAAAGTGAACCTTGCCGAAATCAAGGGCGGCTACATCGATGTGGCATTGGGCGACACCATGCCTAAGGACATGGCCAAGAAAGAAGTGCCATGGCAAATTGACATCGACCGATTGCAGCTGGCCAAGACCAACTTCCAGCTTCATCTGCCAGGCGATACAACCAGCGTGCATGCCTATTTTGGCGAAGCCACAGCCCGCCATGCACTGCTCAAGCTGAAAGACAACACCTATAAAGTGGCCACACTCGACTGGCACGATGGTGCGGCAGCCTACAACAGAAACTTCATTCCACGCACGACCAGCGGATTTGATGCTGCACACATCAGCATCAACAGACTGCATCTTGGTGTAGACTCTTTTTGCTACGCCAATAACACCATTGACCTGCGCATCCGCGCGGCCCACTTCACTGAGCAGAGCGGATTGCGCGTCAATGCCCTGCAGGGCGTTTTCCATACTGACAGTACTCGGCTCTCGCTGCAAGACTTCCGCCTCGAGATGCCCGAGACCCGCCTGACGGGCACGTTTCGTATGGACATGAACACCTTTGATGACCTCCACCCTGGGCAAATGTTCGTGCGGTTGTCTGGTCATACGTCACTCCCCGACCTGCGTCCTTTCCTTGCTAACCTACCCACCGACGTATTGCGGGCACTGCCCACGTCACGGCTTGCGGTGTCAGGTCAGGTCGCGGGCAACATGAAGCGTGTCGCAATACAAAACCTCCGGCTGAGTATGGCGCAACACTTCGACCTTACCGCAACGGGATGGGTGGAGAACCTTGTGGCGGTGAAGCGGCTCAAGACATACATGAAGGTGAAAGGAAGAACAGGAAACCTGAGATTCGCCTACCATTTCATGCCACGACAGGTGGTCAACATGGTGCGCATACCGCATGGAATGGGCTTCAACGGCATCATTGAGGCCAGCCCATCGGCCTACACAGCGGACATGATGATTACCGAGAGCAACGGATGGGCGCACATCGACGGAGCATACGACGCGGCCAAGGAGAGCTACAATATCCGCCTGGAAGCCACCCGCCTCAACATGGCCCATTTTCTTCCCAAGATGGGATTTAACACACTGACAGGACGTGTGACCGCCGAAGGGCACGGAACGGACATATTCAGCCCGCACACCAGAATGATAGTGAAGGCCGACATCAGGCAGTTCGGCTATAAAGAGTACCTGCTCGACGGCATAAAGACGGACATCTTGCTGCACCGAGGTTACCTGACTGCCAAGGCGCACAGCCGCAACCCGATGGTGAGTGGCATCTTCGGATTCAACGGGAAAATCAACGACAAGCGGGTTGACGGACACTTCCGCGGGCAGATAGCCCACGCTGACTTGCTCCGTTTGGGCATCAAGGACTATCCGTTTGCCCTGTCGGGCTATGCGAACGTGGACGTAAGGTCGGACATGAAAACCAGCCACTACGTCAAAGGCATTCTTTCCCATCTACGCTTGACCGACCGCCAGCGGCGCACACCGCACGAACTGCTCAACGGGACATTTAATCTTACGGCACTGTTGCGAGGTGACAACCTGCGGGCACAGCTCAAAGGACGACTGGAAAATGCCGAAATGAAAGGGCTTGGGGTGATGGACAATCACTACAAGCTGCACGCCGATGTCGACATCGACGTGACATCCAACATGAAAAGCGTCCACACTGTGCGGGGAACGATAGACCATCTGCTGCTCACCGAGCAACGGGACACTGCACGAGTAAGCGTCCTTGGGGGAGACTTTGTGCTCAACGGAAGCATGAAAGGCAACGTGATAGATGGCAAAGTTGAGGCGAATATTTCTACCGCTGACCTTTATCAGCTTGGTATGGTGGGGCAACCGCTCGACATCT
>DLLX01000038.1:0-5298 GCA_002479145.1 Prevotella sp. UBA7551 | reverse complement strand
CTCGACATCTCGACCAATGCCAACCTTCAGCTGTACACCGACCAAAAGGACGAATTGATGATTAAAGGGCGGGTGGGCAACCTGATGCTCCGTGGAAAAGATCGAACCATCACACCAGACGACCTCACCCTCGACGTGTTGAGCCGCCGGGACACGACCCATGCGGACATATCGGGTGGAGACTTCCAACTCGACGCTGACTTCGAAGGGAGTTATAGCCAATTGGCCGGTATCGGAACGCACATAGCAAAAACAGCCAAACGACAGATGGAAGCTCGAGTTATAGACCAAAAAGCCATCCTCAGCTTGCTACCCAACGGGCACTTTGTCGTCAATACGGGCACGAACAATTTCATCTGCCAACTACTCAAGCAAAGCGGATACGCCATTAGGGCGGCACAGGCGGACATCACATCCTCTCCAAGTCGCGGACTCAACGGCTACGTGAGCGTGGATTCGCTGATCTGCAAGGACGATGTGACCATCGACCAGCTCAACATCAACCTGCAAAGCGACGGTAATACGCTGAACTATGACCTTGCCGTGACCAACTCACCAACAAACAGTTATCCCTACAGCGGACGCATCGAAGGCTCATTCTTCGAGAAAGGCATCGTCACTCATGCACTGGTACAGGACAAGAATGGACAGACTGGACTTGACCTCAGCCTGCGTGCTGCCATGGAAGGTAACGGAGTGAAGCTCGACATCAACTCCCCGACGGCTATCCTCGGCTACAAGACGTTCCAAGTTAACGAGGGAAACTATATCCACATGGGGCAAGACCGTAGGGTATCGGCACAGATGATTCTCAAAGCAAGCGACGGCACTGGTGTGCAACTGTACTCTGACGACACCGACTCGACGGCTTTACAGGACATTACCCTCGCCATGCATCAGTTTGAGCTGGACAAGGTGATGGCCGTCCTGCCTTTTGCACCCAAAATTTCGGGAATGCTAAACGGTGACTACCACGTCGTACAGACCAAGAGTGACCTCACCCTATCAGGCGACATGACCATCAAAAACCTAATCTACGAGAACGTCCCGATGGGCAACGTGGGCACCGAAGTGGTCTACATGCCCAAGGAAGACGGCTCACACTACGTGGATGCCATCATCAAAAAGGACGACGAGGAGGTGGGGCTGCTCTCAGGCACCTATAAAGACGAGGGGAAAGGACTACTCGATGCGGAGCTGAAAATGAACAACTTCCCCTTGCACTTCGTCAATGGCTTCATACCTGAGCGAATCATTGGTCTCCAAGGAGTAAGCGAGGGAACCCTGTCGCTGCACGGATCACTGGACAAGCTGGATGTCAATGGCGAGATGTACCTCGACTCTGCGCAGCTGGTCAGCGTGCCTTATGGCGTTGCCATGCGCTTTGCAGACGACCCCGTGACCATAGAGCACAGCCGGTTGAAGTTTGAAAACTTCGAAATGTTCGCCAATAATGACCAGCCTCTAAACGTACAAGGGTATCTCGACTTCAGCGATTTCAACAAAATGTATCTTGATGTCCGCATGCGCGCAGACAACTTTCAGCTGATTGACGCAAAGGAGAACCCCCACTCGGAAGCTTACGGCAAGGCGTTCATCAACTTTAGGGGCTTGATGCGCGGGCCACTCAACAACCTTTGGATGGGAGGAAAAATCGATGTGCTGGGCTCAACGGATATGGCCTATGTCATGAGAGATGCACAGTTAACATCGGATTCGGAACTGGACAACCTCGTAAAGTTCACCAATTTCAGCGACACGATACCAGAAACACCCAACCGACCAGACATCACAGGGCTGAAAATGAACCTCAACGTAAGCGTGGATGAACAGGCACACATCATCTGTTTCCTCACAGCAGACCACTCCAACTATATTGACTTAATAGGCGGAGGGACACTCTTCCTCACCTACGACCCTACCAACGAGTTGCAACTACGTGGACGCTACACACTAAGCAACGGCGAGATGAAGTATTCACTACCTATCATTCCGCTGCGCACCTTCCAAATTCAAGATGGAAGTTACATACAGTTCACGGGCGACCCGATGAAACCGACGCTTAGCATCACTGCCACGGAAAGTGTGAAGACCGCCGTGGCGACATCGGACAAGTCACAAGGACGCATCGTTGATTTCGATTGTGGCGTAAGATTGTCGAAGACATTCCCCGACATGGGCATAGAGTTTATTATCGACGCGCCCGAAGACGCACAGATGCGCAATGAACTGAACATGAAGGGCGACGAGGAGCGCTCTAAGCTGGCCGTGTCCATGCTTGCCTCTGGCATGTATCTGGATAGCAACGTGGGAAACTTTGCCATGAATTCGGCCTTGGCCAGCTTCCTACAGACAGAGGTGAACAAGATTACGGGAAGCGCATTCCGCTCTATGGGACTTGACCTGACGGCCAACATGGAAAGTACGGCAGACGTGACTGGCGCACTTCACACCGATTACACGTTTAAGTTCTCCAAGCGCATACTCAACAACCGTTTGCGAATCAGCATGGGCGGACGAGTTTCCACAGGCGCTGCAACGACCGATGACAACGGAGCTTATTTCGATAATTTCTCACTGGAGTACCGTCTGAACCAAAAGGAGACACAATACCTCAAGTTGTACTACGAACGAGAGGCATACGACTGGCTCGAAGGGAACATCAGTGAATTTGGAGGAGGCTTCTCTTGGCGGAGAAAGCTAAGGCATTTCAAAGACATTTTCCGTTTTAAGGCAGACGATGAAGCCGTCATGCCCACCCTTCGACCCGACTCTACTCAAAAGAAACAGCCATGAAACAGGTTTATAGCATCGTCTTTATGGCCGCACTCACCACGAGCTGCAGCACCACGAGCGCAATTCCCGACGGGGATCAGCTATTTACGGGACTAAAGCCCACAGAATATCGTCAAGCCGACAAATCGGCGCATGCCACAGCGGTACGCGAAGAACTGGACGTGGTGTTGGCCACAAAACCCAACGGTGCGCTTTTTGGCAGCTCTACTCTACAATCACCAGTGAAATTCGGCCTCTGGATATGGAATGCCTTCTCCCAAGGAAACACTCCCTTCGACAGATGGATGGTAAAGGCCTTCGGCGCAAAACCCGCTCTGATGAGCTATGCCAACCCCGAGCTGCACACAAGCGTGGGAATGAGTCTGCTCAAAAAGCGTGGCTACTTCAACGGCAACATCACCTATCGGCTTATTCCGCAAAAGAATCCGAAGAAAATGAAGTTGCAATATAATGTCGATATGGGGCGACTATGGACTATCGACACTCTGCATTATGAGGGCTTCACCCCCACACAGGACAGTCTTATCGCCGCTAATGCCACTCAAGCGGTTGTGAAAAGCGGGTCACCCTTTGACATCTCGGCACTGGAAGCAGAGCGCCAACGGGTCACAAAGCTGTTTCGTGACAACGGCTATTACTATTACGAGAAAGGCATGGCAAGCTATATGGCCGACACGATTTCCCATCCAGGAAACGTCGATATGAAGCTCCAGCTCATCGACTCCATCAATTCACGCGCCTTGCGGACATGGACCATCCGCAACATCAACGTCAACCTGCGGCGAAATATGTTTGAAAAAATCGACACGACAAGCCACGGACGTTCCATTCGCATACATTACAACGGAAGCAAATCACCCTTGCGTCGTCGTGTGCTAAGTAACCAAATCAA
Organism: Prevotella sp. UBA7551; assembly: GCA_002479145.1. Classification (GTDB taxonomy): domain Bacteria; phylum Bacteroidota; class Bacteroidia; order Bacteroidales; family Bacteroidaceae; genus Prevotella. Next base: position 1,610 of record DLLX01000038.1, on the reverse strand, counting down.
GCTGAAAAAGGGAGAGCTATACAGCATTAGTCTGCAGGAAGAAACCCAACAACGGCTTAACGCCACTGGCATCTTCTCCCAGACACGCCTCTCATTCGTTCCTGTAGACAGCTCGGCACACTGCCAGCAACTCGACATGGTGGCAGATTGCGTATTTGATAAGCCTTATGATTTCTTCATAGAGGCTTACGGAAAGGGCAAAACAAGCGGAAAATTTGGCCCAGAATTGATCATGGGACTCACCAAACGCAATGCCTTTCGGGGCGGAGAGCTGCTCAACTTGCGCATTAACGGTTCCTATGAATGGACATGGGGACGCTCCGAAGGCCAAGAGTCGACTGGTGTAAGCAGCTACGAATATGGTGGGGAGGTGAGCCTTCAGATGCCAAGAATACTCAACCCTTTCCGTGGATCAGCAAAAAAACGGCATGCAAAGACCCGCCGAAAAATTCAGGAGGCCATTGCAAGGGGGGAAGACCCAGCCACGGTAATACGGCGGCGGAAGGTCTATTATGAGACACCGATAACCACACTGAGAGCATCATCGAGTGTAATCAACCGAAAGGCTTACTTCAAACGGCATGTGGTGTCGGCGGAACTGACCTACAGTTGGAAGCCCACGGAACAGAGCGACTACAAGTTTTCACCAATTCTACTCACCTATGAATATATGCCGAGCTTTACAGAGCAGTTCTCACAGATGACCGCCGAGCTGCCATATCTTGCCATGAGCTTCGCAGACCAGTTCATTCCAAAGGTAGAATTTAGCTATGCCTACCAGAGCAAGGCGGGTACACCCAATCCCATTAAGTGGTGGTCCACCATTAGCGAAGCATCCAACTTGTTGGCAGTGGGCTATATGGCGGCGGGGAAGAAATGGGACGAAAAGGGAAAACTGATGTTCAAGAATCCTTTCGCACAGTTCGTTAAGTTCGAAACAAATTTCACGAAGCAATGGAGCACAGGAGACAAATCAACACTCGTGGCTCACATCGGCGCTGGGGCTATCGTGAGCTACGGCAACAGCGAGTACGCACCCTACACCGAACAATTCTTTGTCGGAGGTGCCAACAGCATCAGAGCTTTCAACGCCCGTGAGGTAGGACCAGGAAGATACCGTAGTCAATCGCCACTTTACTCCTATGTGGAGCAGACGGGCGACCTCAAGTTTGTGGCCAACTTGGAGTATCGTCCCCATCTGGTCGGGTCGCTTTATGGTGCGGTATTTCTCGACATGGGCAACGTATGGACGCTCAAGAATCACAAGGAGATGGAAGAGACGACCTTCAAAGCAAAACGCATTTTCCAGGACATGGCTTTCGGTACAGGCATCGGACTGCGCTACGATGTCGGCTTCTTCATCCTTAGATTGGATTGGGGCGTGGGACTTCACCTACCTTACGACACAGGGAAGACTGGATTCCTGAACGTCGGACACTTCAAGGATGCACAGACACTCCACTTCGCTGTGGGATTGCCATTCTAATTCCAGCATGCTCTGGGTTGAAAGGTCGGATAAAGCACAAATTTTGAACAGCCGTGACAGATAGTTTTCTTCAAGCAAAAAAGAGTTCATCAAAGTTAATTCGTAATTTTGCACTTGTTGTTGG
>DLLX01000068.1 GCA_002479145.1 Prevotella sp. UBA7551 | reverse complement strand
CTAATGACCGATTTGGGTTAAAAGAGGGACATGACCGTTACTTCACCACGACTTTCTTGCCCCCCGAGACATAAACGCCCTTGGGCAAGTGCTTGAGGTCGGACCTTACACCCACACGCTGGCCGCTCAAGCTGTAGACCGGCTGGCTGTCGGCGGCCGTCTGACCGACGCCGACAGCGGTGATGCCCGTGAATATCAGGTCGCTGCCCGTGGCCAACACCGACTCACCGCCGGCAAAGACCGCCGTGACGGCATATTGATGGCGACCCCACGGCATCTGGGGCTCGCTGTATGACGTGGCATCGGCGGGCAAACTCTCCACCAGCTCGTTGTCCCGATAGACATTGAAGCCCTCCAACAGGCCGTAACCGGCGTTGTAGGACACGTCGTCTATCAAGAAAGCATCGATCTGCTCACCCGTTGAGACGTTGCGGATGGCAAAATACTGTGTGCCCTCTGGCACCTCAAACTCAAAGAATCCCCAGCGACCGCTCTCCTGCGAGAAGGCATTGGCGAGCGTGAAGTCCTCCGGCTTCGTGCCGGTCTTGGAGTAGAGCACCTCGAAGGCGACTGAATAGCGCGGATTCATCGCGTCGCTCTCCGTGTCGTTGGCGTAGAACGAGATGGTCTGCGCCGCTCCGGAGAGCATCGGGGAGAAGAGCCAGTCGTCGCAATCGATCAGATTGTTGTTCTTGTCACGGCTGTAGCGCGACATCAGGCAGCGGTCGCCACTGTGTGGCTTGAGCGTATGGTTGTACGTAGTGATGCCATCCTGGATGGAATCGGGCACAAACACGATATAGACATAAGGCTCACCCTCGTGCTCGAAAGGCATGCCCATCGCGCCCCACATCCATCCCGTGGCGCCCTTGTTGGACGAATAGGTGGTCCATGGACCTATACGGTCGATCGTCCAGGCGGCATACTCGTCGAAGGTCTCCTTCGTCGGGATGCTGGCAGGCTGCGGCGCGCTCCAAGAGAGGCTCACCGCGTCGCCCTGCTGGCTGCCGGCGACGTTGAGCGGGGAAGGAACGGGCGAGTCGGTCAGCTGCAACTGCTGTGCGGCGGTATTGTTGGCGTTGTCCTCGTCGGCGGCATAAGTGACCGTTGCGGTCAGGGTCTGCTCTCCGCCCGGCACAGCCACGGGAAGGACCACACTGGTACGGATGGCATGGGTGGCCAAAGGCTTGAGCGGCTGGGCAAAGTCCTCGCTGTAGAGCACCTCGTCGCCTGCGGTAAGCTGCACTGAATAGGCCGACGCTTCTTTCGTTCCGCGGTTCTCAACGACCATGGACACCTCGACGGGCAGTCCCTTGGCTGCACTCGCCGGGGCGGTCAGCGACAGGGAAAGGTCATTGGCCAACACGCCGCGCACGCACACATCGTCGATGCGGATGGCATGGTAGAGGGGGGCGGTGGCACGAAATCCGACCACAACATAGGGTGCTGCGGCATACTTGGCAGGAATCTTGAACGATGAGCGCTGCCATCCGCTGCCACTGATGGACTGATAATCGACCGTGCCGATGACCTCCTCGTCGGCTCCGGGCTGTCGCACCGTCACCTCGATGCGGTCCTTGCTGCCCGCCGTAGCGTTGTGGCTGAACACCACCTCGGCATTTTGCGTGCCCTCAAGGGCTATCTTGCCCGAATAGAGCTGTGCGGCGGTCTCGGCATTGTAGGACGTGAACATCATGCAATGGCCGTCGCCGTCGGAGGCTTGCTGCCCATTGCGCACAAACTCGTTGCTTCCCTCCTTCGTCAGCGGAGTCCACCACAAGGCCGGATCTACCCCCGGCTTGAAGCCGGAGCGGAAGGGCAGCACGTAGGGTGCGCCACTGATGACGCAGGAGCAAACGAACGGTCGCCGTCGCCAGCCACATTGCGCGCCGAGATGGCGTAGCGGTGAAGCGATTGTGCCCCGGTGGCGGCAAGGGAAAGGTCGTAGTGGGTGTCCTTCTGCTCCTCGACGATGGGCTGCCACGGCTCAAGGAGGTCGTCGGGCTCGTAGGAATAGACGTTATACGTCAGGTCCTGGGGCAGCACCACGCCGCCATGGATGCCCTTTTCCGAAGATGCCGCCCATGCGAGGCGTACACCCTGCTCGGTGTCGGTGGCGGTGACATGCTGCGGGGCGGACGGCTGGTCAAGGCCAATCCATGCTTCCTGCGACGCACTGCGGCCATTGCCCTGCTGCGTGTAGCCCGTGACGGTGTAGCGGTTCATGCCCGCTTGGGGAGCGTTGTCCTCCCAAGAGAGCGACTGTCCGGCGGAGACGTTGCTGAAGGTATGCACGACGACCCCGTCGCGCGCCACTTCAATCTTGGTCATTGCGCCCACTGCATTGCCCTGCACGTTCTTGGTGGGCGCCGTGAAAGCGACTTTGGCCTTGAGACTGGCCTTGGCATCGGGCGTTATGGTGAGATGCTGCACCGCATCGGGGCCTTGCAGGTGGCCCTCGTCGACGATACTGATGTCGTCGACCAGTATCTTGGCCGTGGCTGCCTGGCTAAGGGCGTGGACGCCAAGGTAGATGGTCTGGTCCTTGTCGGAGGTGATCTCCTTGCCGAAGGTCTGGAACTCCGCGCCCGAGAGGGTGGCCTCGCCGATGATAGGCTGCGTCAACGCACTGACGGTGTTGCCCGTTCCCCACTTGGCCTCGATAGTCTCGTTGTAATAGACGAGCGAGTTGCGCGCCTTGAACGACAAGGTGTAGACGTGGTCGGACTGCAAATGGATGGGGGGAGAGACGAGCCAGTCGTCGGCAGCAGCCCCGGGGTTGGTCTCATACTGCGCGCACTGGAGTACATCGTGCCACTTCCAGGTGTAATTGTCGTTGTTGGCGTTGATGGTCTGATAGAGATTGAAGTCCTCCTGCGTACCGAAGGTCTCGGTATAGGTCGGCTCGATACTGCTGCCATGGCGCACGGCGTTGGTTGTGGCGGCCTGACTGCGCTTCGACTCGCCGACGGCGGTGATGGAGTAGGTGTAGTTGCCCAGCTGATCGGGCAGCTTCTCGGTGTAGGAGAGTGCGTCAATGCCCTTGGCGACGGTGATATTGCCGGGATTGCGCGCCACATCATAAGTGAGTTTGCCCACATAGCCGTCGTTGACTCCGCGCTGCGGTGCGCCCCAGGTGACGGTGGCAGTGCCATTGGCAGCCACGGAAAGGCGGGCGGAGGTGGGTGGGAGCGGCTCGTCGAAGCCCACATAGCGCGTGAGTCGGGCTATGGGAGCGTCGCCGGCAGCGTTGGAGAGGGCCAGGCGGAAGTAGGTCGTGCCCTCATTTACGTTGATGGGCACGCTGACCCGCTGCCCAGGTGTGGCGGTTCCCGAAGCTACGGTACGCTGATTGGCCTTGACGGTGTAGCTGACGGTGCCGGAAAGCGCCGCCCCGGAATAGGTCTTGGCAGGCACGGTGAACTCGGCCGTACCCGAAACGGCACCTCCACTGAAGTTGACGGAGAAGTCGGTCACGGCGGCAGGGGCTGCATCGGCCGGCGTGGCATCGGGGATGGCCATGCCGAGAATCTGCTCGTTGTGGGGCATATCGGCGATGAGGGTGGCAGCCCCAGAGGAGAGGTCGACCGTATAGAGGGCGGCATGCTGGTCCTTGTCGATGGATGCCCAGTAGAACACGTCGTTGTCTTGGTCTATTTCGCCGCTCTGACTGTAGCTCTGGCGGCTGTTCTCGGCCACATCGACACCCGTAGGGCCAATCAGCCGCTCCTCGCCGGTCTCGGTGTCAATGCGGTATAGATTGCCGTCGGTGGCCACACCATAGACGACTTCGTAGGAAGTGACACCCAGGGCGACGTACTTATTCTTCGACTCGGCAATGGTAGTGCGCTCCATGGCGTCGTAGTCGATGACGCCAAACTCAAAGCCTGTGAGCACACTGTTGTAGAACTGTCCATAGACTTTGCCCGTGGCACGGCTCGAAGCGGTCTCGGTGGCGATGAGTGAAGGGTCGGAAATGGTGGTGGGAACGATGGTAGAGCGCCAGTTGTTGTCGGTATTGAACTGGTAGTGGGTCACTTTGAGGGTGGTACCGCTCTGGGTATAGTTGACCGCATCGTAGCGGCCGTCGTGGAGCGCGCCTCCTCCATTGGGCGACATGGTGTGCTCGCCATCGGAGAGAAGGTCGGCGAAGGTGGGATGGCTGTCGGCCGTGAAGGACATATAGCCATAGCCGCCGCTGGCAGTGGGCCATTCGCGGGCTGATCCCATGTACCCCCATAGCTGACGCTGCGCTGCTGCGCCTGCCGCCTTGAGGGGAAGCCGCCACTGGGGGGCAGCTTCGGCCTGTGCCATCGACGGCATGGCGGCAAAAAGCCACAGCGATGAGGACAAAAGGAAATGTTGGGTTGATTTCATGTGTGGATGTATTTTGATTGATAATATCTGCTAAAGTCGGTTGGATTAACCAAAGAAAGGACAGGATGGAAGGCTGTGAAGCCTTCCTTCCTATCCTTGATGATTCAATCTTCTACTCGGCACAATCGATACCGAGAGAGTAGAAGCCGATTAACGGACAACCAGTTTCGTGGCAAAGCTGTTCTTTCCATCGGTGCCGCGGAGGATATAGAGTCCGGGCTTCATGTTGTTTCCGGAGACCTGCTTGCCGCTGGCATCATAGACTTGCACGGTGCCGCTGTAGCCATTGAGGTCGAGCTGCCCGTTGCGGACAGTGAAAGCGGGAACGGCAACGGCATGTTTCTCGCTGATTCCAGTGACGGGTGGCTCGGCTGCAATGTGGCACTTGGCGGCATTGGCAATCTGACCCGAAACGCCATCGATGAGGAGAACGACCAGCTCGGTGTTGTCCTTATTTTTCACATTGCTCGGCATATCCAAGTCGGTGAAACTCTCCACGTCCTCATCCTCGGCCACACTCTTGGGCACACTGTTGGCAAAGCCGCTGAAAGCGTAGTTCATGCGGGCCACATGGTTCATCTCTGTGTCCTTATAGTAGCCAGCCTGATAAGCCATCATGCCGCTCTCGAGGAGCACGAAGGACAGACGGTAGTTGAGTCCGTCCTTGGCTGAGAAGAAGTTGAGGTTGGTACGGGCGGAAATTTTGGTCCTGCTGTCATCGGTATAACCAGCGACAAGGCCTACGGCAGCCACGGGTTGCTGGGCCACTACATAGTTGTAAGCATTCTCCAAGTTGCCGGAAGACGGGTTGACAACTTCCGAAAGATCACGCATCACATAGGAGGAAGGATAGCTGCTGAAGCTCAAGTCGTTGTAGGAGGAAATAGCAAACTCGTCGCTCTTGTGCACGGCAATGCCGATAAAGGTATCAGGATACTTCTCGGTCATGTAGTTCATGCCCTCAATACCACGCGTACAATACTGGCACCAGGTCCCCGTACCCTCTTCAACGACCATGCGCTGGACGGGAAGAGTGTTCATAATACGGATGGTGGAGGTCACCGTGTTGTTGCCCTCGTAGGCATCCGGCTCGCCATTGACACCCAACAGACGAATCGTAACGGTGTGGCGACCCAGGTTGGGGAACCCGGGGTGCTGGAAACTCAGCTCTTTTTCAAGGTCCTGACCTACGGTCTGCTTGATTTGCAGGGTCTGCTCTTCACCGCCATCGATGCTGTAGGCTACCGAGAAACGGCGTCCAATGATGGAGCTCATGTTGCGGATGGTAAACCTGATGTCGAAGGCTTTGCCGGCCTCGGCAAGAATATCATTGGAGCTGAAAATCCAGAAATCGTTGGGAAGCTCATCGCCTTTGATCTTGGCCTGGATGGTAAGGGCAAGTGCGTGCTCATCGGCGGCATAGTTTTTCCATCCGTCACCCAAATCGGCCCAGCAGCCATTCTCATTATACATAGAGGATGCGCCAATGGCATAGTCGTCGGCCTCAAACTCGTAACCGATATAGAAGCCCTCGCCATCGATGGTCCAGGGCTCGGCAAACTTAATCTCATTGAATCCCTTGAGCTGATCACGCTGTGTGCGCTGGGCAAGATACTCGCCATTGAGGTCCTTGGTGATGAAGGCTTTGACGGTTTTGGCCTTTGCTGCCAAGCCCACACGGACATGGGTAATCTGCTTGCCCTCGTACATCTTGGCCACCTCGGCGGGGATGTAGATGGCGGCCTTGCCGGTCTTCACAGAGCCAAACTGATCATTGACCACGCTGTTGCAATAGCCCCAGTTGCAAGTAAGGGCAGAGACCTGCAGCGAGAAGGCCAAGAAAAGGAACGGAAGAAGGAGTAAAAGTTTCTTTTTCATTGTTAGTTAATTCATTGATAAAGAGAAAGCGACCAGAAGAGCCTGTGTCATGAAGAGGGAGGCTGGTCTGGTCGTATTCCCGGTATTAAGTTATTTCACATAGACTTTCTGTGTAGAAGTAGTCTTCCCATTCGTCACCTTCACGATGTAAAGGCCCTTGGGAAGCTGTGTGGCATCGACCTGACGGCCGCTCACATCATAGACTCCCTCAATGCGACCACCGTGGGTAGTGGCAAGTGAAGAGCCCACAACAAGCACGCTCGGCAGCACCTCATCGGCTGAGGCATCGACGATGGCGGTCAAGTCTTGGACGGCAGCCTGGCTGGTATTGTAGATGGCCCGGTTGCGGATGTTCTTCGCATCCCAGTTGCTCACGAAGGAAACCACACGGAGATGGTTACGGTCCCAAGTGGGATCGAGGTCGATGGTGTAGTTGCGCTCGAAGTCGTAGTTGCTGATATCGATATCGTCGCCCCATGCTCCGTTCTCACTGAGTACGGCGCGGAGCACACCATTCTGGAAGAAATTGGCCACGCCCTTTTGAGTTGTCGTGGGTATACTGTCCTCCACCAGCCAAGTGGTCAGGCGAAGTGTGTTCTGCAATGGCATCTCATTGACGCTGGCTTTTCCCTTCACATCCACATTGAGCTTGCCCGTTGCCGCATCGATGGTGGGATGAACGTCCATGTCGATGAAGGCGGAAATGTCACGCACCGCCATCAAAAGCTGCGAGGTGGTCTCGGAATAGGGAGAGAAATAAGCAGGGCCTGGCTCATCGAAGACACCGGTAATCCTACGCCGGTCGAAGCATACTGCTGGTACGAATGCGTTGGAGCCGCCATAAAGGTCGGTATAATCGAGGTCGTCGCCGAGCTTGAACTTGTCTTCTGTGTTCTGATAATCCAGATGATGCTTGACGCGAATGATGTTCTTGATGTTGGCCATGGCGTTGGTATAGAGCGTGTCGGCAATATAACTTCCGTCATAACCCTCGGAGGTAAACTCCTCGAAGAGTACGCGGTGGGTGCTGGGTTGCGCTCCTTCCTTGATGCTATAGCAGCCCGTAAGTATGCGGACATTGTCGCTCATGTCGGGGTCGAGGTCATAATTTACCTCCTGTACGGAGAAGGTTCCGTCGTAGTTGCCCTCAAAGGGAAGCGAGATGTTCTTCAGCGTCACGCAGACTGGCGTATTGTTGGGAATCGAAAGACCGTCGGTAACGAAGTCGGCGGTACGCTCACCCTTGGCCTCAACGGTGATGGAAAGCGACGTAACGGGCTCTGTTCCGTTGTTCTGGACATAAGCCAGATAATCCTTCGGGGTGTTCTGTGTGGAATAACCGCTGCCGTCGGCAGGCATAAGACTCATCAAGGAGATGTCGTTCTGCGGCTTGGTATCGCCCGTAACGAGGGCGCGGATGCAGAGATTGCGGTCTATTCCGGTCGTGTTGTTGAACCATTGACCGTCGCTGCCATACCAGTTTCGCTTGGAAACGCTGTAAGTGCTCTGGTCAAAGAGCATGAAATCGTAGGGACCTTCGCGTCCATCGATAAGGTAACCGACATAGAGAGTCATGTCTTGCTTGATGGTAACGGCCTTTTTAAGCTTGACATGGTTCCATCCATCATAATAACTTCCAGAGTTAAGCGTCACGCTGGAGAGCGTAGAACCCTGGTCGCCAAACCCAGAGCCCTGCATATTCTCAAGGTCTGTGCAAACAAAGACCTTACAAGTCTGGCCGCGAACAGGGGAAATGGCAAAGTCAATGGCCTCGATTTTGTCTCCCACATATTTATTAAGGAGAGAAGCGGGCAACTCTATGGCTGCGCCTACGGCGTGGGACTGCCCGTCATCTTGAAGCATCAGGCCGGGATAACGCGGCTCATCGACGCAATATCCCAGACGCATCGTGTCGCTGGAAGCCTCCGCACGGGGAGCTGCCTTCATCGTAACGCCTTCCGTAGCGGCAGGAAGAACGAAGCCGCCATCGAGTGTTGTCTGAGCCACGGCGCTGCTTCCAGTAAGGAAGAAGGCTGCAGCGGCAAGCAGGAAAACGCTTTTTCTAAAAATGCTCATTGCTGAAAAGGTAATACTTTTATCGAAAATCGTTAATAATAGAACTGTGTATCGAGTCTAAAAAATGAGTGGGAAGGGAAGGCTTTCTGCCTCGCCCTGCCCACTCTTTATCAGCATTTAATGATTACTTCACGTTGAGTTTCTTGGTCACCACGTTGCCATCAGCATCCGTAGCGCGGACAACATAGACGCCCTTGGCGAGGTTCAGCTTCGCGCTACTGCTCTTGAAGGAGCTGACGAGCTTGCCTCCGAGTGTGTAAACCTCAGCCTTAACAACCTTGTCGAAGGCGAGTGTGCCATCGGCATAGGCCATATCGCCACCCATAAGCTGTACACGCTCCACACCTGTAGCATCGTAGATGCCGAGATAGAGCACAGGAAGTGAGGGATAAACATCCCAGGTATCCGTCTTCAACAGGGTACGATAAACCACTGGATCCTGCCATGTGGTGTGGAACATGTGCCAAAGTGCGCAGAAGTCAACGCCAGTAGAACCCGACTTCTCACAGATAACGGCGAGGTTCTGCTCCTTATTGTACTCAAACGGAGTGTCAAGGGTGAAGGAAACGATGTGATCTGCACCCGGTTCGAACACGATCTGACCCTCTGCGACCAGCTCACGCTCGTCATCAGCAATCTTATCAGCGCTCTTATTGTCGAACGAAGTCATGTCGGTGTGGGCAAGATAAATCTTCACATCCACCGGATTGGTACGGTCGGTAAGGCCATTGCCATCGTATATCCAACCGATACGCTTGATCATTGCAATGCCCTGGGCGTTGATCTCAGAAGGATAGTAAACACTCTGAGAGTATTCGTCGGTGCCATAGTTCTTGATTAGAGCATCGTTATTTTTACCCTCGTAGTCTCCTGTGACGATATTGGTCCACGCCTGAGTTCCTTCCTCCAGCACAGTGATAGACTTCACGGCCGTAGTATCGTTGCTGTGGTCTTCGTCACCGTTGGCAACCACCACGCCATAGAAGTCCCATACGTCGTCATACGGCGGATTGAAGGAAACCTCCACATCTGCAGACTGACCCATCTTCAGCGTCTGTTCGGCAGTAGCGGTGGCAGAACCGACCTCGATCATCTTGCCCTCATTGTCCATGAGGAGCTTGACGGTGTAGCCAGACTGCTCCTTAGAGCCAAGGTTACGGACACGTACAGTACAGGTGTTGGCCTGCTTGGCCACAGCCTCAATCACGTTATCCACAGAAAGGGCGGCCAGATCGTTGTCAGATACGTAATCGACATTCAAGCCATAGAAGCGGAAGATGTTGTACTTCTCGGCACTTACCTTCAAGGTGTAATAGTATGTACCCGTGGAAGGAGCGGTGAAATAGTCCTCATATTGGTCACGCTGATACATCTGAGCGGTCTGCACTCCCTCGTGCGTACCGATGATAGTAGCCCCCTCTTGTGACTCGCTGTTGGTGCCAACTCCCGTGTAGAAGTCGAAGTAAGCATCGTCGAAGAAGTCTGCTTGCAAATCAGTCGTGAAACGATAGTTCTTTCCTTCCTCCAAGTAAAGGGGAGGAGAAACGAGCGTTCCGTTCACACGGTTGTAGTAATCGCCATAAGCTATGTAGCACTTGTACATATCATCACAGCCATCCCATCCTGCATAGTAGAAGTAAAGAGATGAATTATTGGGATCACGTGTCCAGCGATCAGCGTCGCTCTGCTTATCGAACGTGAGCTTGATCGGGGTCTTCAGCGCAGCACCAGCCATGATTTCACCCGACTTGGTGGCTGCACCCGCACCCTTGGCGTTGCAAGCCTGAATGATGTAAGAGAAGAGTTGCTGCTCACCTAAGGTGTTATCCGTGAACTTGGTATCCGTCAAATTCTCAGCCACCACGACGCTATCGGGCAAGCGGGTGAGCTTATAGGTCAAGCCATCAGTAGTAATGTAACCATTGTTTGCACCCTTCTGCGGAGCTTCCCAAGCGATATCCACGCCTGTTCCGTTCTTCGTCAGTGTGATGTTGTTGACCTCACCCGGCACGTCCACGCCCATGTAGCAGCGGATACTGTCGAGCACGCCATTGCCCTTGTCGTTGGCAGCCAATACATAATAGGTATTGATGCCTTCCTCCGGAGCGCTGTCCACCCAAGACATGGCGGCAGCTGTGTCGGCAGTCTGGACGGTAGCGATCAGCTTGGAGTTGTCCAACAGGTCCTTTGTGCCCGTCAATTCCGTCGTGGCATAGCCTGCATTCTTACGATAGATCTTCACCGACTGGAGGTTCTCCAGCTTGTTTCCATCCCAACTCTTGGCCGGATTCACCCACTTGATGGTGTCGGTCATATTTCCGTTGACGTCTGGCTGTACGTCAAGTCCTGACACACGGGCAGGAGCTGCGGCATCGTCCGCTGTCAGATAAGGAATGTACAGGCCACGGAATTGGTTGCCACTCGAGAACCAAGCCACACTATTGAGGAGTCCCGTGGTGGTGTTCACCTTATAAATCGTCGATGACAATGAGTAAGCACCACAAGGAATATAATAAAGGTCGCCCGTGCTGTAATCGAAGCTCATTGTAGAGAAATAGTAATTCTTACTGTTATCGAGCTCTTCACCCCACTCCGACTTCATCTTAACGGGCTCACCAATCACGTTAAAGTTACCGCCGTCCATCTTGACCAGCTGCGTACCCTTTGCCACGCCGTCAGATCCCGCATACTTCTGTGCGAACCAAGCGTTGCCCTGGGCATCGAAGCAGAAGTCCATATAGATCACATCAAAGTCCTTGACCGGAGTAAAGAGATTTTTGATGGACGTAGCTTCCAGGTTCACCTCGTACAGTCTCGAGTATCCTACATTGACTGTCTCTCCGTCGATGACTTCTTCCTTATAGCCAGCACCCAAAGCATACATCACCTCGTTGACGGGATCGAATGCCATGGCATACTTGTATAGGCCTTGATACCATGCTGTCTGCTCTGCATCCGGCTCACTAAGCGGAGCAAAGTTGAACACATTGGTAGTGTCACCCGTGGCGATGTCGATCTTGGCCAAAGCCGTAGGCATATCACCATAGGTGTAGCTCATCGCGAAGAATCCATAGTAAGACTTGTTCGCACTGTCGTAAGCGCCAAAGAGCATACCCCTTTGCTGGTCGTTGTCGTAGCTGGCATGGTGGATGTACTCATACAGGCGAGTAAAGTTAGAAGAATTATTCAACTGCCACTTCACCCAAGAGCGTCGTTTGCTCTCATCCGCACTCTGGCCGGCATACATGGTGATACCCTTGGACTTGTCATCGATTGCCGTCGGCTGATGAAGTGGCGGAGCCTGCTGAATGGCCACACCTTGCGGCCTTGGCTTTGGGAAAGAGTAGACCGTACCCTGCCCCATGGCTGGTGCTACGGCGAGCCCAGCAAGCAAAAGGCTTAAATACATTTTTTTCATAAGCTAATAATTAAAAATGATGAGTTAAAAAAATATTCACGTTCTCTGTGCCAAGGGGAGGGCTTGGATACGGAATCCATCAGCCCAATGTCCCCTGGCAATACTTTTATCTGATGATTACTTTCTGCGTTTTGACCTGTCCGTTGACCACTGCCTTGACAATATAAAGCCCGGCCGGCACGCCCGTGACATCGATTTGGCGCGTATGGGCAGCCGTTGCCACGAGCGATCCCACCTTATTATATAAGGAGAGATTGTCGCAGACGACCGGCAGCACAAGGCGACCGTTCTCCACCGCCACCGCCATTCGGTCCTTATCGCCGAGCAGTAGGGTGCCCACACCCGTCGAAGTCCTGTACTCTACCATCACAAACGGCATCTTGCTCTCTGCCCAGACATCCATTAGCTCGCCTTCCACACCGTCCATGCGGGCCGCGCGGGGCAGTCCCGTGGTCGGGCTGAAGTGCCAAACGGGGTGCGTGGTATAGCTGTTGGCCAAGGGATTGTCGTCGCACAAGGCCTCAAACTTCATCAGCAGGTTGCCGCCCTTGTAGGTATAGGGATGGTCGAAAGCGATGACCATCTCCGTATTAGGCTGGTTGCCCGCAATGGCCAACTCGCCGTCAAAGACCTCTGTGAATCCTCCTTCGTCCAGTTGGCCGCGATACTCGTTGTCGTCCAGACACATCTTCGTGCGGTCGCTGGGCTTCATGGAGATGCGGGCGGGGAAGGTGTATGCCCCATCCAGGTTGCCGTCGTAGACAAACCGTATCGCCAAGAGGTCGATGTCCTTCATGCCCATTTCGCTTTCCAGGAACAAGGTCTGCACCTGCGAGTAGGGAGAACCGACGTAGAAAGGCATCATCCAGCCCGACTGACCCTCCTCCTGATTGTTGAGGGTGAGCCATCGCTCTGCATTTTCCTCGTCCACTTTGACCTCGATGATGTTGGATGCGTCGTTGTCGGCGGGGTAAGTGTCGCCTTTAAGGACCACGCGTCCCAGGATGTTGACGCTGCCCACACGCTTAGGAGTCCACGCCACGGCCACGCTTACCGTTGTGTCCTTCTCCACACGGACGCCCTTCTGCGTTCCGAGCACATCGCCGGTGTTGGCATCTACTATCTGTACCTCGTAGTCACCGACGGCAGCCGACCCCTCGTTGCCCACCACGACGGAGCTGTATTGCGTCACATTGCAGTTGGCGGAAGCCGATGCCTTCAGCTCGCGAGCGCTGAGATCGGTGGCAGAATACTCACGAATCGAGACATCATTGATGTAGATCTGCGATTTCATCGGCTCCGAGAGGGCATGGAAAGCGACGAATCCCTGCCCCGATTGGTCCACTTTGAAGTTCTTCTTTCCCGACAATGTCGCACCGGAAGCGGTATGAAATTCCTCCGGGTCATCGATGATGGTGGTCAGCGCATCGGCCGAAGCCTGATGGCCGAAGGCCACCTGCATCCTCTCCATCAAGGGTTCCATGGAGTCGTCCGACACCCAGTTGGCGGTTGCATAGGTGTAGCGGAGCTGATAAGTCTTTGCGGCATCGAAGCTGAGCGGCGGAGAAACCAGCCAGTCATCGGCCTTCTTCTCCGACCGGTCATACATGGCACACGACCGCTTGTAGCTGGCCTGTGCCTGGTCTCCGGGCCGGAACTGCCACGTCTGCTCGTCCCCATTGCCGTTGATGACCGTCCAGCGGTCGAAGTCCACCTTGCTGTCGAGCGACGAAGTGAGGGGGATTGCCTCCGCGCCTCCGAAGGCCACGGTGTTGGAAGTGGCAGAAAGTCCATCGCCCTTTCCGTTGCGCGCCGTCACGATGTAGCTGTATCCGGCGTGCGAAGGCACCTTGTCCTCCACCTTGCGCTCGGTCGTACCCCGCGCCACACTGACGCTGTCGGGCAACCGGGTCACATCATAGCAGAGGGTGCTCTTGTCAAAATAGCCGGCGTGCGCGCCCGTTACCGGCTCGTCCCATGTGACGGTAGCCACCGGGCCGTTGGTGGTGAGGCGTACATTCTGTGGCGCGCCGGGGGCATCCATGCCCACATACACGCGCGCTTCCTTATACACTCCCTCGCCCGCATCGTTGTAGGCAGCGATGCGATAGACGTGCTCTCCCTCGGTCACACTGGCATCCTTCCACGACTTGATGTCGTCGGTCATCGTGTAATTCTGCGTCTCCACCAGCTCGCCGTCGCGATAAATGTGCACGCCATCGACCGATTTCAGCTCACCGTTGCGGTAGTTCTTCTGCGGATAGACCCATTCCATCGTGGCACTGAGTGCGCCCCGCTCCGCTGCCTTCACGCCAAAGCCCCTCACAAAAGATGGGGCGTCGTCGGCCACATACTGGTAGGGGATGCCTAAGGCAAGGAGCTGCGGGTCGTAATTGACGGGAGTCTGACTGATCTTCAGCCCCGTCTGTGGGTCCAACTCGACAAGTTTTGCGCCGCCGTCGCTGGTCTGGGCGAGCCACCAGAGCCGGTGGGTGGTCTTGTCAAACTCCATCGACTGCGAGAAGTCGCCGATGCGCACGCCCGTTCCCGCTGTCGGGCTGACCGTCTCGACGGTGCAGGTGTGGTTGGCGGCATCGATGGTCGACTGATCTATGCGCACCAGCTGCGTCTTCTTGAGCATTTTGTCCGGCGTGATACCATAGATGTAGCCGTTATCCGCCGACATCGTGTAGAGCGGCATGTCGATCGTCGCCACCTTGGTGAGTGTGTAGGTGACGGTACTGATTTCGTAGATGTCGGTCTTCCAATAGCCCGGCACGGCCGTCTCGCGCTGGTCGTTGGCATTATAGTGCATTCCGAAGAGCCGTTGGGTCTTCGGATCATACGTCATTTCGTTGAGAATCAGATACTCATCCGTCGAGGGTATCTCGCGCTTTGTGGTCAACTCTCCGGTCAGGGGGTTAAGCACGCTGAACGCACGGGGCATGATGGTGTTGGCATAGAGTGTGGCCTCATAGACGATGTACTCGTCTCCCACAAAGGTGCCCGCCTGAAGGGACGGGGTTTTGCCGACCACATTGCCATAGTCTCTCGTCAGTGAGTAGGCGTTGGGGGCATCGCTCTGGAGCTGAACAAACCCGTAGGTGCGGTATTTCGTGTCGTAGGCGAGATAGCCGAAGATGTTTGCCTCACCATCGGGCACGTCATAAATGGGCAATGTTGTCGGCTTGCCCATGGCGTAAGCCGATCCTCCGAAAGCCGTCAAGGCGATGGCGAAGAGTGAGAGGCGTAAAGACTTTTTCATCATTAGTTAAATCGGTTTTTGTTTCATTGCTGCAAATTTAATAAAGGCGTTTGAAGTTTTCCTCAAAAAGGAAAAGAGCGGGCTTACTAAAACACGCAAAATAGAAAATAGTTGCGACTATCCTGCGTCGGGAAGCAGCATTTACCGCCTTTCGTTCCACTTTCTTCTGCTCGCCACGCAGTTTCCTTCCAGCATATTAAAACTACTGTTTTGAGCAAAAGGAAAGCACCTTCGGCCGGCAGGCCCGCCCGTCCGCCAGGGAAAGCGACGCCGCAATGGATGGAAAGAGAAATGCTGCTTATGCCCTAAGCCGGCATTGGTGGATTAAGAATATTTTAGTAACTTTGCAAAGGAAAGCCGATGCGGCCTCCCCATCAGGATGCCATCACTATCCCACACTCGCAGGGAAGGAGACCATAGGTTACTCCTTATTTATATAGTAACTACCCGACGGCAGTCTCCCTGACACCCCATGCACCGGGCGGCAAGGACACCCAGCGGGCAGATGCCAGGCTGACGGCTTTACGAAGACGGGTGCGCCGACTGGCCATGTGCCCACCAACGACTACGAAGAATCATCCATCAACAAGCATAACAACAACATGAAACCAACCCAACTCATCCTCAGCACCCTGCTGCTCCTGCTCTGTGGCACCGTGCTTCAGGCACAGCCGAGCCTCGTCCCCAAGCCCAACAAGGTGGAATGGGGCAAGGACAAGTTTACCATCAGCGCCCAGACGACCATCGCCTACGCCGACAACGCACTCCAACCGGCAGCCGACTACCTGGCCGTGAGCCTCGAGCGGCTCACGGGCGTGCGCCCCGTCACCACCCGAGGCAGCAAGGGCGACATACTCCTGCTGCTCGACAAGAAGGCCGTCAAGGCCGAAGGGGGCTACTTCCTCGCCGTGGAGCGGAAGCGCATCACCGCCAAAGGCCATGACTATGCCGGAGTAGTGGCCGCCATTGCCACCCTGCGGCAGCTCACCGAGGGCCGCGAGGTGGCGGCTTGCCGCATCAGCGACGCGCCAAGGTTCGGCTGGCGGGGCTTCCATCTCGACTGCTCGCGCCACTTCTTCACCGTGCCCGAGGTGAAAGAGGCCATCGATCTGATGGCGCTCTACAAGCTCAACCGCTTCCACTGGCACCTGACCGACGACCAAGGGTGGCGCATCGAGATCAAGCGCTACCCGCTGCTGACAGCCCGCGGCGCCTGGCGTAAGCTCAACAACCAGGACTCTGCCTGCATTGCCAAGGCCCACCGGGAGGACAACCCCGACTTGCTCCTGCCCGCAGACCGCTTCCGTGTCGTGGGCGGCGACTCGCTCTACGGCGGCTTCTACACCCAGGACGACATCCGGGAGGTGGTGAACTACGCCGCCGCACGGGGCATCAGCATCGTCCCGGAGGTCGACATGCCCGGCCATTGCCTCAGCGCCATCACCTACTACAAGGGGCTCAGCTGCTTCGACCAGGTGGGATGGGGCAAGGTCTTCACCTCGCCGCTCTGCCCGGGAAAGGACTCGGCGATGGAGTTTTGCCGCAACGTGTGGCGCGAGGTCATCGACCTGTTCCCTTATCAGTATGTGCACATCGGCGGCGACGAGGTGGAAAAGGACAACTGGAAGCGGTGTCCCGACTGCCAACGACGCATCAAGGAGCAGGGACTGAGCGGTGTGGAGGAGCTGCAGTCGTGGTTTATCCACCAGATGGAGCAGTTCTTCAACAGCAAAGGACGCCGCATGATCGGCTGGGACGAAATCATCGAGGGCGGACTCTCGAAGACTTCCACCCTGATGTGGTGGAGAACGTGGGCGCCCAACGCCGTGCCTGAGGCCACGGCCCACGGCAACGACGTGATCTACACGCCCGTGTCGCCGTTCTACTTCTCACAAGACGAGGAGAAAAGCTCCATGCAGCAGGTCTATGAATACGACCTCGCGCCCGCCAAACTGACCGCCAAACAGCGCCAACACATCATCGGCGTGCAGGGGAACCTGTGGGCTGAGGGCATCCCCTCGCGCAACCGGATGCTCTATATGTACTTCCCGCGCATCCTCGCCCTCTCGGAACTGGCGTGGACACAACCCGCACTGAAGAACTTCGACGACTTCTACGCCCGTCTGCGCCCCCAGTTGGCGATGCTCAACCGGCTCGGCGTGCCCTACAGAATCCCCTCGCTGGACGGCTTCCACAACGTGAACGCCTTCACGGACAAGGGAACACTGACCGTGGAATGCAAGGATCCGCAGGCCGTGATCCGCTATACTACCGACGGATCGTTCCCCAACGCCCAGTCGCCACGCTACGAAGGGCCTATCACCGTGGACCAGACCACGCCCTTTACGCTCCGCACATTCACCCCATCGGGACGCGCCGACGAGATGGTGCGGGCCGACTTCATCAAGCAGGGTCTTCTGCCCGCACTGCAAGATGTGCCCGCCGTGGAGGCCGGTGTGCAGGCGGAGTGGTACGACTTTGCCGGCTCGACGTGCAAAAAGATTACCACCGCACGGCTCAACGGCACTTACACCACCGGCGACATCGCCATTCCCGAGGCCTGTAAGGGCAACATCGGACTGGTCATCAAGGGCTACATCCGCATCCCTGCCGACGGGGTGTACACCTTCGCGCTGCTGAGCGACGACGGGAGCTGGCTGAAGATAGACGGCAACATGGTGGTGGACAACGACCGGGAACAGTCGCCCCACGAGGTGGTATGCCAGCAGGCACTGGCCAAAGGATACCACTACATCGAGGCGCGCTACTTTGACCACAACGGCGGCGTGCTCCGCTTGAACGTCCTCGACGCACAGGGCAACCACTTAGCTCCGCAGAATCTCTACTTCCACGCTTCGGAAAAGTAGGGCCACGGGCTGCCGCTCCACCACCCAAAGGACGGCAACGCACAAGGGCAGGAGCCTTCCCCGCAATGGCGGAGGAGGCTCCTGCTTGCGTTTTCCACCTAAGGGAGTGAGACTAAAGGGCAAAATGTAGCAACGGAAAACGATGGAATGCAATTCGAGCAACGGATCAAAAAATCTGTCTGGGGAGCGACATCCACTGACCGATTGGGAGAAACAGGCAACCTTTCCCAATGAAATTGCCTGCCACCTTGATGGCTTCGCACGATGCCGCCATCACCCCTTGTCCGCAATCCCGCCCAAATGACAAAATGAAACGGGCTCTTTGGCGATGCGAAACAGCCTCTATTACGACGCCATATAGCCCCTATGGCGACGCCATAGAGGCCCTTTCGTAAGACAGTCTAAATTTTAACAGTCGTTAAGAATTAGTGAAAGTAAAAACATACGGAATGCTGTCTTTCTGCCGACACTAAGAGAACAATTTGTCACTTTGTGACATCCAGCCCACCACCCCACTCCACACGCAAGGCGGAAATCCGCAATCGGTTATCAGAAGACGTCGGAAGAATGGAAAATTCTCCTGTTTTTTGTCGATCTCAGTCTAATGACCGATTGGGGGTTAAAACCTTTTCCTCTCCGCCAACTAAAGGAAAGCGCAGGCCAACAGCAGCGGGGAACAGGCATTAAAAATGGGGGAAAGCATGGCTTTCCCCCATCATTCCCTTTTCTGGTTAGTGCTAAAAAATGGAGAATGGGTGCGTTTTCAAGTCACAGGCTCGTCCCTTCGGCCGCTTTTTGGCGCGGCCAGACCCCACCCGTCAAAATCCATCGGTGGCAAGGTATGCTGTACATACGTCCCGACCTATGCCCTGGCTGACGGAAAAATAGGGGACATCAGC
This sequence comes from Prevotella sp. UBA7551, assembly GCA_002479145.1. Classification (GTDB taxonomy): domain Bacteria; phylum Bacteroidota; class Bacteroidia; order Bacteroidales; family Bacteroidaceae; genus Prevotella. Next base: position 20,832 of record DLLX01000068.1, on the reverse strand, counting down.
GACCTATGGCTTGGAAACTTGCCCTCGACAAAGGACTGATTCCCTAAGCGTTGACGGCATCAGCAAGGTCAGCGCCAGCCTTGAACTTCACCACTTTCTTGGCTGCGATGGTGATTTTCTGGCCATTTGCAGGATTCACGCCCTGACGCTCAGGACGCTCATCGACCTTAAATGTACCGAAACCGACCAGCTGTACAGCCTCGCCGGCAACCAAAGCGTTCTTCACCTCACGCAGTGTAGCCTCCAAAGCGTCCTTCGCATCGGCCTTCTTCAGTCCAGAACCGGCCGCAATTTTCTCGATTAACTCTGTTTTGTTCATAACTTTTATTGATTTTCGATTTATGTATAATGATTCTAACGCTTTTGAGTGCAAATATAAGAGAATACTTTTATAACACAAACTAAATTTCAGAAAAAGTGACGAAAATAGTGTAAAAAAGCGCATTGAGCGGTCTTTGCGCACGCCAAATGGGGATTTTTTCGTAATTTTGCACGCAATAAAACTATTTGTCGATAAAGCGTATGCGCAATATACCCGTCGTTACCAAGAATCTGCTGATCGTCAACCTGCTGGTATTCTTGGCCAGCTTTGTGTTGCTTCCTTTGGGAATAGACTTGACCAACGTGCTGGGACTGCACTTCTTTCTTGCGTCCGACTTCCATCTGTACCAGCTGTTCACCTACATGTTCATGCACGGAGGGGTGATGCACATCTTCATGAACATGTTCATGCTTTGGATGTTTGGCATCGTGATGGAGAACTATTGGGGCCCGAGGAAGTTCTTCTTCTTTTACTTAGTGTGTGGTGTGGGGGCAGGAATCTGCCAGGAGCTGGCGCAACTCGGCCAACTCTACCTCCTGGCCCGGGAGCAGTTGGTGGGCTTCACGGCCGCCGACATCCTGCTGGTGGCACAGGACAGCCAGCAGATGCTCAACCAGTGGACCACCGTGGGGGCGTCGGGCGCCATCTATGCCGTGCTGCTCGCCTACGGCATGAGCTTCCCCAACGAGAAGATGTTCATCATTCCCATCCCCTTCCCCATCAAGGCGAAGTGGATTATCATCGGTTCCATCGCCATAGAGCTGTTCTCCGCCATCGCGACAAGCAACGACGGCGTGGCCCATCTGGCCCATCTGGGCGGCATGCTCTTCGGCTTTATCCTCATCAAGTACTGGCAGAACCATCCCTTCCAGGACGGTAGCGGATGGCGTTCGGGCAGCGGCAGCTGGCAGCAACGGGGACCATGGCAGCGCGGAAGTAGAGGCGGAGCGCAGGGATGGCGCGGCTTTGGATTCCACAAAGGGGGAAAGAACAAGGACGAGGAGGTGCGCAAGGAGACCGACTGGGAGTACAATGCGCGGAAGAAAGCGACGCAGGAGGAAATCGACCGCATACTCGACAAGATCCGCAAGAGCGGCTACGACAGTCTGACGAAGGAGGAAAAGCAGAAGCTCTTCGACAGCAGTAAGCACTGATCGGGCGACATCGGCACGGGTTGAAAGATACCGAACCGGCTCCGAACCGGACACTAAAAAACAAGAGCGATATGGAAAAATGGAAGAAAACCATCCGTCGCATATTACTGGTGGCCAACGTATTGGCCATCATGGCACTGCTATTTGTCGGCTATTCCGACCTGCTTCAGCCCGAAGCGTGGCCGCGACTGTGCAACGTAGGACTGTTGATGCCCGCCGTTATCGCCCTGAACCTCGGCTTTCTCGTTCTTTGGATTTTGCTCAGACCGCGCCTGTCGTGGGTTCCCGTGGCGGGACTGGTGATGGCCTTTGTGCCCATCAGGCAGTATACGCCGTTTAATCCGCCGGAGGATCCGCCCCATGGCGCGCTGAAAGTGCTGGCTTGGAACGTCGCCATGTTTGAGGGACACGTCAAGAAAGAGGGGGAAAAGAGCGAGATGATGCGCTATCTGCTGGACAGCAAGGCCGACTTCATCTGCCTGGAAGAGGCCACAACGAAGGGCGATAGCAATGACCCGATTCATATTCTGCAACGGAAATACGCCTACACCCAATACGTGCCCAAGTCCAAAAGCGACGGGCAGGGGCTGTTTTTGGCCTCGCGCTACCCCATATTAAGCCACGACTCCATCCCCTATCACTCCCCGGGCAACATGAGTGTGGAGTTTGTCGTCGATGTCAACGGGCAGAAGGTGAGCCTCTTGGTGAACCACCTGCAGTCCTATGGACTGTCGAAAAAGGAGCGGACAGGATTTCATGACATGATCAAAGGAGACGCCGCGCCCGACACGGCAAGCACGGAGACCCACCAGCTGATAGAGAAAATAGCCAAGGGAACGGTCACGAGAGCCGCACAGGCACGCATGGTGGCCAGCAGGATTCAGCAGCGGCTGAGGGAGAAAATGCCCGTCATCGTGGTCGGAGACTTCAACGACACGCCTATTTCTTACACCCATCGGATCATGGCAAAGGGGCTGACGGACTGCTACATAGCATCGGGAAACGGACCGGGAAGGTCGTTCAACCGCGACGGAATATACGCCCGCATCGACCATATCCTGTGCTCCGACTTCTTCAAACCATACGGGGCGAAAGTGGACAGCAGCATAAAGACCAGCGACCACTACCCCATCTATTGTTGGTTGGAAATGCGTCCAAAACCTTAAAAAAACGACATTTAAGATGGAAAGTTTTCCTAATATATGAAAAAAACAGTATCTTTGCACGATTGTAGCACGTTAGTGCCTCACAGCCGGGGCAAAACGGGCTTTTGAAAGTCGCTTCATCGGGTGATTAAATTCAAAAATCAATTATAAAAATGCAGAACAAAGGACTAGTAATTTGCGTGGCTGTCTTGCTGACGCTCGCAAGTATCTTCTACCTGTCTTTCTCGGTAGCCACGAGCTACTACGACAGTCAGGCTGCGAAGATCAAAGATCCCATTGCGCGGCAGGACTACAAGGACTCCGTGAAGTATCTGGGCATCTACTCTTATCAGAAGTGTCTGGAGACACAGATCGGCCTCGGCCTTGACCTGAAGGGCGGAATGAACGTGGTGTTGGAGATTTCCGTGCCCGACGTTGTCGACGCTCTGGCCGACCACAAGACCGACCCCGCCTATGTGAAATCGCTCAAGGAGGCCAAGAAGGAGGAGGAGACCAGCCAGCGAGACTTCATCTCTCTCTTCATCGAGGCATACAAGAAGAATGCCCCTGGACACCGTCTGGCAGAGATATTCGCCACACAGCAGCTCAAGGGAAAGGTGAGCACGCAGAGCACCGACGACCAAGTGGAGAAGGCATTGCGCGCAGAAGTCACCGCAGCCATCGACAACTCGTACAACGTGGTGCGCAACCGTATCGACCAGTTTGGCGTCGTACAGCCCAACATCCAGAAGCTCGAGGGACAGGAAGGCCGCTTGATGGTCGAGATGCCGGGTATCCGTGAGCCGGAGCGCATGCGCAAATTGCTGCAGGGAAGCGCCAACCTGGAGTTCTGGGAGACCTATAACAACCAGGAAATCACGCCGTATCTCGTGCAGCTTGACCAGCGATTGGCCAACAATGCCAACCATGCGGCCAAGAAAGACAGTACCGCTGCCCACAAGGACGCAAACGGAAAGGACAAGAAGAGCGGCTCCAAGCTGCAGCTGCGCGACGACAAAAACGCTGCCGCCAACGCCGCAAAGAGTGCCACTACCGCCCAGATGCGCCGCGAACATCCCCTGCTCTCCTTGCTGCAGACCATCCCCGGCGACGCATTAAGCATCGTGGGATATGCCAATGTGCGCGATACCGCAGCCATCAACAAGCTCATCTACAGCGCAGTGGCCAAGCAAGTGCTGCCCAGTGACCTGAAATTGCTGTGGAGTGCGAAGCCTGCCGACGGGCTGAACCAAAAGAATGTCTTTGAGCTTCACGCCCTAAAGATAACCACAAGCGACGGACGCCCAGTGCTGGAAGGCGATGTCATCACCGATGCCAAGGACCAATTCGACCAGTTTGGAAAGCCGGAGGTGAGCATGTCCATGAACTCTGAGGGCGCACGCGAGTGGTCTGCCATCACGAAAGCGAACCTTGGGAAGGCCGTAGCCATCGTATTGGACGGCGTAGTCTACACCGCGCCGCGCATCAATAGCGAGATTGACGGTGGCCAGTCGTCCATTTCGGGCAACTTTACCATTGAGGACACGAAAGATTTGGCCAACACATTGCAATCCGGACGTATGCCAGCACCCGCCCGTATCGTCCAAGAGGAGGTTGTCGGACCTACTCTTGGCGCGCAATCCATACAGCAAGGCCTCATCTCCTTCGCCATTGCGTTTGTGTTGCTGATGATTTACATGGTCGTGATGTACGACATCATCCCGGGAATGATGGCCAACCTCGCCCTGGTTGCCAACCTATTCTTCACTCTGGGCATCTTGGCCTCTTTCCAATCCGCGCTCACCATGCCGGGTATAGCGGGTATTGTGCTGACCTTGGGTACTGCCGTCGATGCCAATGTGCTCATCTATGAGCGCATCAAGGAGGAGATGCGAGCGGGCAAAGGCATCAAGGAGGCACTGGAAGCCGGTTACAAGAACGCCTTCTCCGCTATCTTCGACTCCAACTTTACCTCTCTGATTACGGGTATTATCCTGCTGGTCACCGGTACCGGACCTATCCGAGGATTCGCCACTACGTGGATTATCGGCTTGGCTTGCTCGTTCTTTACCGCTGTGTTCTTGACCCGTATCGTCTATGAGAAGCAGCTAAACAAGAACCGTTGGCTCAACTTGAAGTTCTATACTGCCGTCAGCAAGAACCTGATGCAGAACGTTAACTTCGGCTTTATGTCCATGCGCAAGAAGAGTTTCACACTCTGTGGCATCGCCGCCGTGGTCTTTATCGCCAGCTTTGCCATCCGCGGACTGAGCGAGAGCATCGACTTCACGGGCGGACGCAACTACGTCGTGACCCTCAATAAGCCCACAGAGGTAGAGAATGTGCGCACTGTGCTCAGCAAAGCGTTCGTCAATACCACAGGCAGCAATGCCGGAAAGGTGTCCAATACCTCCGTCATTGCCTTGGGAACGGACGGCAAGACCATCCGTGTATCGACCAACTACAACATCGAGTCGAATGACCCGCTGGAGGATGACCGCGCAGAAACCATCCTCTACAATGCCCTTCACAAGGCTGGATACGTCAGTCAGCCGAACGTAGAGACGTTCAAGAATCCTGATATACGTACTGGTGGATCGATCATCAGCTCCGCAAAAGTAGGCCCATCCGTGGCTAAGGACATCACCTATGGTGCCATCGTGAGTGTGGTGTTGGCCCTGATCTTCATCTTTATCTACATCTTAGCGCGCTTCCGCAACCTTGGATTCTCCTTGGGTTCCATTGTCGCACTGGCCCTTGACACCCTCACCGTGGTGGGTATCTACTCGCTATGCTGGGGCTGGATGCCGTTCTCGCTGGAGATAGACCAAACCTTTATCGGTGCTATCCTGACGGTAATCGGTTACTCCATCAATGATAAGGTGGTGGTCTTCGACCGTATCCGTGAGAACTTGAAGCTGCATCCGAAGCAGGATCGGGAGAGTTTGTTCAACAATTCCATCAACCAGACGCTCACCCGCACCATCAACACGTCGGCCTCCACGCTCATCGTGTTGCTCTGTATCTTCTTCTTGGGTGGCGAAAGCATCCGCAGCTTCTCCTTTGCCATGATACTTGGTGTCGTCTTCGGTACGCTCAGCTCCATCTTCATCGCCTCTCCGGTGGCCTATATGGTGCTCAAGCGCAAGAAGATTGACGCTACGCAAGTGGCCAATGCCTAACTGAAAGGAATGGCCTGAACACAGGCTTTGAACACGATAAAGCAATCCCCATTGCCCCAGACGGCAATGGGGATTCTTGTTTTCTGCCCCCGCGGTCATCCCGATGAGTACAGGAGAAAACGCAAAGCGGGCTTTGGAAAAGGGCGATTCCCCCTCCAAAGCCCGCTTTCTGTATCTTTTCTGCTATGCGGCGTGGCCGCAGCTGCAACCGAAGAAGACCTTGACTGCCACGTCAAGCACGTGGCTACTTGCCCTGCATCTGCGCCAACAGGGCCAGCGCACGGTCCTCATTGCGCTCCATTATCTCCCGCTCGCCCGGACCTTTGTCATTGATTCCGCACAGGTGCAAGATGCCATGGATGATTACCCTGTGCAACTCATCGTCATAAGTCTTATGAAACAGCTCCGCATTGGAGCGCACAGTGTCGAGCGATATGACCAGGTCGCCGTTGATAACGTCGCCCTCATCGTAGTCGAAAGTGATGATGTCGGTGTAGTAATCGTGTCCTAAATACTCGCGATTGACCTCCAATATCTTCGCGTCGTCGACAAACAGGTAGCCCACCTCGCCCACTTTGCGCCCATAGGAAGCCGCCACGGCCTTGATCCATTGCGTCGTCTGCCGCTTCTTTATCTTCGGCATGGTGACGTTTTCCGCATTATAAGTAATCATATCCTCCTTATCTTTTATCGTCTGTCATATTCTTTGGAACAAACTGCGACACGTCATGGCCGAAGAAGTCCAGCTCCCTGACCAGCGAACTGCTCACGCTTTGCAGCTCCGGCTCGGTGAGAAACAGCACCGTCTCCACCCCTCCAAGCTCACGGTTGATGTCGGCTTGTTGCCGCTCATACTCGAAATCTCTCACATCGCGCACCCCTCTTACGATGAACCGCGCGCCCTCTCGCCGTGCCATGTCGATGGTCAGGTCGCTATATGGGCGCACACTCACCCTCGCATCATCGTGGTAAAGCCTCTCGATAGCGGCCACCCGCTCTTCGATGGACTCCCGCGTATGCTTTCTTTCGCTCACCGCCACGGCAATGACCAGGTGGTCAAAGAGTGGCAGGGCACGCCTTACCACCGACGCATGACCCGTGGTAAAGGGGTCGAATGTGCCCGTGAAGAGGGCCGTGCGGCTGTCATTGTTGTCTATCATCAGCTTGTGTGTCAATCAAAAAGGTCGGGCTGCATCGCATTTCCGGCATAAGGATTGCGACCCAAGTGGTCGTAAGCCAACTTGGTGGCTACCCTTCCGCGAGGCGTTCGCTTGAGGAAGCCCTCCATAATCAGGTACGGCTCATAGACTTCCTCCACCGTTCCGCTGTCCTCGCCTATTGCGGTGGCGATGGTGGAGATGCCCACCGGGCCACCCTGAAACTTGTCAATAATGGTCAGAAGAATACGGTTGTCGATCTCGTCCAGCCCATACTGGTCGATATTGAGCGCCTGAAGGGCAAAGACAGCGATATCCTTGGTGATCGTTCCGTTGCCCTTCACCTGTGCGAAGTCGCGCACCCGGCGCAGCAGTCCGTTGGCTATACGGGGCGTGCCTCGGCTTCTCCGGCTGATTTCCACCGCCGCCTCGTCCTCTATGGGCACCTTCAACAGATGCGCCGACCGCTTGATGATGGTCTGAAGCGTGGCGGGATCATAATACTGCAAGTGCAGGTTGATGCCGAAGCGGGCACGCAGCGGCGCGGTGAGCAAGCCGCTACGGGTCGTCGCTCCCACCAGGGTAAACGGGTTAAGGTCTATCTGTATGGAGCGTGCCGAGGGTCCTTTGTCGATCATTATGTCAATGCGGAAGTCCTCCATCGCCGAATACAGATACTCCTCCACGACGGGAGAGAGACGGTGTATCTCGTCGATGAAGAGCACATCGCTGCGCTCCAGCGAGGTGAGGATGCCCGCCAGGTCGCCCGGCTTGTCCAGCACGGGTCCGGAGGTAATCTTGAATCCCACGCCCAGCTCGTTGGCAATGATGTTGCTCAGCGTCGTCTTTCCCAGTCCGGGAGGGCCGTGGAGCAGAGTATGGTCGAGCGGCTCGCCACGGTATTTGGCTGCCTCGACAAACACTCGCAGGTTGTCGACCACGCCTTTCTGTCCGCTGAAGTCGTCGAAGCGGAGCGGACGGAGTGCGTTTTCAAACTCCTTCTCTGCCGGTGTGAGCGGATGCTCTTCCCTAATATCGAAATTTTCTGCCATAAATATTGTTGCAAATATACAAAGAAGCGGCCACATGACAAAGGAAACCACACGTTTTCTTCATGCCCCGCAGCCCGTGTTCCTCGTCAGGATGGTCCGATTTCACGCACTACAGCGCACGGTCTGCCGCCACATCCTTACCCTCCGATGCCATGAAAAGGGAGGAAGAAAAGCCTAAAACCTCTCCATTCCGCATAACAACTATGAGCAAAACACAACTTTTTCGGCAAAAATACGACAGAATGAGAAAATAAAACGCTTTTTGTTTTGCAGAAAGATAGATTCATTGTATATTTGCAGCAGAACGTAATTTTTAATAAAACAACGACTATTATGACAACAAAAACCATCATTATCGGGCTGATTATCGTAGTAGCCATCTGCTTCGTCGTCTTTGATTACTTGCACAAGAAGCACATGAAGTACACTGAGGGCGACTTGACCCAATTCACCATTGACCTGTTTTCGCAGAAAGGGACGGAGAGCATACCCTATGACCAGTACATTGCGGCCGTGAAACGCCACTACAACATAACGCAAAAGGGCGCGACGGCGCTTGTCGGCAAGGCCCAGAAGCACAATATCGTCGCATTGAGCAACCATCAAGTGACGCTGGCCAGGTAAGCCTCGGCCTCAACTATACGCCCAACGGGCGGGAACACCCATGCCGGACAAGGGGAAGCACACCCTCTCCGACGCGGTGTTCCCGCCCGTTGCTTATGCCTATGTGGCGACATCCGCCACCCTACTCACACGCTATTCGCCGCCCTTGAGGCTGATGGCGGCACCAAAATCCTTGCTGACATAGTTGAAGATGCCCTTGCAGCACTCGGCTGAGAAGCGCAACGCATAGTCCACCAGACTGTCCCACTGCGACGTGGAAAGTCCGTCGATCAGCTGCTGCCGTGTGATGCGCTCACGAAGCAGGCCATAGATGAAGCCCGCATTGAAGCTGTCGCCAGCCCCGATGGTGCTCACCGTGTCGACCTTCCCGACGGGATACGACCGCCTCATGCCCCCATCGGCGCGCAACTCCACAGGATTGGCCCCGTCGGTGTAGATGAATTGCCGGCAGTAAAAGGCTATCTCCGCCTTATAGACACGGTCGGCATCGTCCATTTTATAGAGCGTCATGAAGTCGTCGCGGCTTCCCCGCACGATGTCGGCATAGCCCAGGTTCTCCAAAAGATTTGGGGTGATACGGATGACCTCGCTCCGATGGTTAGGCCGGAAGTTCACATCGTAGTAGATGATCGCTCCTTGCCGCTGCGCCTGCTCCAACAACGCCTGAACCTGTGGGCGCACTTTGGGATTGACAGCGTAATAGGAGCCGAGCAATATGATGTCGTCGGGGTTAATTTCGGGCAGCGTCATATCCACCTGGTCGCGCGACTGGGCTGTGTAGAACACATAATTAGCCTCGTTCCGCTCGTTGAGGAAGGCCAGGGAGAGGGGCGATGCGATGTCGGCACTGCGCCTCATGTAGTCCGGACAGACCCCGTTGTCGCGCAGAAATTTGACTATCCGGTCGCCCACCAGGTCGGTACCCGTCTCCGAGATGAGCATCGTCTCGGCACCGGCGCGCGCCAGTGAGGTGATGGCATTGAAGGTGGAGCCACCCGGAACGGCCTCCACGGGCTGCTCATTCTTAAAGATAATGTCGAGTACGGTCTCGCCAATTCCGATTACTTTGCGCATGATGCTTTGAGCTTTAGGTGGGTTCTATAAATTAGCTTTGTCAGATTTTGAGGCTCTTTTCGTGGTCAGAGCGTCAGCGAGTGAGGAAGTATAGCGGGCTATACGACCGAACGAGGTGGCGATCTGAGCCGAAAAGAGGCCAAAAGATGGCAAAACGTAACCCTTCATCAATTATATCTTTTATGGTGGTAATTTATAGAACCCACCTTTTAACATGTTGTGTACTTAGATGTTCATGGTCTGGAGGGGCTTTCCATCAAGACGGAATATGGTGAACAGCCCGTCCTCGTAGGTGGCAAAGGTGGGTTCGTTGCCCCCTTTGGGGAAAGTGACGGAGCCAAGGTTGACAAACGCGAATCCTTCTCCGTGCGACAACTCCCACAGATGGCTGTGCCCACAGACGAGCGCGTCGCAGGGACCTACGGGCTTTCTTGCCTTGTCGTACAAATGGCCGTGGGTCAAAAAGAGCCTGCGGCCGCCATCCACGAGCAGCAGATAGTCGGCCATCATCGGGAAATGGAGCAACATCTGGTCCACTTCCGCGTCACAATTGCCGCGCACTGCGACGATTTGGTCGGCGCGGGCGTTGAGATCGGCCACGATTCCCTGTGCGTCGATGCCCTCGGGAATGCGGTTGCGGGGCCCGTAATTGAGAATGTCGCCGAGGATGCAGAGCATATCGCAATGGTGCTCGTCATAAAACCGGAGCACTTGCTGCAGTGCCGGCCGGCATCCGTGAATGTCTGAGACCAATAAGTACTTCATTTGTTTTTGCTATTTTGCCACAAAGGTAACGATAAATCACGAATCCGCACTCCCAACGCATAAGTTTTTATTTAGCTTTGCACACGAAATCCACTAACGCCGGTGTGGGCTTACCTTGCATCTCTGTTTTGCCGTTGGACAAACGGGCAGGACGATCAGGTCAAGAGGACGGTGGTCGCTTTCTCTCATGCGTTGGACTAACTGATCCAACGCTCCCTCATGCCACGCCTGCCACGCTACTACGCCGAGGCAATGGACGGAAAAGGTGAAGGAAGATGAAGGCGGTTTCGCAACAATCTGATTATCAATATATTGCAACAGCCTCCGAATCGCTTTGCAATAGGGGCTGAATCACGTTGCAATAGGGGCTGAATGACAAGGTCATAGGGGCTGAATTACACGCAGATTCAGCCCCTATTGCAACGCCTTAGAAGCAAAGGCGCCCGCTCTGTCCATCACAATGGACAAGGCGGGTGTCTCTGTTTCAACTGTTTTCACCGTGTCCCACGCACTGCATCCAGCTTGCATCATGCGCAGACACGGTTTCCCATGCCTCGCGGCCTTACCAAGGCCAGGTGGGATTAATAGTTCTCTGCGCTGATCTCGAAGTAGCTCAACGGGTGGTTGCAGACCGGGCACACCTCGGGAGCTTTCTTTGCAATGACGATATGCCCACAGTTGCGGCACTTCCAAATGCGGTCTCCGTCGCGCGAGAACACGAGACCTCCCTCGATATTTTCGAGCAATTTGCGGTATCTCTCCTCGTGATGACGCTCGATTTCGCCCACCAAACGGAACTTGGCGGCTATCTCCTTGAATCCCTCTTCCTCTGCTTCCTTGGCCATACGGTCGTACATGTTCGTCCATTCAAAGTTCTCACCGGCTGCTGCGTCCTTCAGGTTGTCTACAGTTGTGGGCACATCGCCACCGTGGAGGTACTTAAACCAGAGCTTGGCGTGCTCCTTCTCGTTGCCGGCAGTCTCCTCAAAGAGGGCTGCTATCTGCTCATAGCCGTCCTTGCGGGCCTTGGAAGCATAGTATGTGTACTTGTTGCGTGCCTGGCTCTCGCCTGCAAACGCATCCTGGAGGTTCTTCTCAGTCTTGGTTCCTTTAAGTTCTTTCATCTTGTTCAAATTTTAAATCTTTTGTAATGCTTTGTTTTCTCTCAAGCAATATTTTTGATATTGCGTTGCAAAGGTAGATATTTTTCTTGTAATAATTACAATACTGGTGGTTAAAAAAGATGAAAAATGACTAACTTTTGGCAGCCTCAACCACGCAAGGCAGAGGAAGTGGCGCACCATCGACGACTTTATCCCACCGCTGACGGAAATATTTGCGTAACTTTGCAGGCATGAAAATAGGAACTATAGACTTAGGCAACCGCCCTGTGCTGCTTGCCCCGATGGAGGATGTGACCGACATCGGCTTCCGGCAGATGTGCAAACGCTTCGGCGCAGCGATGGTATATACGGAGTTTGTGTCGGCCGACGCCATCATCCGCAGCATCGATTCCACCCTGCGCAAGATGGTCATCGACGACCGCGAGCGTCCCGTCGGCGTGCAAATCTACGGGCGCGACGTCGAGTCGATGGTGGAAGCGGCGCGCATTGTGGAGCAAGTGCATCCCGATGTGATTGACATCAACTTCGGTTGTCCCGTCAAAAAGGTGGCGGGAAAGGGCGCTGGCGCGGGGATGCTGCGCAACATCCCGCTGCTTCTGGACATCACGCGCGCCGTGGTCGATGCCGTCAGCGTGCCTGTCACGGTGAAAACGCGCCTGGGATGGGACAAAAACCAGCTCATTATCACCTCTTTGGCCGAGCAACTGCAGGACTGCGGCATACAAGCCCTAACCATTCACGGGCGAACCCGCAGCCAAATGTACACCGGAGAGGCCGATTGGACGCTGATTGGGGAGGTAAAGGCCAACCCACGCATCCATATCCCCATCATTGGCAACGGAGATGTGACCTCGCCAAGCGTGGCCCGAGCGCGATTTGAGCAGTATGGCGTCGACGGGGTGATGGTAGGGCGCGCCACATTCGGCTGCCCGTGGATCTTTTCCGAGATGAGACACGCGCTGGACGGCTCCTTCGGGGAGGGCTGCGAATTGACTACGGACGACAAAATCGACGTGTTGGAGGAGATGCTCCGCATCAACGTGGAGCGAATTGACGAGTATCGAGGCATCCTTCACACCCGCCGGCACCTCGCCGCGTCCCCTATCTTCAAGGGAATACCCGACTTTCGGCAGACGCGCATTGCCATGTTGAGGGCTGAGACGGTGCCCGACCTGACACGCATCCTCGAACAATGCCGCACGATACTGCGCGAGCGGAAGGACGACCTGCCCACGACACCGCAATGACGCTGAGGCTTTAGAAACACAAAGCAGAGCGGAAGAAGCATAAAAAAGAGGTAGCCATCCTCACGACGCCTACCTCCCACTTGACTAAACTTAATCTACAAACCTGAGTATTTTAATCCAATGTTGGTTGAATTGCTATGTTGTTGGAATGTTCTAAAGTGCCGAATCTCAGCGGATTGGAACTTTCTTCTTTCCGATTGCAAAGATACTTCCTTTCCTTTGACTGTGCAAACATTTCGCAAAACAATTTCTTATTTTTCAGCGAACTGCCGCTTTTCTTCGGTAAATGGCCACACCGTGTCTTCTTACTTCCATCATTTCACCCTTTCGCTCGCACATTACGGCTGTCCTCATTGCGAAAAGACATGAGGCCATTACGGCCGAGACTCACCCTCTACATACTGTTCCAGGAAGAGATGCTCGCCATCGAAGACGGCGTAGGTGAACAGTCTGATCCAGTCGCCAAGGATAAGCATCCGTGCCTTTGGGCCAAGATTCAGGTCGAGCTCGATGTGCCGGTGGCCATAGAGGAAGTAGTCCACATTGCTGTGGGAGCGCATATACTCCTTGGTGAAGCGCACTAAGCTCTCTTTCTCCTCTCCCCGGTAAGGCGGCTCCATCCCGTCGACGCGCTTCAGACGGCTGTGTTTGGCCCACCTCAAGCCTAACTGCATGCCCCACCAAGGGTGTACGAAGTTGAGCAACCACTGACAAAACCGGTTGTGAAACACCCCATTGAGCACCTTGTAGCCCAAAGAAGGGTCGCCAAGCCCGTCGCCATGGGCAAGAAAAAAGACCTTGTCGCCAATCTCCGTGGTTAGAGGATGCCGGTGAACGATGACCCCGCACTCCTCTTCCAAGTAGCCATAGGTCCACAAATCGTGGTTTCCGGTGAAGTAATGCACCTCCACGCCAAGGTCGGTCAGCTCGGAGAGCTTGCCGAGGAAGCGTGTGAACCCCCTCGGGACGACATACTTGTACTCATCCCAGAAGTCGAACATATCGCCAAGGAGATAGACTGCGCCTGCCCTGTCCTTGATACTGTCGAGGAAACGGACAATACGCCGTTCCTGTGTGCGGCGGTGCGGAATGGCCCAAGAGCCGAGATGGGCGTCGGAAAGGAAATAAACATTCTTCATAGGAAAAGGGTTTTAGGATACAACAGGTCAAGGCAGGCCACACGAAAGCGGCACTGCAGCACAGGGAAAGGGTGTCTGCTCAGGCGAAACCCAGCTCCACCTTGGCCTCATCGCTCATCATGCTCTGGTCCCATACTGGGTCAAAGACAAGGTTGATGTTGGCCGCTTTCACGCCCTCTATGCCCTCCAGCTTCGTCCGTACATCCTCGACGATGAAGTCGGCGGCGGGACACGAGGGCGCGGTAAAGGTCATATCGAGGTCCACCGTGCCGTCGTCCTTCACGTCTATCTTGTAGATCATGCCTAAATTCCATATGTCCACGGGAATCTCAGGGTCATAGACGGTCTTCAGCACGTCCACGATCCGCTCCTGTATCTTCAGTTTCTCTTCTTGATTCATCGCTGTTCTATCTTTACAGCAGCCCGCAACCAGCTGCAGAGAAGCCCTTTTCGCCGATTGCTGAGCCACAATTTATCTTATTGCAAAGATAAGTAAAAGCGCACGCCGAACAAAGAAAAAGGCACTTTTTCTTTCTGAAATGATAGTCAAAAGGCCTACCTTTGCATTTTAGTATGGACTACAAGACTACGATTTTAAGGAACGGCCTGCGCGTCATCCTGCTTCCTTCGGCCTCGCCCGTGGTGTACTGCGGCTACGAGATGGCCGCCGGCGCGGGCGATGAGCTGCCCGGCGAGGAGGGTTTGGCGCACTTTTGCGAGCACATGGCCTTTAAGGGGACGGCGCGACGCAACGCCATCGACATCATCGACGCGCTCGAAAGCGTGGGCGGAGAGCTCAACGCCTTCACCACCAAGGCGCACACGGTGTTCTATGCCGCCATCCTGCGCGAGCACATCGCCCGGGCGGCCGACCTGTTGAGCGACATCGTCTTCCAGAGCACCTACCCTCAGCAAGAGATTGACAAGGAGGTGGAGGTCATCTGCGACGAGATAGAGTCCTACAACGACTCCCCCTCAGAGCTGATCTACGATGAGTTTGAGGGCCTCATCTTCGAGCACACCCCCTTAGGGCACAACATTCTCGGCACGGCAGCGCGCGTGCGGCAGTTCAAGACCGCCGACGCGGAACGGTTCACCACCCGTCTCTACCGCCCTGACAGGGCCGTATTCTTCGCCTCGGGCGACCTCTCGTTTGGCCGGCTCGTCTCCCTGCTCTGCGAGGCACTGGGCACACAGGAGGCGGCAGGAGGCGGATCGGCCTGCAAGGCTTCCCCTGCGGGATGGCAAGACGACACACACTCCTACGCCTCCGACGCACTATGCCAGGGAAAGACCATCCGGCAGAAGCGCGACACCCACCAGGCGCACGTCCTGCTCGGCTGCCGAGGCTACGCCATGACGCACCCACGGCGCACCGCCCTGTACCTGCTGAACAACATTCTCGGCGGACCGGGAATGAACGCGCGCCTCAACCTCTTGCTCCGGGAGCGCAACGGACTGGTGTACACGGTGGAGAGCACGTCGGTCAACTACGCCAACACGGGGGTATGGTGCGTCTATTTTGGCTGCGACCATGCCGACGTGGACCGCTGTCTCGCCTTGGTGCGCGGTGAACTGGACGCTTTCGCCCGGCAGCCAATGGACGAAGAGACACTGGAAAAGGCCAAACAGCAAATCAAGGGGCAGATAGCACTGGCGTGTGACAACCGTGAAAACTTTGCCATCGACTTCGCCAAAAGTGTTCTTCACTACGGCAAGGGGCGCGACATTGAGCGCATCTATGCGGAGATCGATGCCGTTACGACCACCGACCTGCTGGAAGTGGCACAGGAGCTGTTCCCCGCCACCCACCTCACCACGCTCATCTACGAGTAGGACAAGCGGCATTGCCCCACCCTTGCGGGCAAAATCAAGATAGCAAGAGGGCATGGTGGGCGCACGGCGTGGATGTCATGATTTTTCCGTCCATCCTCAACCATCCACCCACTACGCCCTCATAGGGGCATTGCACTTCCCCACCCGTCTACAAACACAAAAGTATCTTTATAAAATATTGATTATCAATACGTTACGATTTAGGCTATATCGCATTGCCATATAGCCCCTATTGCAACGTCATCTCGGCTCTATTGCAAGGCTTTTCCAGCCCTATTGCCGCCCTTTTCAGCCCCTATTGCAAGGCGAGGTCCACGACATGGCCATACAGGCGCAACAGAAGGGTGCGAAGAAAGCAAGTTTTGTAAATTCTATTTACACTCGTCTGGGTTCATTCCGAAAACAGGAAGATGCTGGTGCGCCACCCCGATCCTATCCACGGATGAGCCTTGCGGGGCGGCTGTTCAAGAAACGTCATCCCCCAAAAGAGAAACATCAGCCTCAGCTTCCCTACACTCGGACAAATCAATAAACCCCAATCGGTCATCAGACCGAGGTTGACAGGAAGCGAGAAGTTTTCCAGCTTACCGACGAAATCTGATGGACGATTGGGGTAAAAAAACGGGATCCGCCGCTATGGCGAACCCCGTCATTTGTATTCATTACTTACCCCGCGAGCCGCACAAGACCCGTCGGAGCGCACATTCAGTAGTCTTACTTCAACTTCTGCTCCAGTTTGGCGAGCATATCGACCGTCATTGAGCTGAGGTCATACTGTGGTTTCCAGTCCCATTCGGCACGTGCGCAGCTGTCGTCGAGCTTGTCGGGCCAGCTCTCGGCAATGCCTTTCTTGAGCGGATCCACGTCATAGACCATCTCGAAGTCGGGCTTGTGCTTCTTGATCTCGGCATAGACCGTCTCCGGCGCGAAGCTCATGGAAGCGATGTTGAAGCCGTTGTGGTGGATGAGACGTGCCGGATCGGCCTCCATCAGCTGGATGGCGGCGTGCAAAGCGTCCGGCATATACATCATATCCATCAGCGTTCCCTCGGGAATCGGGCAGACAAACTTCTCTCCGCGCACTGCACTGTAATAGATATCGACCGCATAGTCGGTCGTTCCGCCGCCCGGCGGCGTGACATAGGAGATGAGACCCGGGAATCGTACCGAGCGCGTATCGACGCCATACTTCGTGTGGAACCAGTCGCTGAGCAGCTCCGTGGTCACCTTGCTGACCCCGTAGATGGTCTTCGGGCGCTGAACGGTGTCCTGAGGCGTGTTGACCTTCGGCGTGTTAGGACCGAAAGAGCCGATGCTGCTCGGCGTGAACACCTGGCACTTGTGGTCTTTGGCCACCTCAAGGATGTTCCACAGGCCGTCGATGCCAATCTTCCAGGCCAGCTGGGGCTTGTTCTCGGCCACCACAGAGAGCAGGGCGGCAAGGTTGTAGATGGCATCTATGTTGTATTTGCGCACAATCTCGGCGATCATCTCGCCCTTTGTAACGTCGGCTTCGGCCATGGGGCCCGTCTCCTGCAGCTCCTTCGAAGGCTCGGCGCCCTTGATGTAGCCGGCCACCACATGCTCATTACCATAACGTTTGCGCAACTCTCGTGTCAGCTCAGAGCCAATCTGCCCTGAAGATCCAATGACAAGGATATTTTTCATGCTTCTGTCGTAATAGAATTAATTGTTTTATTGGCTTGCAAAATAACAGAAAAATCCTCGAATAGTGGAAGAAGATTCATTAAATATCGTTAAACCGGCCACCTTGGACGGTTTTTAATCTGCCGAAAAGTCGTCGGTCTCGAAAAATATCAGTTACTTTGCGTGCAGAATATATCAGATAACTAAACCATTATTATTTTCAGAATCATGTACGGAAAGATTAAGGAACATCTTAGCAAATCATTGTCCGACCTGAAGGAGGCCGGCTTGTACAAAGAGGAGCGCATCATCGAAAGCCCGCAGGGCGCAGCCATTCAGGTGAAGGGAAAGGAAGTGCTCAACTTCTGCGCCAACAACTATCTTGGCCTGGCCAACGACCCACGGGTGGTCAAGGCTTCGCAAGAGATGATGAAACGTCGCGGCTTCGGCATGGCCTCCGTGCGCTTTATCTGCGGCACGATGGACATCCACAAGGAGCTGGAGGCCGCCATCTCGGAGTATTTCCAGACGGAGGACACCATTCTCTATGCCGCCTGCTTCGACGCCAACGGCGGTCTCTTCGGCAGCTTCCTCACCGACCAGGATGCCATCATCTCCGATGCGCTCAACCATGCCTCCATCATCGACGGCGTGCGCCTCTGCAAGGCTAAGCGTTACCGCTACGCCAACGCCAACATGGAGGAGCTGGAGAAATGCCTGCAGGAGGCTCAGGCGCAGCGTTTCCGCATCATCTGCACCGACGGCGTGTTCTCCATGGACGGCAATGTCGCCCCGATGGACAAGATTTGCGACCTCGCCGAGAAGTACGACGCGCTCGTCATGGTCGACGAGAGCCACTCTGCCGGCGTGGTGGGAGCCACGGGCCACGGCGTGAGCGAGCTGTGCAAGACCTACGGCCGCGTGGACATCTACACCGGTACGCTCGGAAAAGCCTTCGGAGGCTCGCTGGGCGGCTTCACAACGGGTAAGAAGGAGATTATCGACATGCTCCGCCAGAGCTCCCGCCCGTACCTGTTCTCCAACTCTTTGGCCCCGGGCATCATCGGCGCCAGCCTTGAAGTGTTCAAGATGCTCAAGGAGAGCAACGCGCTTCACGACCAACTCGTAGAGAACGTCAACTACTTCCGCGACAAGATGATTGCCGCCGGCTTCGACATCAAGCCCACCCAGAGTGCCATCTGTGCGGTAATGCTCTACGACGCGCCGCTCTCACAGCGCTATGCCAACCGTCTGCTGGAGGAAGGCATCTACGTCACGGGCTTCTACTATCCTGTTGTGCCGAAGGGCGAGGCCCGCATCCGCGTGCAGCTTTCCGCTGCCCACACCCGTGAGCAGCTTGATCGTGCCGTGGCCGCGTTCATCAAGGTCGGCAAGGAGCTTGGCGTGCTGAAGTAAAATTCGTAAAAACGTCCCGCCAATGGTGGGCGTTAAACCCAACAAACCCCGCTTGCGAATCTATCAGTTCACAGGCGGGGGTTTCTATTTTTGTAAGTCGAAGTTCTGTGGCTCAACTCGATGTGGCCTTTTATTTCACCACAAACTTTCTTCCGCCTTGGATGTATATACCCTTCGGCAGGCTGCGCCCGTCCATGCGGCGGCCTTGTAGGTCGTAGACGGCGGAACCGTCCGCATGGTTTGTGGACTGACCCACGACGGGCTTCACGCCGGCAAGAATTTCGTCGCAGAGCCGCTCACGTGAGTTCACATACACACGGTGTCCCTCCGCATCGTAGTAGGTCTCCAGCAGCGTTACGTTGTCGACGGGCGAGGTGTAGGCTGGGTGGCAGAGGTAGGCGAAAGGCGCACCTCCGGCATTGACGCAGCCAATGCCCTCCACCAATCGATGCCCAGTGGAGAGCACCAACAGACGGTGCGCTTGTCCGTCCGCCAAGGTCGTATCGCCCTTCTGCTCCACGGTGATGTCGGCACGGCCGAGATAAGCGTCGCCCACATGGGCATTGTAGTCATAGAGGATGAACTCGCCCGCGTCGTTCTGCGGGTATTCCGTCACCGCTTTGGGGTATGCGGCGGTGTAGCTCTCCGCATCGGCCAGTACACGCCCGTCCTCATTGCGCATCGCAAAGAGATACTTGTAGCGTTTGTCGGCATCGTTGCCCGCACAACGGGATTCGGTACAGTCATACACCTTCTGATACGTTTTCCCGTTCTCCTCCGTGTCGTCGATAGTAGCGTAGGTGCGTCGCGCGCTCCCATACCAATAAGTCTGATTGCCATTTGTAATGTACGCATAGCTGCAATGCACCCACTGCCGCTCGCTATTAGGGGCGCGTAGGAAATCGTTGCGTGTAAAGATCAACTTTCCATCCACTTTACAGGAATCAAGCTCGTTGTGTGGGCCAATAATATACATTCCCCAAATGGGATATATCCCGAAAGAGCTTCCGATGCCTTCCACCCAATATTCCCATGGAGATTGGAAACCGTCGTCCTCCGTATAAAGGTCAGCGGGGGCAATTCCCAAACGGAGATAACTGCGTCCGTCAACCCGTATGGAGTCCCCCGTAGACACGGCAACAGTCCCATAGTCAGAATACAAGGTGTCACCTTCTTGTAAGTTGAAGTCAAACAGCTCGCCACCTTCAGCACTGTACACTTTCCTCCCTTCCTCACGAAGTCCGTCCATAAACTGGTTTTCCCTGTTTACCAGTTTCTTATATGACACCCCACCTATCAAAGTATCTCCACAAATCTTACGATAGAAGCCCTTGTCGGCTCCACGAGGGAGATAAACGCTCCGCAGATACCATTCCTTTCCGTCTTGGAGCATCGGCTTGTAGCTTGGAGATTGAGCCAATGCACTAAACCCGTGTGTACTTATCAGGCATATTAGGATGCCCAACCGCTGAAAAATCGTTGAAATCTTCATAGTCTTCCATCATTTAGAGTTAGTATTTACCTTCAGCGACGCTCCCTTTTCCACTTGGAAGCCGTTCTTGATGGTCACGGTCTGTTCCGCTTGGAATGTCGTGTAGCCACTCTGGATGCGGACGAGGCCGGGAATTGCCCCACGGTTCACGTCCTTTCCAGCGAAAATGTTCTTGCCAAGGACGGTCGTGTTGTCAGTAAAGGAAGCATTTTGAATATAAAAGTCGCCGTTTCCTGTATTATTGTCCTTTTGGATAAAATTTCCCTCCCCGCCAATGTTATACCCACCTGTAGCTGCGTTGCACAGGGAAAGGGACACGTAGTAGGCCGTGTCGTTGTAAGCGACATCGCCCACCGAGAGGGTTACATAAGAAGACTGCTGCGTGCTTCCAACATTAACATTACCGTTGTTGTAAACGGTAAGCTGCGCATTGGCGCTTACAATGCCAAACGCCAG
>DLLX01000056.1 GCA_002479145.1 Prevotella sp. UBA7551 | reverse complement strand
CTTTGCAGCGCAAACTCATCATAGATGGGCGGGGGATTACACCATATTTGCAATTCAGCATTCATGTTTTCAGGTGCTGGAAGTGGTGAGGACGGCTCTTCTCCCGTTAAACAAAATTTATCCACTGTAACCCGTCTTGCAGTAATTTAACGTTACCTTCTTTATCTAAAGAGGGCAGGTGAATTATGCAAGCGGATATTGAAACCAACAACTTATCACGAAAAGCTACTCGCTTGGGTTTCTCCTTCATTTCCCGTCATAAGGAAACGAAGGCAGGGCTTCACGGCTTTTTCATTCCGGCTATAGACGCTCCGACTGCGCAATATTTCGGCATGATGGTGTCGTGCGCTATGCCGAACCCGTCGTTGGCTATCAATATGCAGTTCGCAATGCCCAACGTGAATTATTCGTATTTATAAACTAATTTTTGAACTATGGAAAAGAAATCAGCAATTTCGGGAGAGTACACCATCTCTCAGGAACAAAACAATTCAATCAGAGTTTGTCGTATCTACGACAACGTGAAGGCCTCATTGCGTGAAGCCGCTAAAAGCGTGGGCTTCGAGTTCAACTCCAACTGGAATACCCGCCAGTTGGGTGCTAACCTCATCAAGGCTTACGGACACGACAATGTAGCTTCCATCGGCGAATACAATATCGTGAAGTGGGACAATGGTTCTATCGAGACATACAGGGTATATGGAAACACCATCGCTGCGTTGCGCCAGATTGCCGCAAACGTAGGCTTCAAGTATCCGCAGACATACAACACGCGTACGCTTGGCAGTAAACTCATTGACTTTATCAATGGCGATAAGTCAGCCGCAGAGGAGGTTGTAGAAGAGGACATGTTTGTTATTACCCCCGAGATGAAAGTGGCAGAGCTTCAGGACAACTTCAAGGAGATGTTCGGCGGGCACTTGCGCATTAAGCAAGGCGTTAAAAGGTGTGACGCAAATTCTCACAACAACAATCAAGTAGTCGATGCCACATTGGCTGAAATAGGCTGCACAGGCTCTGCCAAATTCTCCGTGGACATGACCGTGAAGGATTTCCAAGAGAAGGCAAAGAGCGAATGCGGCCTCACGTTGTTGGTGGCAACAGTAGATGACTGGGTGACGGTTCTGCCTGAGTTCACGCTTGATGCCGTAAACGTCATACCAAAGAACACCACAAAAGCAAAAATGCAGGAGATCTTAGGACTTTCAGAGTGATAATTTATTAAAACTGACACATCATGGCAATAAAAAAGACGGCATCCGGAAAGGTGGACAAACGCACCAAGGAATACAAGATGATGGTGGAGAACGCCAAAAAAGCCCGCGCGGCACGAAAGGGCGCAAAGAAGACAACTACTTCTTCGATAAAGCGCACTGCCTCTGGCAAAATAGACAAGCGCACAAAAGAAGGCAAAGAGATTGCGGCACGCATGGCGAAAGCCCGCGCGGCAAAGAACAGCTTCCCAAACCGCTTGAAGAGACTTTTCAACATTTAAACCTAAAACAAAGACAAGATAATGAAAACAACAAAAGAGACCCTCGCTTCCCTGCTCGCAGCCATTGTCTGGGCAGACGGAGAATATTCTGAGGCAGAAGAAATAACAGCCAACGAGATTGCCAAGGCATTCGGCTTCTCTACTGACGACATTCAGAAAGACATCAAAAAGGCCATAGAAGAAATCAAGGGCTACAACGAGACCGAAGTGACTGACTTCATAGCCAAGAACGCTGCCGAGGTAGACACCGAAGAACTTGGCCCCGTCTTTGAGGCCATGATGCAGATGGCACTGAGTGATGGTGAACTGTCGCTGAGCGAGGTGCATAATATACTTGCCATTGCCGATGCCCTCGACATCGACACTCCCACGGCAGTGCTGCTGCTTTGCGACCTCGTGAAAGACGAGCCTGAAATGCAGATTTCGTTTGAAGAAGAATAAGTGAATATAAAATGAGGTGCGTCTTGTCAAGGACTGCTTGGGTCATTGGCAAGACCTGCACTTTATTCATTAAACATCTAAGAGAAGATATGGCAACTAAAATAAAAGTTTACGGTAAAGCGCAAAACAGTACCGCTCTTGGCATCGTTCATGCCTACGTGCAGATGTTCCCAAAGACAACGCTGGCTGGCCTGCGCAAGGCATTCCCTAACAGCACTGCTCCCGACAAGGGAGTGGAAGAAATGTTCCTGCCCGTGGCTAAGGCGGAGGCCCGCAACGCCAAATCGGACATGAGCCTTTATTTCGTAAAGGGCGACCGCCCTATCACTCTTGCCGATGGAACAAAGGTGGCTC
The DNA here is from genome assembly GCA_002479145.1 of Prevotella sp. UBA7551. Taxonomy (GTDB): domain Bacteria; phylum Bacteroidota; class Bacteroidia; order Bacteroidales; family Bacteroidaceae; genus Prevotella. Next base: position 19,320 of record DLLX01000056.1, on the reverse strand, counting down.
TCAGCCAGATATGGACAGGAAAGTCCCTTGATAACCTCAAGGCTATTGCCGCACAGTTTGATATTGAAGCGGAAGTGAACAAAAACCCGTCTGCGGCATTGAACGATTCGGGCTTCGCTATAGAATATCAGAACGGATGGCAACCTGCTGCTCCTAAGAAAAAAGGCTGCTTAGGCGTGGTGGTTGCCTTGGTATTGTTGGCTGGAGCTACCGCTGCTGCTATTTTTGCATAAAAAGAAGATTTAAGAAAATAAGAGGTGCGGATGCACATGCCGCATATATATAAATATCAAAATATAAATCATGGAAATGACAAACGAATTGACAAGCCGCATAGAAGCCCTCGAAAAAAGAGTGGAAACGCTTGAAGCGGCATTGAAAGACTATCAGCAAAATGTGGGGGATGGAAAGAAGAATACGCCTCATGTTATTGGGCTCACTGACTCTTTTAGAAAAAAATTCTATCTTCACACAAAGGATGGAAAGCTCATTTGGGATAAAGAAGAGGAAAACTTTGTTTTCGATTTTGAGAACGACATCAATGAATGTAAATCTGCCATTTTAAGTGGGAAGGCTTTTGAAGAATGTAATTGTCCTTTAGTTTATAAAGATTTTTATATTCCGTATTACGCAAAACTTTCAGACGGTAAGATATTAAAAGTAGAAACAAAAATTGGTGATACTCTACGAGAAGTAGAAGCATTTGCCAATTTAATAGGGTATGAATACGACCCAAAAGTGAAGAAAGACAAGTTGGTGGGCGAATTGATTAACAAATATGGCAGCAATGGTTGGGCGCTATCCAATAGCCAACTAATGTCCTCTACAGGTGAGGTTTATCGTGTAAGCCCTTGTGACATCAATGATGTATTAACTATACTAAGAGATCCTGACGTACAGGCGAACTTAGATATTCCAGAGACATTTGCCTTTGCCCCCAATGCTACCGATGTAGAAAAGCTGAACATCATACTTAATGTGGCAAAGATTGCAAAAAGTAAATTCGAGGATGATTGGCAATGTTATGCTGATGAATTTCAAAAAGATTATGATGCTTACAGAGCCTAAAATAAAAAATAAATCCAATTAAAATGGCAATAAATGACATTCGAGAAAAATACGAAATCTTGCATCGCATAGTAAGCGAACACAAGAAAGAGGGCGTAAGGGTTCGAACTGTTGCCATAAATGCATCTGACCCGTCATCTCCAAATCAACGACTTGATGTGCAAAGAAAAACATCAAGAAAGAAAGAGTCAAACTTTCCCAATCCTTACGTGCCTTCGGTAGAGGAGATGGAAAAGTATCACTCCTACTGGAACAGCGACAACAATGGCGAGTACATAGAGCATGAAAAAGCGCTCAACTGGCTCTTCATTGATAATCCGGAAACCAAAGGCAATACGTATATGAAGGCTGTCATCATCAAATGTTCAGTGCTGAATGACTTCTATGCCACCAATATCTTCAAGGTGTTTCCCGTGGCAAAGAAGATTCTTTCCATAAAAGACATTGACAACAGACTGAAAAGGGGCGACTATAGTCTGGTGAACGAGATTGCGAAAGTGGAAGATGAAAAGACTGATGAGACAAAAGAAACAAAGGTTCGTTTCAACTATTCTTTCGCTACAAAGTATTGCAGTCACCATCAGCCTGATCTGTTCCCGATATACGACCGCTATGTGGCCGACGTGCTGTGCGCATTGAAGAAACAATACCCTAATGTGTTCTCGTTCAAGAAAAGGGAAGAACTAAAACGGTATGAAATGTTTGTAAAGGCGATAGACGAAGTGAAGGCTAACTTCGGACTTGAAAACTATAACTATAAAGACATGGACCGCTATCTGTGGCTTCTCGGAAAAGAATATTTTAATCCTTATAAAAAATAAGAAAAATGGCAGAATTTAGAGTAGATTCAAGAATGAAGGTGAAAACCCTCAAAGCTAATTTCAAAAAAGAGTTTGGCGCAACATTGCGCGTGTACACAACCGTAAATTGCAAGACCGTAGCAGACGATGACGCTACATTGGCTTCGCTGATGAAGAGCGCCAAGGGCGGTGAGCTCACCGTGGGCGGTAACCTCCGTGTGGGCAGCTTCGAGACAAAAATCAACGAGCTGTATGGCATCGGTGTGCAAGTGGCCAACTCAACAAACACCAAATTGAGTAATAACAAAATCACTTTGGTAGCTGCTGGGAAGGAATAACATTTAAAAACGTTGCCTTGGGAAGAGTCCTGTTTTTCCCAAGGCAACGCTTAGCTGATACTGGTAAATGGGGTTCGATCTTATTTTAAAAAGAATTGATGTCACATACAGGTGATCTCTCCCTATAGAAATAGACTTTGCCCCATTAAATGCAGATAAAACCTTTCCAATAATATAATTGTTGGTTTGGTAGAAATGCTAAAGGCTGATAGGCAAATAGATTCGGAAGAAGAAGCGTATCTTTATAGTTCCGCCAAGTCGTTAGACCTGTCCAGTCAGGAATTAATTTGTTACAATAACAAAATGGTTTTATTTTAAACAATGAAGAGTTCAAGTATCATCGACGTACCCCGCCAACCGTCTCAGGCCGACCTGTTCGGCATACAAGTGTATCAGGATGCGCTGATTAAATATGTGCGACTAACGGAAACGCCTATCACCATAGCCCTGCAAGGAGAATGGGGTTCTGGTAAGACATCACTGATGAATCAGTTGCGCTACAATCTATGCGAAGCGGACGGTGCTCCTTACTTCCCGATATGGATTAATACGTGGCAATACACACTGATGAAATCATCTCGTCAAGCCATCATTAGTATACTCGAAGGTATCATCAACCAAATTGGGCAACTTACTTCTTCCACTCATAAATGGGAAGAGAGCAAGAAGAAAATTGGCGGACTGTTTAAAAAGATGGCCACAGTCGGTACAAAGGTGGCGGCAGGTGTGGTAGGCATTGAGGGTGATGTAGTGGACGACTTGTTCGACACTGGGGGAAACGCATCGCCAGAATCAGACATCGCCCAACTGAAAGACGAAATAGGCAAACTGATAGAAGATGCCCTTCAGCACGACCAGAGCCGTAAGGGATTCATCTTCTTCATTGATGATCTCGACCGTATCGACCCTCCTGTGGCAGTGGAGATACTTGAATTGCTGAAAAACATCTTCGATCTGCCTAACTGTGTGTTTGTGCTTGCCATCGACTATGACGTGGTGATAAAAGGACTAAAGCCCAAATTTGGTGAACTGACAGACTCCAACGAACGGGAGTTCCGCTCGTTCTTCGACAAGATAATACAGTTGCCGTTCTCCATGCCCGTGGCATCCTATTCAATAGACACCTTCTTGGTAGATGCCTTGAAGAAGATTGAGTTCTTCACGCCAGAGGAATTGAATGACACAACACTGGCTTCTGACCTGTCGGAGATAGCGCGGCTCTCAGTGGGATCCAATCCCCGTTCACTGAAACGTCTTACCAACACCCTGTCACTCATTTCCATCATCAACAGCATGGAGAGCAAAGACCAGAAGACGAGCGATGTGACAGGTAAAGAGCTGAACTTCGCATTGGTGTGTATGCAAATTGCTTATCCATACATCTACAACCAGTTGACCGAAGAACCCGACTTCAAAGGATGGAACGATCGCATTGCCTCTAAGTTGAAGCTCCGTCAACTCACGCAGGCAGAGAAGGAAAGTCTCGATTCGGTTGAGGAGTTTGACGAAGAATGGGAGAAGGTATTGTTCCGAATGTGTCAGAAAGAGACGTATCTCAGTACACGTACGTTTAGTGTTTCATCATTGCTGAACAAGATTGCAGAGATGGTAAACGATGATGCGAACCTTGGAACTATCATTTCCGACACGCTCGAACTATCATCTGTGACTAACTTGAAAGCCTTCGACGGACCACTTAAAAAGGTATATAAGTTCAACCGTGACACAAATAACTATCGGTATAAAGGCAAGGAGTATAAACAGAAAACACAGCTCGTTACGACTATCATTAAAGACTACATCGAAAGTCATCCTGGCTTGACATATAACCAGCTATGTGCAGCTTTCCAAATAAGAAAGAATATGTCGAAGAAGTTCATGCCCATCGATGATTACCTTGCACTGAAAGAAGCCAAGGGAAAGGTGGACTTCTTCTCCAATTATAATCGTGAAGATGCCATTAAACTGGCTGACAATGCCATCGTCATCTGCTCAAACTGGCCAACTACCAGTCAAGGCAAACCTTCAGACTTCATGTTCTTCTTGGACAAGTGCAAGGCGTTGGGAATAGAGGTTACGGCATGTTGATGAAAACTATTAGGAACAAAATTTAGTTGATTATGGACAAAGCTTATTACAGAAAACAGATTATTGACCTTCGTGCAAGAATTACAAAGGAAAAAGAGGCTAAGAAAAAGGACAATGAACAATATGCCAGGCTTATAAAAGGCTCTTCTACTATCACCACAAAAGCACAATTCAGGAAGATCAAAGTAGATAGGTCAGCCTCTCACGATCGCACGATAAATAACCTAAAGGCTCAAGTGGAACGGTTGAAAGAAGCCATGAAACGGGCATGAATGCTATGCTGAAGAATTAGTTATATAAAATCATGCCGAATGATATAGAATGAATAAGCCCAAATCGTCATTACAGATTTTTTCTTGCAAAAAGAAAGCGAATCCTGTAATGACCGATTTGGGATAAAACGTTCAAACAATCAATAAATTATGGCAAGAAAATCAATAATTCCAGGCTTGTCCTTTTCTTGGAAGCGTGCTGTGGGCATCACTGGATTAAAACAAAAGGTGGCACGCAAAACAGGCATACCCACCACACGTGGTGGATTAGAACGTAAAATTGGCGGTACCCTGCTCAAAATGATATTCGGCAAGAAACACAGGCGTTGACAAGAGATTCCAACAAATATCCGTTTGGCAATGAAAGGATTTTCAAATTTTAAGACTGCGGTAAGGAGCACTGCCCTCGTGTGCCTTGCAGCAGTGTGCCTCATGAAACTCGACTCATGCTCGTGCAGCAGCGATTATGCTGGGTTTAGAAAAGCTATGGCAGCTGGAGAGCTCACACAGGCACAGAGCTACCTTATAGACATGGGAAGCGGAAGCAATGTCGAGGACTGCGCCATACAACTTATAGAAGCTTACCTAAAGATAGACATGCCCGACAAGGCCATCAGCGTGTATGAAAACATTACCTCTTGGCACAAGGACAGGTATAACATGCAGTGGACTGGTGGGGAGTATGAACGCAAGGCATGCAAACTGCTTCGCGAATACTTGATTGCCCACGGTCAATACGAAAAAGCGTGGAACTATTATCCTCTCGAATACGAAGACGAGAACTACAGGGAAAACGCACAGGCTCACTTTGCCTATATATCGGATGTCGTGGCTGACATGTGCTCCAAGGGGCAGCAGGATGACGCTGCAAAGTTTGTTGAGAACCAAATACGCTGGTTCGTGACATACGTTGATTCTGACACTTATGAAGATTCGGAAAATTTAAAGTCAAGTTTCGGCAGCGACGTTGTCAGGCAGAAATTGCTTAACCAAATAGACAATTCTTATTAACAGCTATGAAACCTCATGCATATCTCTTGTGTTTCACTGTAATGTGCTTCTTGCTCATGGGATGCGGCAAAGAGAAGAAGCCCGACTATATGCCTGAAATGGAACGGCTGAATTATGAGAACACTATAAAGAAGCTCAACACTATCTATGCGGAGGCTTCCGAAGCAGCCAATTGCGATACAGAAAACGCAATGTTCCGGGTAAGAGAAGAATTACGCCAGCTCGACTATGACTTTTACGGCGACAATATGGGCGTGGATGCTCGCAAAAAGTGTCAAGAACTGAAGAATCGTATTGACGCTCTGAAGGCTAATCCTGAACTTGCCTTCAATGGTGCGCCCTCTGCTGGCACAGGATATGGAAACATTACGGTGAAGGGTTCTAAACTCATCGCACGTAACAATATGAAAATAAGCGGTGCAGAACGATTCGCCTATGGCCTAAATGCAGGAGATAATCTGACCATCTCACTCGATTGCCAAGGTACGATGCAAGTGGATCTTTACGATGTAAACCGCCAAAAGTTAGTGAAACGGTTTTCAGCTAATGGCACCGTGAATGAGGCTATACCAATCAGCGAAAAAGGAATTTATGTCGTAGAATTGCAACCAAGTAGCGGAAATGTAGGCATTGCAGACGTGGCTCTCTCAGTGACAGGTAAAGATGCCACGCCACGTCCGCGCATCAGGGAAAAGTTAACAGACTGCAGCAAGGGTGACTTTATGGCTCAGGCAGTTCCTCAAGTAAAGATTTCAAAGGTGTTCAGAGAACCTAAGAAAGTGGGACTAAGGGGAAATCTAAAGGCAATGTTCTCTGGTAAGTCGAGAGTGGTTATTCCTGTTCATGTTCCTGCGGGCTGTGACCTATTGCTTTATTCGCTTCGCATATCTACTAACGAAAACACTGTGAGCAGCGACGGAAAGTTTGCAGAGAACCTGTCTGTGGCATCGCGAAGAATCAAGATTTTCGGAAAGACCATATATGAGAGACAGAGTCTTCTCAGCAGTCTCGTGAACACTTTGTTGCTCAACACCCGTCCACCACGAGAGGAAGATGCCTTCTGCAACATGTACGTGCTTACAAGCTCCACCCAAGCAAAGAAGTTTCAGGACGAAACATCATCATCAGGCCATTACAAGTATGACGTGGGACAATCACAACTCGGTACACAATCATGCAACGGCAGACTGAATCCGAAAGGGCATAAGACAATATACCTTGGCATTGAAAATGAGCGGATGCGTTATGACAACTACATTTGGTTGGAAGTTGCGGCTATAAACTATACAACAAAATACGTGAAGCCTGTTTATCTGTCAAGATAATTGTCATGACGGATAGGAATTGGTTGAACAAAATAGATTACTAAAAACCTTGAAGTGCCTGTGTTCTTTAGAAAATCTAACAGCAATCAACATAAGGCCGGGTCTGACTATCAGAGCCGGCCTTTATTACATCTACAGTTGGAAGTAAGAAGTAAAGAGAGAAAGGGAAGAGATCTATTTTGTTAATCCAGCCGGAGAAGCGGAAAGAGGTTCTTTGTAAATGCCGTAAACAGCCCCAAACGCCGCCAACTTCCGGCGCCATGATTTGCCCATATCGAGGATAAAACGTACCTTTGCAGGCCGTTGGGCAACTGCCGCAGGCCGACTATGGCTTGGCATGGACGGACATTGCAGACGCCCGACACCCTGCATCAACAAACAAAAAGAAGATGAAAAAGACATAGGACATCCATACGGACAAGTCCTTATGTCCTGTATCAACAAGCAGAAAGAAGATGAAAAAGACAAAGGACATCCATACGGGCAAGTCCTTATGTCCTGTATCAACAAGCAGAAAGAAGATGAAAAAGACTTTATATACCACTGCCGCTGCCCTCGCCCTGCTCCTCTCGGCATGCGGCGGACTGAAGAACGCCTCCTCCAACGGGGGAAAAGCTGCGGAGACGGATGCCGTCACCTCGGCCACCACGATGACTTCCACAGCGCAAGTGACCCCCAACGACCAGGTGCTGAGTGTGAAAGAGCTGATCGGCATCTACGCCAACCCGGACAATATGGATGCGGCCATGAAAAAATATGGCTACAAGGTGCAGAAAGATTACGAGATTTTCCGCGTGGCAAAGTACGACAAGATGTACTATAAGAACTGCCGACTGCCCCAAAAAATTGTAGACGGGAAGTATGCAGACTACCCCCGCGCGCTCCGGGCGGGCATTTCCAGCTATGTGGCGGTGGGCGACGATGCCGCCATGATGGGCGTATTCAACGACAACGCCTACGAAAACCTCGTCCAGCAAGTGCTCGCCGCCGGCTTCCATCTGGACATGGAGGGCAACGATGACATCTACACCAACGGCACATACTACATTGCCTGCAACAAAAGCTACCGCACCTTGCGCATCACCACAGTGAGCTAAGCGGGCCGCAGTGCCGCCGAACCAACCCCAAACATACAGAAAGAGAGTCCAGATGAAGAAACTATTCATAGAAACCTACGGCTGCCAGATGAACGTAGCCGACTCGGAAGTGGTCGCATCAGTGATGCAAATGGCGGGCTATGAGCCTACGGAAGCCGAGGAAGAGGCCGACGCCATTTTCCTGAACACCTGCTCCATACGCGAAAACGCCGAAAACAAGATTTACAACCGCCTCGACACGCTCCACGCCAAGGCGCGACAGCGCAAGGCGGAGGATGGGAAGCGGCTGATACTCGGCGTGCTGGGCTGCATGGCGGAGCGGGTCAAGGACGACCTGACGGCTCACCACCACGCCGACATCGTGTGCGGACCGGACAGCTACCTGTCGCTCCCGAGCCTCGTAGCGCAAGCAGAGCTGGGGCACAAGGCCATCGACGTGGAGCTTTCCACCACCGAGACCTACCGCGACGTGACCCCACGGCGCATCGGGGGCAACCGCATCTCGGGCTTTGTGAGCATCATGCGCGGATGCAACAACTTCTGCCACTACTGCATCGTGCCCTATACCCGAGGCCGAGAGCGGTCGCGCGACGTGGAAAGCATCCTCCACGAGGTGCGCGACTTGAGCGAACGGGGCTTCAAGGAGGTCACGCTGCTCGGACAAAACGTCAACTCCTACGGGTTGCTCCCCAACGGCAAGCGGCACGAGGGCGGCACTTCCTTCGCCCAACTGCTCCGCATCGTGGCAGAAACGGTGCCCCACATGCGCGTAAGGTTCACCACCAGCAACCCCGAGGACATGACCGAGGACATCCTGCACGCCATCGCCGAGGTGCCCAACCTGTGCCGCCACATCCACTTCCCGGCGCAAAGCGGCAGCGACAAAGTGCTCCGGCTGATGAACCGCAAGTACACCCGCGAGGAATATCTGAAGAAAGTGGCGGCCATACGGCGCATCATCCCCGACTGCGGACTGACCACCGACCTCTTTGTGGGCTATCACGACGAGGGCGAGGAAGAATTTCAGGAGACGCTCTCGCTCGTGTGCGAGGTGGGGTTCGACTCAGCCTTCATGTTTAAGTACAGCGAACGACCGGGCACTTACGCCGCCAAGCACCTGCCCGACAATGTGCCGGAGGAGGAAAAGATACGCCGTCTGAACGAGCTGATACACCTTCAGACGGAAATATCGGCCGAGCGCAACCGCATGGACGTGGGCAAGGAGTTTGAGATCCTGCTGGAACGCGCCGCCAAGCGCAACCCCAACCAGCTCATGGGGCGCACGGAGCAGAACAAGGCCGTCGTCATCGACCGCGGACAGCACCGCATGGGCGAGACCCTTCGCGTGCGCATCACGGGCAGTACCTCCGCCACCCTCTTCGGAGAGGTGCTCTGAGACAGCGCATGAAGGGCAGGTGATAATCGCGCTGAGGAGCTGTCAACTGCCCTTCCAAACAAGTAAACCCCAATTGGTCAGTAGAGAGAAGCCGACAAGGCAACGAGAAGTGCTGCATCTTTACGATACCATCTAATGACCGCTCTGGTGGTAAATAAACTTGACAGCTGGAAGTTTTGCCTGTCATGAGAAGAGAATGACACAACGGTTTTCGCCATTTTTGTAAACTATTGTGCGTCAACGACTTACAAACATCAATTTTATTCCGTTCCAATACAGCCCCTATTGCGTTGCGATAGGGGCTGTTTTGCGATGCCATACCGGCCCTATCACCAGGCGAAAGAGGCGCTATCGCAAGACGAAAGAAGCCCAATGGCGGAGCATAAACTACAAAGACACGCAACACATTGATACGCAGCATCTTGCAAATCCATCTCACTGCCATAAGAAAAACACACGTCAAGATAGGGATAAGCAGCGCAGATGCGGAAAAGTTCGGACAACACTGGGTCGATCATTGAATCCAAATAGGCCATTACATTTCATCGGAATAGATGGGAATACTTCTCCTTTTCTTGTTGAGTTCGGCCTGATTACCGATTTGTGTCAAAGAAATTGCCGCAGGATTCCCCATACGGCGACGATGTGGCAAAGGCTTCCCGCAAGGACAAAGAAGTGGAAAATGGTATGGGAATAGCGCCGGCGGCGGAGAGAATAGAACACTGCCCCCGTGACAAACATCACCCCCTCGGCAATAATCCAGGCCACCGATGCGACCTCCACCGCCTGGAGCAGGGGCTTGAAGGCCACCAGCACGCTCAGCCCCATGCCGACATAGGTGAGCGTTTCCAAGTTGCTGTGCGGCTTCAACTTGCGGAGCGAGCTGATGGTGCCGCCGATGGCACACGCCCACACGAAGGCAAACAGCAACCATCCCCACAGTCCCTCCTTGCGAAGGGCGATGAGCGTGATGGGCGAATAGCTTCCGGCGATGTGCCAATAGATGGCCGCGTGGTCCCATTTGCGCAACCGCTCCTTCCAGAGGCTGCCCGGACGCAGCGCATGGTAGGCCGTAGAAGCGGCGTAGCTGCCCACCATGCCCAGCAGATAGAGCGACACGCCGATCGTGGCCCATCCATCCCTGACACGGAAGCACCAGTAAAGGAACACCACCCCAAAGACCACGCCCAGCAATATGCCCGCGGCATGGCTCCAGCTGTTCCACATTTCCTCACGATGGGTATAGAAAGGCTTCATCAACGGCTTATCATTAAGTATTATCTCGGTTAGGGCACAGACCCAGCCCCCCCGCCGCCATTGCGGCTTAAAGGGCATGCAAAAATAAGACTTTCCGCACACATCCGCAAGCATCTGATCGGATTTTTCTCCTGCAAAGACCGCTACTGCCAAAGACTGGAGACTATGGCGAAAGGTTGTCCTGCCCCCCATCTTGCGACAAGAAAGAAGCAATAAATGGGTTTCTTTGCCCTTATGTTGAAGTTTTTTTAAAAAATTACACGCTGTTAGCGGAAATTTTACTATTTTTGCCGTCATAACATTCCACCCATTACAAACATGTTGAACATGAGTTAAGAAATGGTTAAGATTGCATGACAAAAAGGAAACAATTCAATTAAAATAAGATTCTATGGACAAATTCCAATCCAACATGCTGAAAGGCATCATCGTCTCGGCGATATGCCTGTCGCCGCTGCCCGCCAGCGCGGCCATGTCGCCTACGGACAAGGCCGCTCCTGCGGCCGCGCAGGACGACGGAAAGACGGTCGGCGGAACGGTGCTTGACGAGAAAGGTGAGCCCATCATCGGGGCTACCGTATCGGTGAAAGGCACGAAATTGGTCACCGTGACCGACATTGACGGGCGCTTTGAGCTGAAAGTGCCCGACGGGAGCACGCTCTCCGTGAGCTATCTCGGCTATACCGCAGTGGAAGTGCCCGCCACAGGGGTGGGCATGACCATCACGATGAAGCCCAACGATCGCCAATTGGGCGAGGTTGTGGTGACAGCCTTGGGCATCCGCCGCTCAGAGAAGGCCCTGTCGTACAACGTACAGCAGGTGAGCAGCGACGAGTTGACCACGGTCAAGAGCACCAACTTCATGAGTTCGCTCGCCGGCAAGGTGGCAGGTGTGAACATCAACACCTCATCGGCCGGTGTGGGTGGCGCCACGCGCGTGGTGATGCGCGGTCCGAAGTCGATCAACCAGAGCAATCAGGCGCTGTATGTGGTGGACGGCGTGCCCATCAACAACCGCAACAACGGCGAGACGGGAAGCATGTACTCCGTGCAGCCCGGCGGTGAGGGCATAGCTGACATCAACTCTGAGGACATCGAGTCCATCAGCGTGCTCAGCGGTCCGGCCGCAGCCGCCCTCTATGGCTCTGCTGCCGCACAGGGAGTCATCATGATCACCACCAAGAAGGGAAGCAAAGGACGCGTGCAGGTGACGATTTCCAACAGCAGTCAGTTCCTCAGCCCGTTCAAGATGCCCGAATTCCAAAACACTTATGCCAACAGGCCGGGCGAAGTGCGCTCATGGGGCGAGAAAGGCGGGTCGCCCTACAGCGGGTTTGAGCCGGAAGACTTCTTCAACACGGGAACGAACATCCAGAACAACGTCTCCCTCACCGTGGGCAACGACCGCAACCAGACCTATCTCTCGGTGGGTACGACCAATGCGCGCGGCATCATTCCCGACAATAAGTACAACCGCTACAACTTCACGGTGCGCAACACGACGAAGTTTCTGAACGACAAGCTGACGCTCGACGTCAACTTCAGCTACGTCAACCAGAACGACCGCAACCTCATGGCACAGGGACAGTACTTCAATCCGCTCGTGGCGCTCTACCTTTTCCCGCGTGGCGAGAGCTTCGATGCCATCCGGACCTTCGAGGTATGGGATGCCTCGCGCGGCATCTATGTGCAGAACTGGAACTTCGGCGACGCGCTCCAGATGCAGAATCCCTACTGGGTGGCGAAGCGCATGAACCGCATCAACCACAAGCATCGCTACATGACCAACGCCAGCCTGAAGTATCAGGTCACGCCTTGGCTCGATGTGACGGGACGTTTGCGCTTCGACCGCACCAACACGAAGTTTGAGGACCAGCGCTACGCGTCCACCATCAACATCTTCGCCCACAGCCCCTATGGCTTCTACAAGTATGAGAACGTGTCCGACCAGGCACTCTACGGTGACTTGATGGCCAATATCAACAAGACACTGGGCAACTTCTCCATCGGCGCCAACATCGGTGGATCGTTCCAACGCACACAGTATGAGGACTATGGCTACCAGGGTGGACTCAAGGCTCCGTCCAATATCTTCACCCCTAACGCCATCGACTATGCGACAGCTACCAACGACAACCGACCCATCTTCGAATTCAACAAGCACTACATCAACTCCATCTTCGCCAATGCGGAGCTGGGATGGAAGAGCATGCTGTTCCTCACCCTCACAGGACGCAACGATTGGGACTCCGCTCTTGCCGGTACGAAGCATGAGTCGTTCTTCTATCCGTCGGTGGGTATGTCGGCGATCATCTCCCAGATGGCCCGCTTGCCCGAGTTTATCAGCTTCCTGAAAGTGCGCGGATCGTGGGCTTCGGTGGGTTCTGCCATCAGTCCGAACATCGCGTCAAGGTGGCGCTATGAATACAACCCAGCCTCACAGAGCTACTCCACCGTGACTTACAAGTTCCCGGACACGTTCTATCCTGAGCGCACCAACTCGTGGGAGGCCGGCCTTACGGCGCGCTTCTTCGACAATGCCCTCACGCTTGACGTCACATTCTACCAGTCCAACACCCGCAAGCAGACCTTCCTCCGCCCCATCACGGTCGGCGAGGGCTACAGCCAAGAGTATGTGCAGACGGGTAACGTGCGCAACCGAGGCATCGAGCTGGCACTGGGATACAACAAGACATGGGGCGACTTCACCTGGAACAGCTCCTTCACCTACAGCATGAACCGCAACAAGATCATCGATCTGCTCGATGATCCCAACGAAGTCATCAGCTGTGCCGGACTCAGCGGAGTCAATGTCATCCTCAAGAAGGGCGGCACGATGGGCGACGTTTACTCCTATTCCGACTTTGCACGGGACAACGAGGGCAACATCGCGCTCGATGCCAGCGGCAATGTGATGCGCCAAACGCTCTCCAACCCGAAGTATTGCGGGTCTGTGCTTCCGAAGGGTAACCTCGGATTCAGCAACGAATTCTCCTGGAAAGGCATCAACGTAGGCTTCCTCATCACCGCACGCCTCGGCGGTATCGTGCTGAGTCAGACCCAAGCCCTGCTCGACTACTACGGCGTTTCAAAGGCCACTGCCGACGCAAGGGACAACGGAGGCGTAGCCGTCAACACAGGAAAGGTGTCGGCCGAAAGCTACTACAGCGTGGTGGGTGGCGACAACCCCATCTGGTCGGAGTACATCTACAGCGCCACCAACGTCCGTCTGCAAGAGGCACACATCAGCTATAACTTCCCGCGCAAGTGGCTTGGAGGCATGGATCTCACCTTGGGAGTTACGGCCAACAACCTCTTCTTGATCTACTGCAAGGCACCATTTGACCCCGAGACGACCGGCTCTACAGGCACATTCTATCAGGGCTTCGACTACTTCATGCAGCCCAGCCTGCGCTCACTCGGCTTCAACATCAAGCTGAAATTCTAATCATACATTATATAATAAGGAAGAAAAATGAAAAATAAGATATTCAAGCTCTCCGGCATTTCCCTCTTCGCGGCATCAGCCCTGCTCGTCACAGGTTGCACTGCGGGCTTCGAGGAGGCCAATCGCCCTGGAGACATGGCCTCTTCCGAGGAACTTGGACGCGACAACTACAGCACAGGGTCATTCCTTGTGCAGATGCAAAACGAGGCATTCCCCGAGCAGGAGAACACCTATCAGATGAACCAAGACCTCATTGGCAACTATCTGGGCCGCTATTTCACCTACGCCAACAACGGTTTTGCGAGCAACAACTTCGTCCGGATGAACGCTCCGGTGAACTGGGTGCGCTACCCATTCGCCGACAGCATGCCCAAGACGGTGTCGGCCTTCAACGAGATCGTGCGCCTCACGGGCACGGAAAGCCTCAGCTACGCATGGGCATTGATTCTCCGTGCACAGTCTTTCCTCCGCCTGACGGACATGTATGGCCCGATGCCTATCGGCGCAGAGGAGGATGCCAACGCCTACTCTTCGCAGCAGAAGATTTACCACACGCTCGTCGATGACCTCGACAAGGCCATCGGCATCATCACTCCGATGATTCAGGCGGGCGGCGGAACGCTCACACAGTTCACCAGTTCGGACAAGGTTTACGACGGCGACTTCACCAAATGGGTGAAGTATGCCAACTCCCTCAAGCTCCGCATGGCCATCCGTATGCGCTTCGTCGAGCCTGATTACGCCCGTACCGTGGGCGAGAAGGCCGTGAAAGACGGCGTCATCACGTCCAATGCGGACAACGCTTCCATCTACTATGTGCCCAATGGGCTCTATAAGACCTCCGTGGAATGGGGAGACACCCGTGCCTGCGCGGACATCGAGAGTTACATGACGGGCTACAACGACCCGCGATTGACCCAGTATTTCAGCACACCTGCAACGGCGGGCGACCGCGCTATCATCGGTTGTCGCGCGGGAGCGAAGATTGGTAACAAGTCGGTAGCAGACGCAATCTACTCTGCTGCCAAAGTTTCTCAAGACTCAAGGGGCACGTGGATGACCGCCGCCGAGATGACATTCTGCCGCGCCGAGGGCGCCTTGGCAGGCTGGAGTGGCATGGGCGGCACGGTGGAGTCGCTCTACAACGAGGCCATCACGCTCTCCTTTGAGCAGTGGGGAGCCAGCGGAGCCGCCGACTACATCGCCAACAGCACCGCAACTCCAGCCGATTATGTGGATGCTGCCAACGGATACGGACAGGATCACAGCAAGATGAGCACCATTACCGTCAAGTGGGACGACAGCGCATCGGCCGAAGAGAAGCTCGAAAGACTCATCGTGCAGAAGTGGATCGCCCTCTTCCCCGACGGACAGGAGGCCTGGGACGAGATTCGCCGCACTGGGTATCCCAAGGTTTTCCCGTCGGCACAGTCGACGACCTACGACCTCACAGTACCCAATCGTCTTCCTTTCGACTACATGGAGCCCGTCCAAAACAGTGTTAACTACCAGAAAGCCGTGCAGCTGCTCGGCGGTCCGGACACCTATGCGACAAAGATGTGGTGGCAGAAGTAGCATCAATCATTTCAAAACAAAAACGATAAACAATGAAAGATTTGTTCAAAATACTGTTGGTTGCCGTAGGCATCACGGTGTTTGCCAGCGCCTGCGACACCGATACAGAGATAAAAGATCCAGCCAACTTGACCGACCCCGACCGCTCGGAGCAGTACTACGAGCAGCTGAGGGCGTACAAGCAGACCGACCATCCCGTAGCCTTCGGATGGTTTGGCAACTGGGTAGGCGCGGGAGCCTCGCTTGAAAACTCACTGCGCGGGCTTCCCGACAGTGTCGATTTCGTCTCCATCTGGGGCAACTGGCGCAACCTAACACCCGAGCGTAAGGCCGATTTGGAATACGTTCAGAAGGTAAAGGGCACCCGTGCGCTGCTTTGCTTCATCGTAGCCAACGTGGGAGACCAGCTCACCCCAGAGGGAAAGGACCCCAATGAGTTCTGGGGAAAGGGCGATGAGGCCATCCGTCGCTATGCAAACGCCATCTGCGACACCATCGACAAGTATGGTTACGACGGCTTCGACTACGACTATGAGCCACATTATGGCTCTCCGGGCAACATTTCCGGCCGCCCAGAGGCTGAGAAAGTGTTCATCGAGGAACTCGGAAAGCGCATCGGACCGAAGTCGGGCACACAGAGGATGCTTGTCATCGACGGTGAACCGCAAAGCATCAACCCCGAAGTGGGCGACTACTTCAACTATTTCATCGTGCAAGCCTACTCCTGCTCTGGCGATGCGGACCTCGACTCGCGGCTCAACAGCACCATCCGCAACTTCGATGGAGTGCTCACCCCGCTCGAAGTGGCCAAACGCTACATCGTAACGGAGAACTTTGAGAACTATGCCGCAGCCGGTGGCGTGTCCTATCTCGACCGTAACGGCAACCAGATGATGAGTTTGGAGGGCATGGCGCGCTGGATTCCCAGCATCAACGGCCTGCTATTACCTAAGGGTGGAGTCGGTACCTACCACATGGAGTATGAGTACAATGCCGGCAAACAGCCTTCCTACCCCGCCCTGCGCAAGGCCATCCAAATCATGAACCCGGCAGTCAAGTAGCATTTTTATCCTTATTAAAAGATGAAGACAATGAGTATCAACAGCAAAACCATACTCGCAGGAATGGCCTTAGGTGCCCTGCTGCTCACGGGCTGCAACGATGCCGAGTACGACACCCTGTCGAATCAGGCCTATATCCTGCAAACCAACACCAACGCCAACACCTCCGTGAAGCTCACGGTAGGCGCGGAGACCGCCTCAACCACGGTCAATGTGCGGCTGAGTGACGTGGCCAACGCCGAGAGCAGCTACCGTCTGGTCTACGACACGGCCGTTGTCAACGAGTACAACCGCATCAATGGGACCCCCTATGAGTCCCTGCCAGAGTCGGCCTACACCCTCTCATCCAACGAGACCACCATCGAGCCCGGCGCATCCGTGTCATCTCCCATCACACTGACCGTGCCTCCCTACACCGAGGCGCTGAAAACATCGGGCAAGAAGTACGCCATCGGCTTCCGTTTGGAGAATACCAGCGGCAATGCCAATGTACTTTCCTCGGGCAGCAAGATTGTTTACATCCTCGACCAGGTCGTCATCCAGCCCGTCGTGGTCCTCGACCGTGAGCACAACATCAGCAAAGAGCTCGTGAAGACGTACCCCCTGACGGAGTGGACAGTCGAGATGAACATCAATAAAGACGTGCTCTACACCCAAGTGGGCCAAGGCAACAACCAAGCCATCTTCGGTGCCACGCCCGATGAGATCTATATCCGATTCGGCGACGCCCCCATCGAGGGCAACCGCTTACAGATTAAGACGCAGGGAACGCAGATGAACTCGCAGATGCTCTTCAACGAGCACACCTGGTACCACCTCGCATTCGTCTGCACCGGCACGAAGCTCTACCTGTACGTCAACGGACAGCTCGACAACTCCATGGATTTGCCGGGCAAGACGACCAACGTAAGCAAGATAGACATCTGTAGTCCATCGACCTACTGGCTGGGAAGCGCCATGTACAGCGAGGTACGCTTCTGGCAGAAGGCACGCACACAGGCCGAGATTGCCAACAATATGTATTCCTGCGACCCCACAACGCCGGGCCTCATCACCTATTATAAGATGGACGAGGGCAAAGGCTTCTCCTTCCGCGATGCCTCCGGCAACGGGAATGATGCCGAAACCACCGGCCAGGCTGTTCCCGAGTGGGTACAAGACGTGAGAATTGACGGTAAATAAGCTGCCTTTCCCTTCCTCCTTCACTGGGGGAAGGGAGACGGCTTCAGCCAAAGCACCATTTCATTTTAACCAACAAACAAGACATTCACCGCAGCCAACGCGCCACGACACCAACGCCTAAGGCGCGCCACACTACGCTTCTCCTTATATAAAAGGAAGCGGGCCACGGAGAAATGAACATTGATTATGAAAACGAAATATTTCTTATTGCTCGCCTTGCCACTCGCATTGGCCGCCTGCCAAAGCGAGCCGGAAGTGGGTGACACGCTCTATCCCACCACACCCGAGACCAATGAGGCGAAAGTTTATATCAACGAAGTCGCCATGCCGGGCAACCAACACACATTCAACGTGCTGCGCACGCCCTACGGCATACAGGCAAAAACCGACACGGCAAGCTTCTATGTGCACATCAACAAGCCCGTCGCCAACGATGTCAAGGTCAGTCTGGCGCAGGTCGATTCCCTTAACAAGGACTTTTCCGGCGACACCACACTGCTGCCGTCTAAGTTTGTCGGCCTCATCAACGCCACAGTGACCATTCCTGCCGGCGCAATGGTATCGTCAGACCCCGTCCGCATCGCGCTCAACGACGTCGATGAGCTGACCGCATCGGGTGTCGCACCATTGGCGATCACCTCCGTTCAGGGCGGAGCCGTCGCAGGTAGCGACCACAATGTCTACTATGTCGCAGTGAACTACAAGCAGACCAACAGCTGCGTGAAGAGCCAGTCTAACAGCGACCTCAAGGGTCTGACCGAGGTGGACAAGTCCAAATTCACGGTGACCGTTGACGGAAACACCATCGCCGACCTCAATGACGGCAAGAAGTCAACCTACTATGTCAATGAGACACCAGGTCAATACGACATCGTGGTCGACTTGGGAGCCGAACTTCCCCTCTCCGCACTGGCCTTCCACTGGGGTTACCAAGCGGGCTACTGCCCCTCATCGGTTGAGATTTTCACCAGCCCTGACGGCACGGAGTGGACAAGCCGCACCGACGGATTCACCGACTTGACATCGATACCTGGTTCCAAGCAGACCGCCTGCCCGTTCATCTTCTACCAGCCCATCACCTGCCGCTACGCCAAACTCCGCGTGGGCAGCTGCTCCTACGGTACTGAATATGGCGACGATTACAACTACCCTGTAATCTCGGAGATAAGGGTCTTCAAGTAAACTGCGCTCCATCTGAGCATACAGCAAGGCACTCTCACACCCAGGGAGTGCCTTGTTGGTTTTCCAACATCCATTCCCTACCTAACTATAAACCCAAATCGGTCATTAGACCGAAATCGACAAAATAACGAGACGTTTTCCATCTTTTCGCCACTTGACACTGTTTCTTTCGGCATCTTGCTGCCGTAAGTGTTTCGCCATAGACCGCTATGCCTTCAAG
>DLLX01000035.1:3639-18508 GCA_002479145.1 Prevotella sp. UBA7551 | reverse complement strand
CGCGGCGTTGCTGGTAGCCCTCGGCGTGCATGTGCCCGACGTGGTGGCCCGTCCCGTCACGATGGTGGGCAACATCACCGTGCCCGCCTCGCTGATGGTCATCGGCTCCTCCATGGCGCGGCTTCCCCTGCGGGAGATGATGGGCAGCATGAAGGTCTATGCCGCCACCTTCCTGCGCCTGTTGGTGGTGCCGGCGACGACCTTCTTCGTCTTCAAGGTCTGTGGGGTGAGCGACACCATCAACCAGATCAACACCGTGGTGATGGCGATGCCCGTTGCCTCGTTTGGCACGATGTTCTGCATGAAGTACGGCCGCAACCCCTCGCTGATGACCGAGATGACCTTCCTCACCACCCTCGGCTCCATTGTGACGATACCGTTGGTGACCCTGCTGCTCTTCTGACCGCCCCTTGTCGCTGCCTCTTTCGGCCTCTTGCTGCCGTAGGTGATTCGCCATCGCCCCGTTGCCGCCGCCCAAAAATATAATTTTTTGTTACCTTAATAGAATGAAAATTGACAATCAGGGCATCTACGATGCCCGCCAACTGGGCAGGACAAAGTTTGTCGTGCTCGGCATCCAGCACCTGTTCGCCATGTTTGGCGCCACCATCCTTGTGCCACTCATCACGGGTCTCGACGTGAGCACGACGTTGCTCTTTGCCGGTATCGGCACCCTCATCTTCCATTTGGTGTCGAAGATGAAAGTCCCCGCCTTCCTTGGCTCCAGCTTCGCGTTCCTTGGCGGCTACGCCTCGGTCAAGCAACTGGGCATGGCCCAAGGCGTAAGCAGCGAGATGGCGCTCAACTATGCCTGTCTGGGCGTGGCAGCCGCCTCGCTGATGTATTTTGTCATGGCTACGCTCCTCAAGCTCTTCGGCACCGATAAGGTGATGCGCTTCTTCCCGCCCGTCGTCACCGGCCCCATGGTCATCGCCATCGGCCTGACCCTCTCCGGCTCGGCCATCGCCAACTGTCAGCAAAACTGGCTGCTCGCCATCACCGCCATCGTCGTCGTCATCGGCACTTCCATCTGGGGCAGGGGCATCGTCAAGATTGTCCCCATCCTCCTCGGCGTGCTCGGGTCCTACGTCTTGGCCGCCGCCATGGGCGAGGTCGACTTCTCCCGGCTCCACGATGCCGCCTGGGTGGGGCTGCCCATCCGCGCCGACCACACCGTATGGGCGGTCTTTAGCGCCCCCGACTATGACCTGGCTGTCACCTCCATCATCGCCATTTTCCCCATTGCCTTTGCCACTATCATGGAGCACATCGGCGACATGTGCGCCATCCAGAGCACGGTGGGCAAGAACTTCCTCAAGGATCCCGGCCTCCACCGCACGCTATGTGGCGACGGACTGGCCACCTTGTTGGCCTCGCTCTTCGGCGCCCCCGCCAACACCACCTACGGCGAGAACACCGGCGTGCTCAATCTGACCAAGGTCTTCGACCCCAGGGTCATCCGCATGGCAGCCTGTTTTGCCATCCTGCTGAGCTTTTGCCCCAAGTTTGCCTGCCTCATTGGGCTGATGCCCGCCGCCACTATCGGTGGGGTGAGCCTCATTCTCTACGGCATGATCTCGGCCGTGGGAGTGAGATACCTTGTAGAAACCTCGGTCGATTTCTCTTCTTCGCGCAACGTCTTTGTGGCCGCCCTCATCCTGGTGGTGTCTATTGGCGTGCAGTATGGCACCGACGGCGGCGTGCAGATCGGCCCCGTGACCATCTCCGGCCTGGCCCTTGCCGCGCTGGTCGGCATCACCCTCAACGCCATCCTCCCCGGTCAGCTCGGCATGAAGGTGAAGAGCTTCAACGGCAAGGACAAGCCCTACCTGAAGGATCGGGCCAGCATTGCGGAGCATGACGACGAGCCGAAGGCGTGACCGCAGCGCGCCATGCCGCCCTTCCGTGGCGAGCGGGCAACCCGTGTCATGGCATCAACAATAGGCGTAAGCTACGCTGTGCAGACAGCATGATGCCGCCGCAGATAGGTAGGTGGACCGCACTTTCAGCGGAAGGATTGTTGTCTGTTGTTGTTACGATAAATATTTAATTATCAGTAAGTTATTTGATTTTTCCGATGCGCATTCCACCCTCCAGTGGAATGCGCTTGCAATAGGGGCTTTATCATCTTCTAATAGGGGCTCTTTTGTCGTGTAATAGGGGCTTTATGGGCACGTCATTTAGGCCCTATTGCAAACCCGTCTCACCGGTGTCATGTTGTAGGCTAAAACACAAGGCATAACCAAGCAACCCATTCCCCCCTCTTCACAAGTTTTTAATCGCAGACTGAAGCGAGATGGACAACCATTCATGCGCCACCAAAAAGACCAGAGAAGCCATGTAACCAGTATGTAACTTGACCTCTGTCATTTTTTCTTGCGACGCCCTTTATTTTTCTTAAAACAAAAAACAGTGTGAAAGAAAATTCGTAATTTTGCCCGTATGAAAAAGATATTGACTTTCTTTCTGCTTTGCATTGCGGTGTGCGCACAAGCACAAACCGCACGCCCCAAGCTGGTCGTGGGGCTTGTAGTCGACCAGATGCGTTGGGACTACCTGTACTATTATTACAACGAATATGGCGAGGGTGGCCTAAAGCGACTGCTCTCGGAGGGCTATTCGTGTGGCAACTGCCAAATCAACTACGCCCCTACCGTAACGGCTGTGGGTCATACGAGCATCTTTACCGGCTCAGTACCTTCTATACACGGCATAGCAGGCAACAGCTTCTACCTTGACGGCGGGAGCAAGGAGACGGAAAACTGCTATGACGGATCTGTGAAGGGTGTGGGAAGCAACGGAAAGGCCGGACAACGCAGCCCACACCTCATGCGCACTTCCACCATTGGTGACGAGCTGAGGTTGAGCAACGACTACCAATCCAAGGTGGTGGGTGTGGCACTCAAGGACCGTGCGGCCATCCTTCCGGCCGGACACACGGCTAATGCCGCCTACTGGTGGGACACGGAAGCAGGCCACTTCATCACCAGCACCTACTATATGAATGCGCTGCCACAGTGGGTTGTCGACTTCAACAAGCAGAACCACACCGCCCCGGGCTATGACATCAAGGCCTCTAACGAGGGCGTGACGATGACGTTCCGCATGGCGGAGGCCGCCATCAAGGGCGAGCAGCTCGGACAAGACGACGCCACCGACCTGCTCACGGTGAGCGTGTCGTCGACCGACCTCATAGGGCATATCTACTCCACGCGCGGAAAGGAGAACCACGACGTGTACATGCAGCTCGACAAGGATTTGGCTTCCTTCCTCCAGATGCTCGATGCCACGGTGGGAAAAGGCAACTACCTGCTCTTCCTCACTGCCGACCACGGGGCGGCGCACAACTACAACATGCTCCGGTCGCACAAATATCCTGCCGGCGCATGGGACTACTCAGCCACCACGAAGGGACTGAACGAGTACTTGAAGGGTAAATTCAAGCTGACGGAGGACCCCGTTTTGCCCGAGGACAACTATCAGTTCACGTTCAACGAGGCTGTATTGGTCAAGGCAGACGTGGATCTCGACGATGCCGTGGAGGAGGCCGTGAAGTGGCTCCGTA
The DNA here is from genome assembly GCA_002479145.1 of Prevotella sp. UBA7551. Classification (GTDB taxonomy): domain Bacteria; phylum Bacteroidota; class Bacteroidia; order Bacteroidales; family Bacteroidaceae; genus Prevotella. Next base: position 14,943 of record DLLX01000035.1, on the reverse strand, counting down.
CCCAGAAGGACTTCATCTACGTCGTGGACAACGAGCATTTGAGCGAGGCAACCCTCCCCGCCCCCATCAAGGAGCGGCTCATCAACGGCTATTGCCACGGCCGCAGCGGCCAGATCACGGTCGTGACGCGCCCACAATACTTCGGTGGAAAGGACGATCCCAACTACAAGGGCACTCAGCACGGGCAGCCGTTCCCCTACGACACCCACATTCCCTGCATCTACTACGGATGGAACGTGCCCCATGGGGAGACCACTCAGGAGACGCACGTCACCGACATTGCCGCTACTGTGTGCGCCATGCTCCACATCCAGATGCCTAACGGGTGTATCGGCGAGCCGACTCAGTTGAAATAACGAAATTTGGGCGATTGACAAGGCAGGACTTTGGGCGACCCCGAAAATGCGAAAGGCTTCTTCGGGATCGTGTTCTGCTTCTCATCGGTCTCAGAATATAAGCGTCACCCCTCGCGCAACAGGCTGCACGAGGGGTGACGCTTACTTTTTGAAGTAGGATAATCGAGGGAGAAGACCGATGTTCGGAAAGGCCAAAACCTTTCCAAACCGCCTATCCAAGACGGGCAATGTCCTCCTCCGTCCGTTCCATAATGCCCGCCGCCAGACTGTCGCCAGCCTGTACGATGGTCACCAGCGGGGTGAGCAGCTTGGCAGAGTCATAGCTCCGCTCGTCCTCATAGGAGTTGAAATTGAGGCCAAACGCCCCCATGTGCCAACGGATGGCCATCATCTCCTCATCGGTAAGGTCGAGGCCGGAGAGCAGAAGCATGATGACCGACTTCTCGCCATGCCCCAACGGCAGCTTATTGTAGACGACATCCCAGCCCGGAACGTCCTCCCACACGCCCAAAGCGTTCTTTCTGCGCTTGGTGGTGGGCTTGTAAATATTGGTCTTGCACACATCATGAAGCAGCGAGGCGACGATGACGCTCTCCTTCTTCACCTCTTTGGCCAGGCTATCGTCCAGCTGGCACATTCCTTCCCACACCTTCAGCGCAGCCCGGCACACGTTGAGCGAGTGCTCGCAAAGTCCGCCGGGCACATTGAGGTGGTGGCCCGCCGAGGCTGGCGCGTCGAAGAACCCGTCCTTCTCCAAGTCTTCGAGGACGAAATCCATCCCTTCGCGCTTCACAGAGCGCAATAACGTCTCAAATTCTGATTGGTTCGCTTTTTTGTCAATGTTCATGTTGCTATGTCTTTATAATCGCATATCGGTGGCAAAGATAATGCAAACGAGCACAATGAGAGCTGGCTCTCAGATTGCCGAGTGCAGCTTATCTTCTGCAAAGATACGATTTTCGCAGCAAACAATGTGGGCGCACGGGCAGTTTTCAGCTTTCCAGCCATAGAAGTGGCAGCCGATGTTATTGCCTGAAGAATTGACACAGATTAAGCAATCAGCTATTTTAACGCTTTAAGGGCAACATTTAGCATGCACGCACTTGGCTGAAATGAAATAAAATTGTACTTTTGCGGTGCGATAATCAATTAATGTGTTATAACTAATAGCATAATCTCATGGCAGTAAATTACAAAGATCTTGGACTCGTCAATACGCGCGAGATGTTCAAAAGAGCCGTCAACGGCGGCTATGCAATCCCCGCGTTCAACTTCAACAACCTTGAGCAGCTCCAAGCCATCATCACTGCAGTAGCCCAAACGAAGTCACCCGTCATTCTTCAGGTGTCAAAAGGCGCACGCGCATACGCCAATCCTATTCTCCTCCGCTACATGGCAGAGGGCGCAGTGGAGTATGCCAAGTCACTGGGATGCCATCATCCCGAGATTGCCCTGCACCTTGACCACGGCGATTCGTTCGAGCTGGTGAAGGGATGCGTCGATTTGGGCTTCTCTTCAGTGATGATCGACGGCTCATCGCTCCCCTACGAGGAGAACATCGAGCTGACCAAGAAGTGTGTGGAGTACGCCCACCAGTTCGATGTCACCGTAGAGGCAGAGCTGGGTGTGCTCGCCGGTGTGGAAGAGCACGTCAAGTCTGAGGTGAGTCACTATACCCGCCCAGAGGAAGTCATCGACTTCTCCACCCGTTCAGGCTGCGACTCACTCGCCATCTCCATCGGTACGAGCCACGGAGCCTACAAGTTTAAGCCCGAGCAGTGCACCCGTGACCCGAAGACAGGTCGCCTTGTGCCTCCTCCATTGGCCTTCGACATCCTGCACGAGGTTGAGAAGAAGCTCCCCGGATTCCCCATTGTGCTCCACGGTTCTTCCTCCGTTCCCCAGGAATATGTCGACATCATCAACCGCTATGGTGGTCATCTGCCCAACGCCGTGGGCATTCCCGAGGAGCAACTCCGCGAGGCAGCCAAGAGCGCAGTGTGCAAAATCAACATCGACTCCGACTCCCGGTTGGCCTATACCGCCGGTGTGCGTGAGACGTTGGCCAAGCATCCGGAGTACTTCGACCCGCGTCAGTATGGCAAGGTAGCCCGTCAGTACATGACGGAGATGTACGCTCACAAGATTACCGAGGTGCTCGGAAGCGACGGTAAGCTCCTCAACTGCGACTAAAGCAAGAATTATTCCGATCCTGCACAGGCAGGATTGGGTCTCTGCATAGGGTGCGCCAGAAGTCAGAACGGCTTTTGACGCACCCTGTTTCTTTTCCTCATCCCTGGCCGCACCCACTCCCTCATGCTGTGAAAAAGACACGGCAGGGCGAGTTTTCGGTCTTGTTCATTTAAGATATAAGGCCAGATTTTACAAAGTGTTAGTAGGTCGCATTTTGCTAATTCAAAGAAAATGCGTAATTTTGCCGCAAAATATAGGATGCTATGCAAGCAGAATGCAACGATAATCCGTCAATGACAGACCACCAGTTTGAGCAAGCATTGGCCGCTTGTCGCAAGGTTTTTGCGGACAAGCTGCACGACTATGGTGCGTCATGGCGCATCATGCGGCCACAGACCGTCACCGATCAGCTGTTCATCAAGGCCAAGCGCATACGCACTATCGAGACCACGGGCGAGAATCATGTGGGCGAAGGCGTGCGCGGTGAGTTCATCGCACTGGTCAATTACGGCCTCGTGGGCATCATTCAGCTTTCCCTCCCCTGCGCAGACCGCATCGATACCACGCCCGACGAGGCACTTTCGCTCTACGACACCCACGCCAAAGCAGCCTTTGAGCTGATGAAACGCAAGAATCATGACTACGGAGAGGCGTGGAGAGAGATGCGGGTGAGCAGCTATACGGACTTGATCCTCACCAAAATAGAGCGCATCAAGGAGATAGAGGACCACTGTGGAAAGACCATGGTGAGCGAAGGCATCGCCAGTAACTATATGGACATTATCAACTACGCCCTCTTTGGCATCATCCGCATCGACGAACGGATGGGCAAAGGAAAAGCTGAGGAGTGACGGGGCGGCTGCCGGCATCTTTTATAAATAAGGAGAAAATGGCGGTGGAAGCCCACAATGCAGAAAGGATGGAAGAGAAGATACACGACAAAGGCACAAAGAAGACGACACGGGACGAAACCACCGTGAAGGCCGTGAAGGCGGGTCTCGGATGGCGAATAGCCGTCAATGTGTGCCGGATTCCGCTTGCGCTTGCGCTCATCTTCTCGGGATTCGTCAAAGCTATCGACCCTCTGGGCACACAATACAAAATCAACGATTACCTCGAAGCCCTCCATCTGGAGCAGTATGTGCCCTCATGGGCCACGCTGACCACGAGCGTTCTGCTCTCCGCCTTGGAGTTTTGTCTGGGCATTTTCTTGCTATTCGCCATCCGAAGAAGATTGGTAAGCCGCATCATCGTGGCTTTCATGGCCATCATGACCATCATCACGGTCTGGCTGTGGGGCTGGAATCCTATCAAGGACTGTGGCTGTTTCGGCGACGCTATACACCTGACCAACGGGCAAACGCTGCTCAAAAACATCGCTTTGCTGGCCATGGCGGCCACCATTGCGTGGAAACCGCGCTGCATGGCACGCTTTATCTCGAAGAGCAACCAGTGGATTGTCATCAACTACACGGCCCTCTTCATTCTCATCTCGGCTGGTCTGAGCCTGTGGTATCTGCCCTTCTTCGACTTCCGCCCTTTCCATATCGGGGCTGACATTCGCAAGGGAATGGAGATTCCCAAGGGAGCAAAGCAGCCAAAATTTGAGACTACGTTCATCCTGGAGAAAGGAGGCGTGCGCAAAGAGTTCACGATTGACAACTATCCCGACTCCACATGGACATTCATTGACAGCAAAACCGTGGAGGTGGAGAAAGGCTACGAGCCGCCCATACAGGACTTTTCCATCACCGACCAGGCCACCGGCGACGACATTACCGACCGCATCCTGTCCAAGAAAGGCTATACCTTCGTGCTGGTAGCCCCCCATCTGGAGCTGGCCGACGACACCAACTTCGGGGATATAGACCGTATATACGAGTATGCGCAAGACCATCACTACGCCTTCATCGCCTTAACAGCAAGCGGAGAGAGCGCAGTGGCCCACTGGAGGGACATCACGGGTGCCGAATATCCGTTCTATATCACAGATGGGACGACGCTGGAGACCGTCATAAGGAGCAATCCGGGACTGCTGCTGATACACAACGGTGTGATCATCAACAAGTGGAGCCACAATGGACTGCCCTCTCAAGAGGAGCTTTCGGCACCGTTGGAGAAGAGCAAGCTGGGGAAACTGCCAGAAAACGGCGTCACCAAACGCTTGACATTCCTCCTCCTTTGGTTTGTCCTTCCCCTCCTTCTGCTCACCTTTGCCGACCGAACATGGCAATGGACCCAATGGATCAGGAGGAAGAAGAAAGAGAAAACGATGCCGACTGAGCCGAAAGTACAACCATAACAGGTCCGACTCGCAGGCAAGAATGCACAAGGACGGACTCTGTTTTCCGTCACAAGATAAAGAGAATTCAACCTTTTTAAAACGCAAAAAGAAATGAGAAAGAAAATTGTAGCAGGTAACTGGAAAATGAACGAGACCCTCCAGGAGGGCGTTCAGCTGGCTAAAGACATCACTGAACTGCTGAAAGCAGACAAGCCAAATTGCGGTGTGGTCGTTTGCACACCGTTCATTCACTTGGCCAGCGTAGCCCCAGTGCTCAACGGAACCGTCGTCGAGCTGGGCGCAGAGAACTGTGCCGACAAGGAGAAAGGTGCCTACACGGGTGAGGTGTCAGCTGCCATGGTGAAGAGCACGGGCGCAGAATACGTCATCTTGGGCCACTCCGAGCGTCGTCAATACTATCATGAGACAGCCGAGATACTGAAAGAGAAGGTGCTTCTCGCACTGAAGAACGGCCTCAAGGTCATCTTCTGCTGCGGTGAGACACTGGAAGAGCGCGAGCAGAACAAGCAGAACGAAGTCGTCAAGGCAGAGTTGGAGCAGAGCGTATTCAACCTCACCGCAGAGGAGTGGAAGCGCATCGTGATTGCCTACGAGCCTATCTGGGCCATCGGTACCGGCAAGACCGCCACGTCTGACGAGGCCGAAGAGATGCTCGCCTACATCCGTTCCATCGTCGCAGAGAAGTATGGACAAGCCGCTGCCGACGATACGACCATCCTTTATGGCGGAAGCTGCAAGCCAAGCAATGCCAAAGAGCTCTTCGCCAAGCCCGACATCGACGGTGGACTCATCGGTGGCGCCTCGCTGAAGGCAGCCGACTTCAAGGCCATCATAGATGCCTGGAAGGACTAATCCATAGCCAAGCCGCCAGCAGACGGCACGATATGGGCTGGAGAAGTTGTCCGTTTCTCCAGCCCATAATTTCACCAAGCGACGACAACCAACGCCAACCGACATGATAAAATTCGTCCTGACACTCTTCGTCCTACTGCTTCCCGCCATGGAAGCCCACACACAGAGCAAGGTCACTGTGACTCAAAGCGCAGCCATCGACGCTGTGGTCAACGGCAAAAAAAGCCCCCAAAGCGACAAGAACATGAGCCGCAAGGAGCGCCGTGCGGCCAAGAAAGCCGAGAAGGAACGGAAGAGGCAGGAGAAAATAAGGCAAAAGAACCAGAAACTTACGGTGCCGTCGCAACCCAAAAGCGCCTCACAGCACAGCAGCTCGCCCAAAGTCCAGGTGCCTATCAGCCGCTCTCCCTCCACCTCCGTGCCGAGAGTCACGGTCAAGGAATCTACACCGAGCAGCTCACGCGACAACCAACAGACCGTGCTGGTGCGTCGTCCGATACGCCGGCAAGTGGGTACGGAGACCCGGCTTGTGCTCCGCCGCAAGAAGCCAAGGACGGGAAAGGGATTCCGCATCGTCGTCTTCTCTGGCGGCAACACGCGGGAAGACCGCAACAATGCAGAGCAAGCAGGGCAGAAAGTGAAGTCCGCGCTGCCCGAACAGCCCATTTATGTCCACTTCTACTCACCCAGATGGATGTGTCTTGTGGGCAACTTTGAAACTTATAAGGAGGCACAAAAGGCGTTGCCGAAAGTAAGAAAGGCCGGCTACAAAAGCGCCTGCATCATCCGAAAATGACAAGGTCGGGGGACATTTTCCCCGACGATACAGCCGAATAATACATCTATCACATGAATCCAGAGACACAATTTCGCGAAGGACTCGATGAACTCGCAGCACATTACAAGAGCATTCTCACCCTGCTGGGAGAGGATGCCGAGCGCGAAGGACTGCAGAAGACACCCCTCCGCGTTGCGAAAGCCATGCAAATCCTCACCCGAGGCTACACGCAAGACCCACACAAGACGCTCACTGAAGCCCTCTTTGAGGAGAAATACAACCAGATGGTCATCGTCAGGGACATCGATTTCTTCTCCTTGTGCGAACATCACATGCTGCCTTTCTATGGGAAGATGCACGTCGCCTACATCCCCAACGGCCACATTACCGGCCTGAGCAAAATCGCGCGCGTCGTAGATATCTTCAGTCACCGGCTCCAAGTGCAGGAGAGACTTACCCTTCAGGTGCAGGAGTGCATCCAGGAGACCCTCAAGCCCCTCGGAACTATGGTCGTATGCGAGGCCAGACACATGTGCATGATGATGCGAGGAGTGGAGAAGCAAAACTCCATCACCACCACATCGTCCTTCAGCGGGGCGTTCAACCAGGCCAAAACGCGTGAGGAATTTATGAATCTGCTCCGCAGCGAGACCAAGCGCATCTGACCAAAAGGCGCATAACGTCGCAGAAACAAGATGCCCGCACCGTCTGAAACGGCCATGACGGGGCAGAAGGAACGGCGCAAAAGTCACCCGAAAGTCTCCTAATTAGGAGCAGAAGACGCCCCATCCCATACATAAAGAAGAAATAACGAAAGTATAAACAACAAAAATAAGAACAAGCAATATGAAGAAAATTTTAAGCCTCTTGGCCCTCAGCCTGCTCTTTGTGGGCTTCACTTCCTGTGGCGATGACGACGATATCATCCGTGTAGACCCCAACGACCCTGGCAATACGAACGACAGCACAAGGACATACCTCACTCCCGAGGAACGCGCCACACAGCTTCGGGAAATGCAGGGAGTCTACTCGGGATGGATGTACTTCCGCTACAACGACTACGAGAGGGAGTACAAGGACTCCGCAAAGGTCGGAGCCACCATCACAGCCAACGACTCTCTCATGGTGTTGAGGGACATGCCGCTGCGCATCATCACCAACCGGATTGACAAAAAGTACGCCGCCCACCTCGACAGCACGGCCATCATCCCGCCCGTAGAGGCCACCGTACAGATCTATCTCCCCGCAGGAAAGACGGCCTTCCAGGCCAACACGTTTGAGCACTGGTTCTGGTTCCTCCCTCGGGGCAAGAACTATCAGGTGACCTTCCCCGTGGACTACGACGGCCAGCAGCGCGACATGACCATCACCTTCGGTGCCAATTACAGCACGTTCTCCAGCAATGGCGCGTTCCTCGTCCGCCGGATGCTCTTCAATGCGATTATCCATTCGGTATCTCTCGAGGGTGTCTTTAGCAACCAGACCATCGACGAGATACTGCAACCGCAACTCATCAAGCAGTAGAACCCATGAAACTGATTTCCTGGAACGTCAACGGACTGCGTGCCTGTGTGGGCAAAGGGTTCAAGGAAACGTTTGCTCATCTCGATGCTGACTTCTTCTGTCTTCAGGAAACGAAGATGCAGGAGGGCCAGCTCGACATCGAGTTTCCCGGCTATGCGTCCTACTGGAACTCCGCGGAAAAGAAGGGTTACAGCGGCACGGCCATCTTCACGCGCCATCAACCGCTGCGCGTCAGCAAGGGCATTGGCATCGAAGCACACGACCATGAGGGCCGTGTGCTCACGCTGGAGATGGACAATTTCTTCCTCGTCTGCGTCTATACGCCCAACTCGCAGAACGAACTGCGACGACTGCCCTACCGCATGGAGTGGGAAAAGGACTTCCAAGCCTACCTGCACCAGCTCGATGCGGAGAAGCCGGTCATCGTTTGCGGCGACATGAATGTGGCACATGAGGAGATTGATATCAAGAACCCGAAGACCAACCGGCGCAATGCGGGCTTCACAGACGAGGAACGCGGGCAGATGACGACGCTGCTCCACAGCGGCTTCACCGACACGTTCCGAAGCCTTTATCCCACGCAAGTGACCTACTCGTGGTGGTCATACCGCTTTCATGCGCGCGAGAAGAATGCGGGATGGCGCATCGACTACTTTCTCGTCTCAGACCGATTGGCTGACAAGGTAGCCGACGCAAAAATCCATACCGACATCTTCGGCTCCGACCACTGCCCCGTAGAGCTGGACATCAACCTATGAGGGAGCAGACAAAGACACTCTTTATATTCCTCATCCTGCTGGTGGCACTCGGCATCTATGCCGTAGTGCCACTACGGCTTACCTATGCGGGCATCGTCTTGCGCAAGATTTCACTGTCCGGCAACGATGCTTTCACCAATGCCGCCAGCCCGTCCAAACAGTCTGACGCAGCCGTTGGTGGCAATAGGGAAACCGCACAGGCAGCAAAGAAGAAGCCCATCAGCGGCAAGGTGCGCATCCTTTTCTTCGGCGACTCGATGCTCGAGGAGTTGTCACGCCGCCTGGACGATTATGCCGTAGCCAACGGATATACCTTGCAAACCGTCATCTGGTATGGCTCCACGACGGAGAAATGGGGGACCACCCAAACCCTCCGCCACCTCATCAAGGAGTATAAGCCCAACTACCTGTGGCTCTGTCTTGGCGGCAATGAGCTGTTTGTGCGCGACCTTCAGGAGCGCGACGCCTACATCAAGCTGCTTTTGGCACAGACGGGCGGCCTGCCTTTTGTGTGGATAGGGCCTCCCAACTGGAAAAAGGACACGGGCATCAACGACCTCATACGCCGCAATGTGGGCGACGACCACTTCTTCGACAGCAGCCGGTTGCACCTGAAGCGCAAGAAGGACGGACGGCATCCCACCCACGACGCGGCAGCCGAATGGGCGGACATGGTGGCTGCGTGGATGCAAAGCGAGCACAATGAGCAGCCGCTCATCATGCGCAGGCCAAGCAAATCCGCCCGATGCCCGATGCGGTTGCTCCAGCCTTCCTTCGAGGGTTATCAGTAAAGGCTGAAGAAGAAGGCAAAAAGGCGAGAGCAAGCACATCGCCAAAGCCACCCGCCACAGCCTCATCCCATTGTCATACACGCCCTCACTCAAGACAATATCCCCCTCAAATGTCACCATCAACCATCTCGCAGACGCTCCTTCACCACCTCACATCTTCCGATGCGGGTTGGTCGTTTGCGTCGTTGCCGTTCTTGGCGACTTTCATTGTCTTCTTCATCGGCTACCTGCTCCTCGAACCGAGCCGGCACCGCCGCCGCTTACTGGCCTACACCACAGCCTTCAGTCTCTTCTTTGCCTTCAAGGCCAACGGTCTGATGATGCTCCTTCTCCCCACGACCACTCTGCTGTCGTGGTGGCTGACACGCCGCATGGACGCTCAAGACCGTCGGGTGCGCCGCCGCTTCCTGCTCACCACCAATATCCTGTTGGCCCTGTTGCCACTCCTCTACTTCAAATATTCGGGATTATTCATCAGCTCCGTCAGCGCAATGATGGGCGACAATCTGCCCTTGGGCAAGCTGTTCATGCCACTGGGCATCTCGTTCTACACCTTTCAGGCCATCAGCTACACCGTCGATGTTTACCGGAAGCGGTTTCCTGCCACCACGCCGCTGCTCGAATACGCCTTCTACCTCACCTTCTTTCCGCTGCTCATGGCAGGTCCCATCACCCGCGCCAGCGTGCTCATACCGCAGGAGCACGCCGCCAAGCTGCCTCCCAGCGGCTCGTTGGCCTACCAAGGGCTGTGGCTTATCCTGTTAGGTATCGTCAAAAAGGTGATTGTAGCCGACTACATTGCGCAGTACAACAACTGGATTTTCGACTCTCCCGCTGACTATTCCGGCTTCGAGTGCCTCATGGGAGTCATCGGATTCACGGTACAAATCTTCTGCGACTTCTCTGGATACAGCGACATGGCCATCGGTTTGGCTGCCCTCATGGGCTTCCAACTGCACGACAACTTCCGCTTTCCTTACCAGGCCACGAGCCTCACCGAGTTCTGGCACCGGTGGCATATCTCCCTCTCCACCTGGTTTCGCGACTATGTGTACATCCCCATGGGCGGCAATCGTAAGGGAGAAGTACGCACCTACCTCAACAATCTCGCCACAATGCTCGTCGCAGGACTGTGGCATGGGGCTACGGGAATGTTTGTCTGCTGGGGGCTTCTTCATGGACTGGGGCTGGTAGTCAACAAGTTCTTCCACCGTCATGTGTTCAATCAGGTGCCCCCTTCGCCTTTTTCGAAGCCGCTGGCCTGGCTGACGACGTTCAGTTTCGTTGCTTTCGCATGGATATTCTTCCGCGCCGCTACTCCCTCCACTGCCCTGCAAATCATCCAGCGCATCGCCTCAGACTGCTCATTGGCCGACCTTCCGGCTTTCTTCGCAGCCCGTCCGCTGTGGACTGCGTTCACGCTGGTGGCCTTGGAGCTGCACTCCATCCGCGAGTGCGACTACCTCTGGCTGCGCGACCGCTTTGTGACCATGCCCTGGTTGCTGAAACTTCTCCTGGCCGTCATCATCGTTCAGGCAGCCGTCAACCTCAGCGGCGCATCGGTACAGCCATTCATCTACAGTCGCTTCTGACCCACTCGGAAGCCGTTCTCCATCCCACTTTTCGCCCTGTTCGGCCCAATCCATTCCGCCTTTTTCAGGCTTTATCCACAATCGGTCATTAGATTCCTTCCCACGTTGTTGTTTGTTTCGTGCAGATTGCAACCTAAATGTTGAAGGCATAGCGG
>DLLX01000035.1:3210-3565 GCA_002479145.1 Prevotella sp. UBA7551 | reverse complement strand
GGACGGAAAGATGGAAAATTTTTCGTTCGATTTGCCGATTCGGTCTAACGACTGATTCAGGATGGTCGGGCTGGGGGTTCCACCCCATCGCACAAAAGGGGCTGAAAGGCGTGGCAATAGGGGCTGAATTGTGTCCTGATTCAGCCTCTTTTGCAACGTGATTCAGCCCCTTTTACGACCTAATAGGGGCTATATTGCAAAGCGGTTTTGGAGATTTTGTAAGGTGCTGATAACCAGTCTATTGTAAAATTATGCAGGTCAATAATCTCATGGCGTGTGGGCTGTGTCTGGATGAGGCTGGCCTGAACTGTTGATGTGGATGGCAAGTGGGAATGATGAAGAGAGAGACGTGTAG
>DLLX01000035.1:3064-3195 GCA_002479145.1 Prevotella sp. UBA7551 | reverse complement strand
TTGATTGTTAACGGATATTAATAGTGTGAAGTATCTGGCGAAAAAGTTTGGTGGGATGAAAATAAACAGCTAACTTTGCACCCGCAATCGAAAAACAATTGGTTAGCTCGAAGGTACCTTAGCTCAGGTGG
>DLLX01000035.1:0-3005 GCA_002479145.1 Prevotella sp. UBA7551 | reverse complement strand
TCAACTCCAAGAGGTACCACTCCTCCTTTCATGGGGACAGTTCTCGTAAGAGGCTGTCTCTTTTTTTATGCTCTTTTTCACCAATCTTGTCGGTTCGCAACAATGATGAGAGTAAGTCTACAATCTAAATCTGCTAAATCAATCTTTTAATTTTCATTGTTTTGGTTTATTAATTTAACATAGACCTGGTCTAATAATTATTAATTATATTTTGAGCAATGTTTCTATCTCGGTTCTGGAATATCCGGCACTCAACCCACGTGGAATGAGAAACTCACGCTCTTCAGGAGAGATGAGGCCATCCATCTTCGCTACTTCAAGGAGCTGCTGAAATTGCACCTTCTCGTTCGTAGGGATAGACATGTCATGCTTATTGTTCGACTTTTTACCTTTAGAAATCAGTGATAAAGGTGAGAAATTATTCGAATCGTCAAATGCGTTTGAAGCCTTACGAGTAAGTGTCGTAGCAATAGTGATATGCTGCTTATGTTTAACGAAGAATCTTAGTAAGGAAATGATTTTCGGCAGATATGGAATAGGTGCAAAACTTGCTACGAGTTCCGCTGTACTCAATACCGAATCGAAATCGATATTATCGACGAAGTCGGCCAATGGCTGAATGGATGATTTAGCGTTTCCCATCTGTAGTGAAATTTTGAAGTCCAGGGTAAGAAATTGACAAGAGAAGAAACATCTATATTCTTTTCCTTCCCAACTTGCTGAATGTTGCCTATCATAGATTGTATGTCAATGCCTGCAATCATATCTTTGATTTTTTGCACTAACATGTCGCAGAAGTCATCACGCCATTGAGAGGCTTTTGTGGCAACTTTACTGGCTGCATCGGATACCCTTGTGCCCACAGCATCAGCGGCGCCCCCGACAGTTTTCTTGGCGTTTTGGACAATTTCACTCTGTTGCAACGTCTTTCCAACTGAGACTACTGTTTCACCAACCGACTTAGAGACATTGCTTACAGTCCTCTTCGCTGTCTTGGCTGCCTGATTAAGCGTCGGTGCTACATTGTTTGAAACTCCATTCACCTTCTTCTGAGCGGTCTTTGCCAGTTCTTCGGCTTTAGAACCGATATCCTTCTTCAGTTTATGAAAGTCTATATCGAACAATCCCATAGTTGTTAATAATTATCTTGTGTAATAGATTGGCCTCTGATACTTCAAGGAATGTTTGAGCGCCACAACCTCTAACCAAATATAATTCTCGTATCTCATCCGCTCGTTTTCAAATCCCATATAGATGACACTGTTGCCTTTGAAATCAAGTCGTCCATTGCAAGACTGCGTTCCCATCTGGCTCTGGTCTACATCATATTTGTATGATCCGGAAGAAGCTGTACCATCTTGGAATTTCTTCGCCTGTGCGCGATTCGTAAATACATACATGTTGCAGAATGCATCATCTTCACGAGGCGGACGCGTATTGCACAAAAGGCGTTCAATGATTCCACTACTTATACGCTTTTCATAGACGTTCATGCCGAAGATGCGAATAGACTTGCTGTAGGCTGACAGATTATCTGCGAACTTTCCATCCGAGGATACCGTGTTCTCATTGGTGGAAATACGAAGCGAATAGAGTAAAGCATCGCAATGTTTAGGAACGCGTATAGGCACCAATGCACGTCCTTTCCCAGAGAAAAGCACTTTCAACTGTCCACGAAGCCCGATTTTCTTAGGTTGGTCAAAGACTTTTTTCGCGATAATCACATCTGTAGGCGAAGCAAGAAACTCTCCTACCTTACAGTCCACGAACCTTACGCCGACGTATGGCCGCGGTGTGCCGTCCTTTCCCTGATATGATAACTTCACATTTGCCTTCGCACCATTATACTTAGAGGAGATCTCTATCAGATAAATTCCGCGCGAGGTAATGGTGAGTTGTCCTTCAGCGTTTGTCTTCCACGATTGTAGCAGCTGCTGATGCGACACATCATAGAAAGAAATAGTCGAAGGGGCGGAACAGTCCACATGCAATGTAGCGACATCGCCGGCATTGAAACTGCAAGGCAGGCGTAACAGGCCATTGATAGAAGTATTAGCACGAGAAAAGACAACACCTTTCAATCCCGACGGCTGTACGTTTCTTCCTTTGAAAATGTCATCAGGATTAGCTTTCAAATCTTTAATGCGTTCTGCCAGAGCTTGGCATTTCTGTCGGTCCTCATCATTCATATTATCACCATTGAAAGAATAGTCCAAATCATTGATTTCTTCCTCCAAATGGTAACGCTGGTCGGGAGAGCCGGAAGATGCAACGTACTCAGCTTCAGCATAGAGCATTTTGAGCTTCTTTAAAGTTTTCTCGTACTTTAGCTGCTCGAACTCAGACATGGAGTTACCCCTATTCTTCCCACATCCACTTAAAATTTGCAATGTGCCAAGAAGTGTCAGCAAGAAAACAAATCCATATCTTTTCATGAGCTTATTTTTGATTACTGTTTACGTCATTTTCTACATCAGTGGCTGCATTCGTATTTTCTTCATTGCTTGCTTCATAGGCAATGACATTGTCTATCTGATCATAGAGCTTCTGCCTGACAACAGTACTGCCAAATGTACTCTTGGTCTTAGCTTCGTCATCAGAAGTACAACCGTCAACATAAATAACAAACCAATGGATATTCTCATCCACAAACCGTCGCGCCTGGTCCTGCTTACCAGCACTGCGCATTTTACTCACAACATCACTTAACCATGCAAAGCGGCATTGTGCATTACCGATATAATTTTCATCGTCATAGTCCAATGGATAATAATCCCATGCTTTATCATATTCGGCATGGCTAATAAGATATTCCCGCAGTAGTTTGCAGGCCTTTTGCTCATAATCATCTGGAGACTTATAACTCCATTGCATTTCATACCTGCTGACGTGGTCACTTGTAATATTCTCGTATACATTGATAGCTTTATCGGGTTCATCCACGCTCAGATAGGCTTTGATGAGTTGTAAAGCGCCATTATGTTGAGAAGACGTATTCATTTTAT
>DLLX01000081.1 GCA_002479145.1 Prevotella sp. UBA7551 | reverse complement strand
GTCAAGGTCGTTGGTCGGCTCATCGAGAAGCAGGTTGTCGGGCTTGCCGAAGAGGGCTTTGGCAAGCATGACACGCACCTTCTCATTGTTGGAAAGCTCACCCATGAGCTTCTCGTGCAGGTTCTCGGCAATGCCAAGATGCTGGAGCAACTGGGCGGCCTCGCTCTCTGCCTCCCACCCATTCATCTCGGCAAACTTCAGCTCCAGGTCGGCCGCACGGTTGCCGTCCTCCTCCGTCATCTCGGGTTTGGCATAAAGAGCCTCACGCTCCTTCATGTTTTTCCAAAGCGGCTGGTGGCCCATAAGTACGGTGTCGAGCACCCGGTAGGCATCATACTTAAAGTGATCCTGCTCCAACACGGAGAGGCGCTCGCCCGGTCCCAGCTCCACAGTGCCTTTATTAGGCTCAAGGTCGCCAGAGATGGCGCGCAAAAGCGTTGATTTTCCTGCGCCGTTGGCACCGATGACACCATAGATGTTGCCGCGCGTGAACTTAATGTTTACGTCTTTGTAAAGTACTCGCTTGCCAAACTGAATGGCAAGGTTGTTGAGCGTTATCATTTTTATCTTGAAACTTTATAATCAGTTGTCTTCTTCTTTCTGCTATAAGGGTGTGCAAAGTTACACATATTTCTTGACATGACCAAGTTGGCATGCGCTAAACCCCAAATGGTCATTAGGCCGAAATCAACAAAAAACAGGAGAAGTTTCCCATCTTTCCGATGAAATCTAATGACGACTGGGGTTAAAAGGCGGTTTCTTCGGCTTGCCTCCTTCTGGTGAAAGAGGGCAACGGACGGCCCTCCTCACTTCCATCAGAGAAGGAAAGCATGAGAAAGGTGGCAGCGACGGGCATGTTACTTCCTATTCATAAGCCACGCAAATCCCTTCGCTGTGCGCAAGCCGTTGTCCTGGAAGTGATTGCCTGCATTCCACTCCAGCGTGCAAGGCTTGCCACTTTGGCAAAGCAAGTCGTGCTGTTGACGGATGCATTGGCTCACAGTGGTCATGACTGGCGTGCGCGAACGGTCCTCGCGGTCGCCAAGACTAAGGTAGAAAGCAGCGGAAACGGGCGCATGGGAAGCAGCGTATTCCACCCAGTGGGGAAACCAAACGGAGGGCGAAGCCGCCACAATGCCATCGAAGGGGTGCTGATAGCCTGCCCAAAGGGAGAAGAGTCCCGCAAGAGAATAGCCCCCGAGAAGCGTCTTGCAGCCTTGCGCAGGGAACAGTCCGATCCGCCTTAGTTCGGCGATGAGTTGAAGAATGTCGGCCAATGTCCTTGCCGCACCGTTGCCAAAAGGACGTTTTCCAAAGACTGGCGGTGCCTCCCAGGGCGGCAATTCATCGAACCATCGGTCGATATGGATGGCAACGAGCAGGAATCTGGCGTCGGTAGCCTGTCTGATGGCCCCCACCTCAAGATCCATCTCCTTGCGGTCGTTGGCATCGGTGGGCTGCAGCAGTAAGTATTCCGGGGCTTCCTGTAAGTATAACGTGCATTGGTGAGCAGCCAAACGGCGTTCTTCTTTGTGGTGTAATAATGGCATAATCATCAAGAAAAATACATCATTTTGTTTCTTCACTTTGACCAGCTATGCCTCTATGAACCCATTGCTTCGACCAAATCGCAGCGGGCAGTCATCCGATTGGGCGCGAAGATGCACGATACGGGGGAGGAAAAGAGGTGAAAAGAAAGCCGCTTCAGCAAGGGGACTGAAGGCTTGTCGCATGGTATCGGTGGGCAATGGGGAAAGCGGCACCACCACAACAGGCAAGGAAAGACGGACGGGAGGAGGTGCGAAAGCCTCGGGCGTGGGTTGAGTGACCAACTTGGGGCGCAGTCCTCTCACCATGTGAGCAATCTGCTGGCGACGCGCTTGGCGGTCGGGGGTGTTGCGAAATGTGGCATAATAGTATTCCGCCACCAAAAGACAGCCTTGTGCCAAGGCGGGTTGGTGCAGAAAATAATGGCAGAAACCGAGCCGAAACCAGTTATCACCCTTGTCGCGTTCGGGGCAGATGGCAAGGGCAGACTGGTAGAGGGGAATGGCCTTCTGGTACGCACCGAGCTGAAAATGGCACTCTCCGTCGGCATAGTAATAGACGGAAAGCTCCTCGGGAGAAAGCATTCCGAGTTTGGGAAGATAGGTATCGAAGTATTCGGCAGCCTTCTTGTACTCCCAATCATAATAACAACACAGGCCAATGTAGGCCTTATAGCGTGCATTGAGCTGGTAGGTCTGGTCGAGACGCAGGAAGATGAGCAGTGCCTCGTGGTACTTCTGCGACTGAAAATACTCCAAGGCACGCCCCAAGGCCTCCGTGTCGGCCTCCTTGTTTTGTGGGGAAGCCGACACGTGGACGATGACTAATAATATAAGGAGAAGTCTCCTCAGGGTCATTCAGTGTAGAAATTGATGAGCCGGGTCAATGCCTGACGGCACACAGGGCAGAACTCCGGGTTGCTGTTGGTGCGCATACGGCAGTCTTTGCAGCCCCGCCAAACACCCTTGAGCGAGTAGCCCGCGCCCTCGAAGAAGCCCACTCCGTCGACTTTTCCGATAAGGTTCTCCCACTTTCCCTTGAAGTTTACCTTCGTGGTAATGTTCGGTTCCCATGGCTCAACGTCGTGGGGATACATGGGTATCTGCTCCGCCTCGTAGGCATACTCGTCGGCCAGGCCGGCGAAAGAATGGCCAAATTCGTGGACAACAACGGGTTTGAAGGCTGGATGATGCGCCATCGCCAGGTTATAGCTGTTGAGAATGCCGCCACCACCGTAGTTGTTGGTATTCACAAGGACAATGATGTGCTCGTAGGGTGTGCCCGCCAAGCAGTCGTGGAGGGCCTTGAGGTGGAGCGTGGTCAGGTAACGGTCGCTGTAGAAGGTATTGAAATGACTGCTGAGCGGAGTGTCCTTCCATACCCCTTTGCCCGGTTCCGACGTGCCACTCTCACGGGAAGCGGCCTTCACGGCAATGATATTGAAACGGTCGCGCATCGACTTGAACGGCTCATGGGCAAAAAGCGCCTCGGTGGCGACACGGCAATCTTCTTCGAAAACCGGCATTTCGCACTCCGTATAGCCCTCGGCCAGAAAAGCGATATGGATGCAACGAGACGTGTCGCGGGCTTGCTGGAGCGTCCAATAGGGTGTGATGTCGCGCTCACCAATGCGGCGGATGAGTATGTCGGAGGGCACAACGGTGTGCGTCATCTGCGTGATGACCTCACGACGGTTGTTTCGCAGCTCTACCGTCACGTCGATAGTGTCCTTCGGGAAGGGTACAAGGAACACGTTTTCAAACGACCGCGTGGTGGTCTTGGCCTCGGGATAGGAGAGCCATTCCTGGAAGAGCGTGGAGAAAGAGTTGCGGTAAATCACCTCGCCCGAGCGGTGTGAGCGGACGGTAATCTGCCCATTGCCCTCCACGGGCAGCTCTGCCAGGTGCTGACGCTTGCCATACCAGCGCGGCGAACGGTTGAGTTGGTCGAGCGCAATCCACTGATGGTTGGCGTCACCAGCAAAATTATAGTCGATTCGGAGCGTGGAATCCGTGAAAAATTCATCGAACTGTTGAGCGAATGTCACCGGACAGCAGAGAAGAAAGAGGAAAAAAGAAAGGATTTTTTTCATATTTTAGGTCGTTGTTTTATGCCGTTTTGCGGGCTGAACGTGTTTGAGCCACACCACCTCTTTGATGGTCTGTCCATCGTATTCGGCAAGGTCAATGTCAATAAGCACCCGTCCGCCCTGGTGATTCTCATGGCTGTCGCCCATCTCGCGCTCTATCTGCTTGAGTCGTTGCTGAAGTTCGGCTGGAGAAAAGGTGGTGTCTGCGTAGGCCAACAAGTTGAGGAAACGGTCGGATTGGAGACCTACCGGATCAGTCCAGACTTCCTGTCCGAAGACAATGGAGGGCAAGAGGCGGCGCAGTCTCCGCTTGGCCTCGGCGATGTTCTGCGTCTGTCGCACGTTGGAACCTATGGCGAGGAGAATCTTCATAGGGTGCAAAAGTAGCGAAAAAAACGGGAACGAACCGCCTCGGAATAGAAAGAATTTTGTAAATTTGCGGGCAAAATACTTTTCGGGCTTATATGAAACGGTTTTTTCTCATTGCATTTCTCTTGCTGACAGGATTCTATATGCCCCTCCAGGCACAAATAAGGTGGAATCAAAGGTGGCAGAACTACATAGACAAGTATAAGGACATCGCCATTGTGGAGATGCACAAATACGGCATTCCTGCGAGCATCACGCTGGCACAGGGGTTGCTGGAGAGTGGCGCGGGGACCAGTGACCTGGCCATAAAGGGCAATAACCACTTCGGCATCAAGTGTCATGGCTGGACGGGACGCACCATGCGGCATGACGATGACCGCCGCGGAGAGCTGTTCCGTGTGTACAATAGTCCGCTGGAGAGCTTTGAAGACCACAGTAAGTTTCTTGCCAACCGGGCACATTACAAAAGTCTGTTCAGCCTTGACAAGACCGATTACAAGGGTTGGGCGCATGGATTGAAGCGCGCAGGATACGCCACCAACCCCCAATATGCCTACCGACTGATCGACATCATAGAAACTTACCAGCTGCACGAACACGACAAGGCCAGCCCTATCGTGGCACATGACGCCAACAAGCGCGGCCTACCCGCGGCACAAACGAGTCCCATTGGCAGGCCAGACCTCGGAAAAATCAACATGCACAGGGTGCTGAAGTTCAACGACAACTTCTATGTCGTGGCCCGGGAGGGTGACACCTACGCTTCCATCGGCAAGGAAATGGACATTCATGCGAGACATCTGGCTCATTTCAACGAGCGAGACCCGAAGGCCCAACTGCACGCTGGAGAAATCGTTTGGCTCTCGAAGAAACAAAAGCGCGCACCAAAAGACCGATACAAGGATCGTCCATTCTATCAGATTTCCGATGCCATCAGCTTCTATCAGGTTTCCCAGCAATTTGGCATTCAGCTCAAAAGTCTGATGAAAATGAACCCTCAGTTGGCCTCTCGTGACTATAAAGTGAGAATAGGCGACCGCATTCGCATCTACTAACAGCGATTAATAGTTTAAGGAAAAAGGATGAAACAAGAAGAAGACATAAAAAACGCAGTGGACTGTATGCGCAAGGGCGGGGTGATTCTCTACCCTACGGACACGATATGGGGCATCGGATGCGACGCTACCAACGCCGAAGCCGTGGCAAAGGTCTACCAAATCAAGCAGCGCGACGATGCCAAGGCCCTCATCTGCTTGGTAGACAGCGACGCACGGTTGCAACGTTATGTGCGCAATGTGCCCGCAGTGGCGTGGGATTTGATTGACGCTACGACCGACAAACCGACGACACTGATCCTCGACCATGCCGTCAACCTCGCCCCAAACTTGATTTCCGAGGATGGTTCTGTGGGCATACGCATCACCCATGAGCCTTTCTCCCACGAACTTTGCTACCGCATGCAGAAAGCCATCGTGAGCACATCGGCCAACATCAGCGGACATCCTGCTGCGCAAAACTACCGCGACATAGACCCCGCCATACTTGATGCGGTCGATTATGTGTGCGAGTCGAGACGACAGGAGCACAAATCCCACAAGCCATCGAGCATCATCAAGCTCACAGAAGACGGCATAGTGACCATCATTAGGAATTAAAAGGTGGCGATGAACGACCTTTACGGGCAGGAAAACCCGACCGGAAACCACCGGTCTATAGCTTGGCGGATAGACCTGTGGCGGGCAAATCACATCTCCGACCGACAGTTTCTCCTGTTGCTTGCCTTTGTCATTGGGTTTCTTGCAGCAGTCTCTGCTTGGCTATTACACTTCCTTATCCAGCACATCAGACTGCTGTTGACCTCAGGATTCAGCATCACGGGCATCAACTGGCTATACCTTGTCTACCCTATTATTGGCGTATGGCTGACCTCACTCTTCATCAAATATGTCGTGAGAGACAACATTTCGCACGGTATTACACGCGTGCTCTATGCCATTGCCACGAAGCAAAGTCACCTCAAGCCCCATAATACATGGTCGTCGGTAGTGGCTTCGGCCATCACCATCGGCTTTGGTGGGTCGGTGGGAGCGGAGGCGCCGATTGTCTTGACCGGCTCGGCCATTGGGTCCAACCTCGGACAACTCTTCCATTTGGAGCGCAAACGGCTCATGCTGCTCGTCGGATGTGGCGCGTCAGCTGCCGTAGCTGCCATCTTCAAGGCACCTATAGCGGGCCTGGTGTTCACCATTGAGATACTGATGGTTGACCTGACCATGGCATCGCTCCTGCCCATTCTCATCTCCTCGGTCACAGCAACCTGCTTCTCCTATCTCTTCACAGGGGAATCCTCCATGTTCAATTTCCACACCGACAGCATCTTCCTGCTCGACCGACTGCCCGCCATTCTCCTTCTCGGTGTGGGCTGCGGACTCGTTTCTATCTACTTTATCCGCACCATGTCGTGGTGCGAAGACGGGTATGCACGACTGTCCAAGTGGCCTTATCTCAAACTCCTTATCGGCGGTCTCACGCTGAGTACCCTCATTTTTCTGTTTCCCTCCCTCTACGGTGAGGGCTATGACACTTTGGCTGTCTTCATAGAAGGCAAAACAGAATCTGATTGGTACACCGTCATGCAAGAGTCTCTCTTTGCAGAGAAGGGCAGCTATCTCGTGCTCTACGTCGCTTTGGTGGTGATTACAAAGGTCTTTGCCACCAGCGCAACCAACGGGGCAGGCGGCTGCGGAGGTACTTTTGCCCCCTCGCTTTTCATTGGAGGCTCCTTTGGATTTCTCTTCGCCCGTGTGTGGAACATGTACCAGATCGGCAACTATGTGCCCGAGAAGAATTTCACACTCTATGGCATGGCGGGTGTGATGGCAGCGGTTATGCATGCCCCATTGACGGGAATCTTTCTCATTGCGGAGCTGACGGGAGGCTACAGCCTATTCATCCCGCTGATTGTAGTAGCGGTAAGCGCTTACCTCACCATCTCCATCTTTGTGAGTCACAGCATCTATGCGCTCCGTCTTGCTCGTGAGGGGAAGCTGCTTACACACCATACGGACCACTCGGTATTGACCTTGATGAGCATGGACAGTATCATTGAGCGCGACTATACGTCCGTGCGTCCCGACATGGAAATGGGAAAACTGGTGCTCGCCATCAGTGGAAACCGCCACAACTACCTTCCCGTGACCGATGACAACGACAACCTGCTGGGCGAGATAGACTTAACGAAGATACGCAACGTGATTTTCCGGACAGAGCTGTACCACCGCTTTACCGTCCGCCAACTGATGACCCTGCCTCCCGCAAGGCTTACCACCGCTGAGCCTATGGAGCAGGTCATGCGGGCATTTGACAAGACAGGAGCCGACTATCTGCCTGTGGTGAGTGCCGAAGGGCATCTGGTCGGCTACATCTCCCGCACACGGATGTACACCATGTACAGGCAGGTCATACGCGATTACAGCACAGAGTGAGGTTTACTGTGGATGAAACGGCACACTACGCCGCACACTGAACGCAACAAAAACGGAGTAAAAAGACATGGAAAAAAAGGATTTGAAGATAGTATTCATGGGAACGCCAGACTTTGCTGTGGCCTCCCTTCGCGCCTTAGTGGAGAATGGTTACCGCGTCGTGGGTGTCGTCACGCAGCCTGACAAGCCCGTCGGCCGCCACCAAGACCGCTTGCAACCGCCTCCTGTAAAGGTGTACGCACAGGAACATAACTTCCCCGTCCTCCAACCAGAGAAGATGAAAGACCCCGCATTCATCGCACAACTGCGTGCCATGGAGGCCGACTTGCAAGTCGTTGTGGCTTTCCGCCTTCTCCCCGAAGTCGTTTGGGACATGCCACGCTTCGGCACTTTCAATGTCCATGCAGCCCTATTGCCGCAGTATCGTGGCGCGGCACCCATCAACTGGGCCATCATCAACGGCGAGACGGAGACGGGTGTAACGACGTTCTTCCTCGACAAGCACGTCGATACGGGGCGCATCATCATGCAGCACCGGTTCCCTATCCCACCCGATGCCGACGTGGAGTACGTCTACGATGGCTTGATGCACCTTGGGGCAGACACCGCTTGTGAGACCATCGAACTGATTTTAAAGAATGACGGCAGCATTCCCAGCACTGACCAGGAGTATATCGTCAACGAGTCTAAGCTCGTGGGAAAGCTGAAAGGCGCACCCAAAATTTTCAAAGATACCTGCGAAATCAACTGGAATCAGTCTGCAAAGCAACTCCATGATTTCATCCGAGGGCTCAGTCCCATTCCCGGCGCATGGACAACCGTATCCATCGATGGCAAACCGGCGACGACACTCAAGATTTACAAGGCTTCGCCAACGACCCGAAAGGCCGCTGATAAGCCAGGCCTTTTCATCATAGAAAAGGGCCATATCTACGCCAACGCAACCGACTTCCAACTCGAACTCCTGGAGGTTCAGCTCTCTGGCAAGAAGCGAATGGACGCACGCTCCTTCTCCAACGGCGTAAGAAGTGTGGAGAGATAAAACCGAAGAGGCTACCTCTCAGATGAAAATCGAGTGCTACCCGTAGGCTTTTCGGGACATAATAATGCCAACAATGATGGAAAATGGCCTGCCGCCCATTACGATTCAGATGAGTCGGCAAGTCATTGCCTCACCTTTTCATTTGCTTTCCATCCCGCTCGCCAAAGTCTATCGTGCCCCCTTTCTTCGGTTACACTCCCTGCAAAGCATCTGACAATTTTCTTCTACCGTCCTTCCTCCATCACGCCATGGTGTGATATGGTCTCCTTCCAATTCCTCGAAATCGAACTCACGACCACAAATTGCACATCGGTGACTCTGTTTTTCCCATACCGACAGCTTGATGTCTTCTGGAAAAGCACGCAAATCGAGACAATGTTCATCGCGTGTGAGCACATAAGGGATAATTCCTTGTTTCCTCTGCACTTCACCATCACGAACAAGTACTGACATTTCCTCCTCCATTTGCTCTATATCGAGCGTCTGATCATAATACTTTTCATAGAGCATGGCCCAGTCAAGTCCCTTCATAATCTTTTTAAACTTCTTCAAGTCGAAGTTCGTTTTAGCCCAGTTCAGCACGTTCTGGTAGTACGTCCATAGGTTATTTGCATTGGGGTCGTGCTGATGCACAGCCATATACTGAACGGCACTGGTCATCTTTCCTTCCCTTTTCTCATGCTCTGCCATCCATTCCAAGGCCTGTTTAAGCAAATCTTGCCGTTCCGGTGAGCCGATGACTAAGTCCTTTCCTAAACGATATGCGCCACAATTTTTCTTGGAAAAGTGGCGTTTAGCATCACTGATAAACGGTCCAGCGTAGATGGCATTGCGTATTTCCTGCTCATTCAAGGGCTTTCCTTTGATATTGATGGTTCTGAACCACTCCAGCTTTTCCGATGGATCGCCTTCGCAGACATATATCATCAGCTTGTAGTCAAGGAACTTTTTCTTGATGTCGGGTGTCAAATTGCTAAAGTATTTGAAGTCATACGCAAACTGCCCGTCCACGTATTCGCAAAGGGAAAGTGTGCGTTGCTGTCCATCCATTACCTCATAGGGACAAGGAGCATCATCACTTCGTTTCACCCAGTACATCACATTGAGAGGATACTCATTCATTACTGTAGTGATTACAGCTTGCTGCTCCTTTTCATTGTAAATAAACTCGCGCTGATAAGGAGGACGAATGTCTAACTGTCCATTATATCCCCGCACGCCTTTTTCGTCATTATTGATGTAGCCGTTGGTAATTTCGCCGACGGTCACTTCTATTTGCTTGATGGTCATCATAATGTTTGTGATTTAGGATGTTTATTCTTGATTATAATCCTGCTATATTGTCTTTTTCCATTGATAACTCCGCACCCTCCCCTGTCCTCTTGGTGAGGATGATATCCCAACTTTTTCAGAATCTCTTTCGGTGCTGAAGCGCGTGTGTTTCCACTTGCTTGCCAGATAATTTCAAACTGTTCGGGATTGTATTTGTTCAAAAACGTAATGGGAACCCCCATCATTCCGTTAAAGTCGCAAGGTATGTCTTGTGTCTTCTTTACATTAACAGCATCGTAGTTGTCATAATAAGGGTAATCTTCTGGCGTATATTTGCATACCAAATCAAGCTGTTCATTGCGTTTGGGTATTTCCAAATTGGTAAACCAATTTACCCCCGACACTCGTATCATGTCTTCTTTATGGCTGCTGGCAGTAGCAGTGTCGTCATAAGGGGAGAAGAAATGAGCTGCTGCGCCTTTGAATCCATACCCCAACCATACCTTATTGTTTCTTAGCAAAGGGAAAATTTCTTTGTAAGTGATAGCGTTTTGATGCCCTACAATAAGAAACTTCTTCCCATATTCCATTAGCTGTCCCACATATTCACGGAACAAAGAGAAAGGTGGATTGGTTACTACAATGTCTGATTTTTGCAGAAGTTCGATACATTCCTTTGAGCGGAAGTCGCCCGTCTGCAATACTGACATCACATTTTTTTCGTTTTGCAAGAGATATTTTACATCGGTCAAATCGACAGCACCGTCTCCATTCAAGTCTTTTACCTCCGTGATTTCTACTTTGTAAGCCACCTTGGTAGGTTCGGAATCGAACCCTTCAAACTTGATTACAAGCTCATTCCCTTGGATAGGAGAGCCGTTATAGCAGGTACATATCAGCTTTTTCAAGCCTAATTGGTTGAAGCGAAGTGCGAAGTATTTGAAGAAATTGCTCTCGTAAGGGTCATCACAATTGCAAAGCACTGTTTTGCCTTGGAAGTGCTTCCTGTAGTGGCGAAGCTCGCGTTCTATATCCGAGAGCTGGGTATAGAATTCATCTTTCTTGGCTTTCTTTGCTGCATTTAAATTCTTGTTAGCCATTGTCTGATAGTTGTTATGACGCATTCAACTATCATCAGGCTATACATACAGACACGAAAAGGGGCGTGAACCACCCTTACGGTCTTCCGTGGCAAGCGTAGGATATCTGAACCACCCGACTGATTATAAGAATGTCCACGCCCACATCGGGCATGAACATTGACATTTCATGAATCAGTCGTCAGGCTCACCTATGCATATACGGAGAAGCCAACCATTATTGGTGTGGTTGTTTATTCAGAATCAAGTTTCCTACGCTTTTTCTGGAAGACCACAATAATAGTCAATGCTATATTTACCAAAAAGATTTGTGCCCTCACCCATACCTTGTAGGCTGTGCCATACTACCACTATGAAGGTCTGGCATAGGTTAGGCGGAATTTGTTACTTTTTTCTTTTTTTCTTCTTTTGCTTTGATTATCAGTTATGTTATCTATCTTGCCAAAAAGGGCACTGCCTTCTATGGCTTATTCACTTTCCTTAGTTCTCACTTTGAAACCGCCTTATTGCGTGTACAGCTACGCTCAGTCTTGGGTGCGGTCTTGGCCTTCGGCTGCTCCTCTTTGGCCGTTTCTTCCAGACTGTCCAGCCTATCATGGAGCTTGGCGTTCTCCGTTTCGAGCTTCTCCACACGCGCCTGAAGCCGCGAAGCCTCCTTGTCCTTGACCTCTATCTCTTCACTTTGGTTGCGGATAGTGGTGAGGAGCGAGTTGAGTTCGTCGTTCTCAATGCTCTCTGGATACAGCTGACGGACGCGGCTTAGGAAGTCGCCGAGGATGTTCATGTAGTTGGAGAAGGCGTCGAAGGGCGATGAGAAGATGCCCCTTTCCACCCCGACGTGCGACGGCTTGGTAGACATCATGCGGAAGTTGTTGGACGCTTGCAAGTACATCCAGTCGAGGTTGATGGACGGTTCGTTGGCTATGCGCACCCGGTCCGCCACACTATACAGCTTATTGAACGCCTCCCGCTGCATCGCATTGCCGAGCCATGTGCTCACATCGCGCTCCTCGTCCATCCACGACAGCGAGTCGGGCACGTCAAGCTGCCCCATACTCTTCATCTTCAGACACACTTCCGACGGCGTGGAGAAGGTGATGCCGCGCTGCTTGGCACACTCGGGCAACGCACGGAGAAACTCAAGGATGCCACTGGAAAGCGGTTGAGAGACGCCGATGGCCGAGAGGTTCATGAAGATGTTCACCAGCTGCTCCTCCTCGGGCAACCGATCAATCTTCTTAATGTAGTTGTCGGCAAAGAGTGGGTACTCATCCCAGTCGGAGTTGTTAAACCTCAAAGCGATGTCATCGGAAAGCATGTAGTCCCTCAGCAACAGCTTCAACTTCGGATTGAGCGCGCAATGGTAGAGATAGTGTGGGCTCTTCCATCCCAGAACGTGCTTTGCCCCCTCGGTAAGCAGTCCCTTGAAGCCCATATCGGCGACGGTATTGCCAATTTCGTCATTGTAGATGAGGGCCGAGTTGCGGAATATCTTCGGCTCCTGACCGAAGTATTCCTTGATCTTCTCCATCTGTAGCCTCACCTCGTCGCGGAACACTCCTTCGTTGACCAAGGAGGAAAGACCGTGGGAGTAAGGCTCGGCAAGAAACTCCACGCATCCCGTCTGGTTAAGCTCCTGCAACTTGTCGAGCACCTTTTGGGCATACATCTCCAGCTGCTCGATGCCTACGCCCGACAAGGAGAACGCCACCTTGAAGTAATCGCCGTGCTCCCGTATCATTTCTCCAATGGTATTGAGCGCCGGCATGTAGCTGCGCTCCACGATATCGGCAATGCTTCGCGCATTCTCGTAGTCGTCATAGTAGTAGTGATCGGCCCCGATGTCGAAGAAGCGGTAGCGCTTGAGGTGTACTATCTGGTGTATCTCAAAATACAAGCAAATTGTTTTCATCACAGATTCTTTATTGTTATGTTTGGCTTTGCGTTGTTGGTGAAAGAGTAAAAGCAGTGCGCCGTCGTGCGGGTCATGGCCGACTCCATCCGAGTGTGCGCAGATAGAGCTCGCGAATCCACGCTCCCACCTTCTCCCAGGTGATCTGGTCCACCTCCCGTTTGCCCTCCTTGGAGAGATAGTCGAAGAGGCTTTCGTTGTTGCAGATGCTGTAGATGGCATCGGCGAGGGCATGCGTGTCCCAGTAATCGACCTTGATACAGTTGGTCAGGATTTCCGCACAGCCGCTCTGGTTGGATATGATGGTGGGCGTTCCACACTGCATGGCCTCCAGCGGGGAGATGCCAAAGGGTTCCGAGACCGACGGCATGACATAGACATCGGAGTCCTTCAGGCACTCATAGACCTGTATTCCGCGCATGAATCCTGGGAAGTGGAAACGGTCTGCGATGTCCCTCTCTGCGGCAAGGTAAATCATTTGGTTCATCATGTCGCCCGACCCCGCCATACAGAAGCGTATGTCGCTCGTGCGGTGAAGCACCAAACTGGCCGCCTCGACAAAGTATTCGGGCCCTTTCTGCATCGTGATGCGGCCCAGGAAGGTCACAATCTTCTCCTTGTTCCTATGGTCTGGGCGTGGCAGGGCGGCTGCTTCGGGTTTCAACGGATAGACCGCATTGTGCACGGTGAACACTTTTTTGGGATCTTGGTGGTACTGATGTATGACCGTTTGGCGTGTCAGCTCGCTCACGCACATGATGCAGTCGGCGTTGTCCATGCCATCTTTCTCTATGGAGTACACCGTTGGATTGACGTGACCGCGCGAACGGTCGAAGTCGGTGGCGTGAACATGGATACAGAGCGGCTTGCCGCTGACCTGCTTGGCATGGATGCCGGCAGGAAAAGTGAGCCAATCATGGGCGTGGATGATGTCAAACTGCTCCGTCCTCGCCACTACTCCGGCGATGATGGAGTAGTTGTTGATTTCTTCATGCAGGTTGGTCGGGTAGCCTCCCGCAAAGTCCAGTGCGCCCAGCTCGTTGACATGCAGGTTCCCAAAGTCGGCATAGATGTGTTCACGAAGCCGGAAGTAGTAGTCGGGGGTCATGAGCCCGCCCAGCCTTTGCTCCACAAATCCGTAGTCGAGATCCCGCCATACGACGGGCACGCGGTTCATGGCGACGATGTGACAGTAGGATTGGTCTTCGTCGCCAAATGGATGTGGCAGGCAGAGTGTGACGTTTACATCGCCCTGAGCGTGCAAGCCCTCAGTAATTCCGAAGTTGGCTGTAGCCAGTCCGCCGTACACATGAGGAGGATACTCCCATCCAAACATTAACACATTCATAAATTGAGTTCCTCCTTATTTTTGGTATTTGAACTTTTCGAGTAATTCATTTGCCCGCAACAGCTCCCCTACGTTCATGGCAAAGGAGATGCCGCCCCTCCCCTTGAAGGGTGGATTGCCGTCGAACAGCTCGGGCAGCGTACCCACACAGTGCTGAAACACTTGGTCCTCATAGCCCGCCATCAATCGCTCGACAAAACTGATGCGCGACCGCTTGTAGAGCTTCAGACACGCCTCCATATAGAATCCCGCCAGCCAAGGCCATGCCGTGCCCTGATGATAGGCGTAGTTGCGCTGCGCCTGGGGGCCTACATACATCGGACTGTAGCCTCCGCTCTTGGGCGACAGGGTGCGCAGTCCCTTGGGGGTGAGCAGCTCACGGGTGCAGATATCGACCACTCCCTTCTTCTGTCGCTCGTCAAGCGGAGAGTAGTCGAAGGCGGCAGCGAAAATCATATTGGGCCGAACGCTCCAGTCGGCCATCGCTCCGTCCACGTAATCGTAAAGGTACCCATATTCGTTGAGGAACGTTTGGACAAACGATTCCTTCGATTTCGCCGCCAGCTGCTCCAGCTTTTCAGCCTCATCAGATTCTCCCAACTCGCGCTTCATGCTGGCAACGAAGCGCAAGGCATTGTACCAAAGGGCGTTAAACTCCACGATGTAGCCTGTACGGGGCACGACAGGCAGCCCGTGGGCAGTGGAGTTCATCCAGGTGATGGCCTCTTTGCGCCCGTCGGCATAGAGCAATCCGTTATCGTCGAGTCGCAAATTGGGATGGTGGTTGCCCATGACGTAATGCACGATGTCGCTGATCAACCCTCCGTAGAGCTTCTGACAGCGCTCGCGACCCACCTCCTTGGCATATTGCTGGGTGGCCCATACCGCCCAGAGGGGTACGTCGGGCTTCTCCATCTCGCGAATTTCAGTCGTCGCCGGCTTCCCCTCCATCAGCTCGCGGAGCCCTTTGGCAGCCGTACGCATGACCAACTCAAAATTTTGCCGCTCCTCACAGGAGAGTGTCAAGCCGGGCAGGGCGATGAAGGTGTCGCGGGCGCGGCACTTGAACCATGGATAACCGGCGATGAGGTATTGCTCGCCCTCCTTGGAACGGTTATGAAACTGGTGGGCGGCATTGAACAAACAGTGGACGAAGTTGTCACGGGGGATGCGCTTATTGCGCTCTTCCTCGAAAATGCCGGCCAACGTCGTGGGGTCACTCTCGGAGGTTGAGGCGGCGAAGACGATGCTCTCCCCCTTCTGGATGCCCAGCTCGAAGTAGCCAGGCACATAAAGGTCCTCATTAGAGGCGTAGCCACGCTCCTGCTCCTTGGGGTATTCGAGGTTTCTGTACCAGTCGGGGGCAAACACAAACTGGGGCTTTTTCGAGAACTGCATATACAGGAATGGGTAGCCATCGTACATCCGTGTCTTGATGCCGTTGTTGATTTCGTCATAATCGCGGCTTGCCGTGGCGTTTTCATGGGTAAACTGCTTGACACTCCTAAAGGCAAGGAAAGGACGGAAGCAGAGCTTGGTCTCGGAGTGGGCATCTACCAATGTATAGCGGATCAAGATGCGGTCGTCGTAGTGTTGGAACACCACCTCCTTGCGAAGGAGCACCCCGCCCACGCGGTAAAGGGTCGTAGGCACTTTCTCGCAGTCGAACTCGAGAATGTATTTGTGCCCATTGGGGTTGAAGGTGCCGCCTTGATACTTGTGCAGTCCCAGATGAAACTCTGCGCCATGCTGTATGACCGTGGGGTCGAGCGAGCTGAGAAGCACGTGGTTATCGTCGTCCATGCCAGGCACGGGGACTACGAGCAGACCGTGATACCTGCGGGTATTGCAGTCCACTATGGACGAGCAGGCATACGCGCCCGACCGGTTCGTGCGGAGCAGCTCCCTGGTCAACGACTCCTGCAGGTTGGTCATCAGGGCTTTCTCGAATCTTAAATAACTCATAGTTTTGCTTAGTTCTTTGGTACTGGTCAGCTTTTTACATGACCGACTGGCTTACGGCCGGCACGCTCTGGTGCTTTCCGTGCTTCAAAATTACACTTTTTTTTCCGTTGCACAAAGAAAAGCAGTATGATTTTTGGCATTGTTCCATTTTTCGGAAAAATTGCTTTATCCCACGTAGGCCATTTGATTTCACCGCAGTTTGTTGCTTGTTTCGTGCAGGTTGC
>DLLX01000007.1 GCA_002479145.1 Prevotella sp. UBA7551 | reverse complement strand
ACTAAAAATCTACTGAGCCCGGAGAGTCCCCTTATGCTCAGTTGAGATGACAAAGAGAAAGGGCTTTCATCCGAAGATGAAAACCCTTAAAAGTAGCTTATAAAAAACATTTCCGTTGTCCTAAGCGGATTCGAACCACTACAAACAGAACCAAAACCTGTTGTGCTACCATTACACCATAGGACAAAAACCGACTGCAAAGTTACGGAGTTTTTCTTGTAACGCAAAATTTTGGGGTCAAAAAAGCGAATTAGCCCATCATTTTTTGCCCTTTTTCGTCCGTTTTCAGAACATTTTGATGACTCGGCGCAGCCCTGCAGCAAGGGCATCTACCTCCTCAAACGTGTTGTAGAAGGAGAATGATGCGCGCACGGTGCCCAACACACCGAGGCGGTCCATGACCGGCTGGGCGCAATGGTGCCCCGTGCGGACGGCTATGCCGAGCTGGTCGAGGAGCGTTCCGATGTCGGCGTGGTGGATGTCTGCCACGTTGAAGGAGACTACCGCGTCGGACTCCACGCCCTTTCCGTGGCCGTATATGTGCATGTCGTCGATGGCGCGGAGCTGCTCCAGTGCATAGTTGGTGAGTTGCTGCTCATACGACCGGATGTTGTCCATACCGATGGCGGACACATAGTCGAGTGCCTTGGCAAGCCCATGGGTGGCGATGTAGTCGGGAGTGCCGGCCTCAAACTTCAGTGGTGGCCGCTCAAAGGTGGTGCGCTCAAAGCTCACATGCTCAATCATCTCTCCTCCGCCTTGGTAGGGTGGCAGCCTGTCGAGCCACTCCTCTTTGCCATAGAGTACGCCCACGCCAGTGGGAGCATAGACCTTGTGGCCGCTGAAGGCAAGAAACTCGCAGTCCAAGTCCTGTACATCGACCCTCATGTGGGGCACGCTCTGTGCGCCATCGACCATGACGGGCACGCCATGGCTATGGGCAATGCGGATGATTTCCCTGACGGGATTGATTGTGCCCAGGACATTGCTGACGTGGGTGACGCTGACGAGTTTCGTCCGCCGGCTGAACAGCTTCTCATACTCGTCCAGCCGCAACGCCCCCTCGTCGGTCATGGGGATGACGCGGAGGCGGATATTCTTGCGTCGTTGCTGCAGTTGCCAAGGCACGATGTTGGAATGGTGCTCCATTGTGCTGACGATGACCTCGTCGCCATCCTCCATGCATCCCTCGACAAATGATGACGCGACGAGGTTCAGGCTCTCCGTCGTTCCGCGGGTGAAGACAATCTCGCTTGCGGAACGGGCGTTGATAAATCGCCTTACCGTCTCGCGTGCGGCCTCGTGCAGGTCGGTGGCTTGCTGGGAGAGCCAGTGTACGCCGCGATGTACGTTGGCATTGACGTTCAAGTACTCCTCACGCATGGCGTCGAGTACGCAGAGGGGCTTCTGTGTGGTGGCTCCGTTGTCGAGGTAAACGAGTGGATGGCCGTTGACTTCGCGGCCGAGTATGGGAAAGTCTTTCCTTATCTTTTCTATGTCCAGCATAGCTTCTGATTTCTTGTTGTCATGGTTTTCGTGCCCCTTCGGCTTGCATTGTCCACGGCTGGGAGGCCGAAGCGGCGCAGTGTAGGGTGCGGTGGTTGATGCTGCGGGTAGGCGGTCATTGACACATCTTGCAGCCAACGCACTTGCTCAGCTCCCCCCGGAACCGCTTCTCCACCAAGTAGTGAAGCCGGTCGCGCAGCGGCTCGAGGTCCATTTTGTCGATGACCTCGTTGATGAAGGCAAACTCGAGAAGCAGCTTGGCCTCCTTCAGGCTGATGCCCCGTTGCTGCATGTAGAAGAGTGCGGCATCGTTGAGCTGTCCTACGGTCGCCCCGTGGCCACACTTCACGTCGTCGGCATAGATTTCGAGCATCGGCTGGGTATACATGCGCGCCTTCTTTGTGGCCACAAGGTTCTGGTTGGTCTCCTGCGAGATGGTCTTTTGTGCGCCGTGGCGGACAAGCACGCGGCCTGCGAAAGCTCCCACGGCCTCGTCGTCGAGCACATACTTGTAGAGTTCGTTGCTCGTGCAGTGGGGCACTTGGTGGTCAATGAGCGTGTTGTTGTCTACGTGCTGGCTCCTGTCCGCAATGACGCATCCGCTGCAATAGCACTCTGCGCCCTCGCCTTTGAACACTAAGTCGAGTCGATTGCGCGTCACGCCGTTGTGAAGCGTAATGACATTGTGGTTCACTCGGCTGTTGCGCTGCTGCTCTATGTACACGTTGCTCACGCGATGGTTTTTGTTGTGGGTCTCCTCCAGACAATAAAGGTCGAGCGAGGCGTTTTCCCCGACATAGGCTTCAATGACCTGTGTGGCCAGGAAGTCGCGGTCATCGACGGTGTGGTCGCAGAAGAGCAGTTTGGCTTTGGCCCCCTCTTCCATTACGATGAGCACGCGCCGGTTCACCATCAGGTTGACGTCGGCCCGCAAGATGTTGATGACTTGCACGCATCTCTCCATCTCCACGTTCTTCGGAACATAGACAAAGAGGCCGTCCTGCGCCAGCATCGTGTTGAGTGCGGTGACGGCATCCTCGCCGGTATGGGCTATCTTGGCATAGTATTTTCCCACCAGTTCGGGGCGTTCCTTGGCCACTTGGCTCAAGGAGCCGATAATAATGCCCTTCTCGGGCTGTACACTGGGCAGCTTCTGTGTGTAGAAGGCGTCGTTGACCACACAATAGAGCAGGGTGCTCAGGTTGGGGACGTCGCACCGGAAGGCCGCATTGGGGTCGACGTGGAATTCGACCCGGTTCACGTTCACCCCGTAGTTGGGGGCGAACAGCTGCTCCATGTCGGTGTATTTGTACCGCTCCACCTTCCTTGAGGGGAAGCCTTGGCGACGAAAATCATCGAAAGCGCGGTCGCGCACGGCGTTCATCACCTCCGCGCTGTGGCTCTTGATGGCTTCCGAAGCCTCGGTGTACAAATCGATGTATTGCTTTTCTGCGTCGCTCATCCTTTATTCTCCTCTTCTTTCACTTCCTCCTTGATCCAGTCGTAGCCATTCTTCTCTATCTCCTTGGCCAGCTCCGGACCAGCCGTCTTGACGATGCGGCCCTGCCAGAGGACGTGGACCACGTCGGGCTTAATCATGTCCAGCAACCGTTCATAGTGGGTAATGACGATGGCGGAGGTCTCCGGCGTGTGCATCTTGTTGACGCCGTTGGCTACAATGCGCATGGCATCGACATCCAGTCCAGAGTCGGTCTCGTCGAGAATGCTGAGCTTTGGCTCAAGCATGGCCATCTGGAAGATTTCGTTGCGCTTCTTCTCTCCGCCCGAGAAGCCCTCGTTGACGGAGCGGTGGGCGAGCTTCGGGTCGAGTTCCACAATCTGTCGTTTCTCCCGCATGAGCTTCATGAAGTCGGCGGCCTTGAGCGGTTCCTTGCCCTCATACGCCCGCTTGGCGTTGATGGCGGCCTTCATGAAGTTGGTCATGCTCACTCCCGGTATCTCGACAGGGTACTGGAAGGAGAGGAACAACCCCTCGCGTGCGCGGTCTTCGGGTTTCATCTCCAGCAAGTTCTTGCCGTTGAAGAAGGCCGTACCCTCGGTGACCGTGTAGAGTGGATTGCCCGTCAGCACTGCGCTGAGGGTGGATTTTCCCGACCCGTTGGGTCCCATGATGGCGTGGATCTCACCGTCTTTGATGGTGAGGTTCACCCCCTTCAATATCTCTTTGCCCGCAATGGTGGCGTGCAGGTTCTTTACCTCAAGCATATCTATAGGAATTTATTGTCGTTTTAATTGTTATAACAGGAAGATGTTGATGATGTCTTCGATCACGTCGCCTACCCAACGGCCTTTGCTGTACCGGTCTCTGTCGCGCCATTCATCCTCCTCTTGGAAAAGAGAGGGAGGGTCTGGCACCCAGAAAGGACCCACTTTGAAGTGGTTGATGTCCACCTTTGGCTTACTTTTCAGATGGGGAAACATGACGGATTGTGTGGCCGTGGTGTCGCACTTTACCTCCAACTGGATGAGATACCGGCGGTAGGGCTGCGGTGTCCATTGTTGTGTGGGTGTGAAAGCCACGGCCGACAGCGAACATACCTGTAGCAATATCGCAGTCAGGACGCTTTGGATAGCCTTTTTCATCCTCATTCCTCCTTCTTGTTCAGTTATATTTATGGAGCATAATGGGGGTGATGAGTGTGCCGAGCCTGTCGTTGGGCGCCGCACGACAATTCCCCATTCTCCACGGGATTTATCCCACCGTGCCCTCCAAGGAGACGCTAAGCAGCTTTTGTGCCTCTACGGCAAACTCCATCGGGAGCTTGTTGAGCACCTCTTTGGCGTAGCCGTTGACGATGAGTCCGACGGCGTCCTCCATCGGAATGCCCCGCTGGTTGCAGTAGAAGAGCTGGTCTTCCGAAATCTTAGAGGTCGTTGCCTCGTGCTCAAATACTGCCGTGTCGTTGTGTACGTCCATGTAAGGGAAGGTGTGTGCGCCGCAGTTACTGCCGAGCAGCAGGGAGTCGCAGCTCGAATAGTTGCGCGCATTGTCGGCATTGGCGGTGGCCATGACGAGCCCTCGGTAGCTGTTTTGACTGTGACCGGCGGAGATTCCCTTTGAGATAATGGTCGACCGGGTGTTCTTTCCGATATGAATCATCTTCGTGCCCGTGTCCGCTTCCTGGTAATTATTGGTCACGGCAACACTATAGAACTCCGCTACGGAGTTGTCGCCGCGCAGCAGACAGGAAGGATATTTCCATGTAATGGCCGATCCAGTCTCCACTTGTGTCCACGAAAGTTTGGAGTCCACACCGCGGAGGTCGCCCCGCTTGGTGACCAGATTGAGCACACCGCCCCGTCCGTGTTCGTCGCCGGGATACCAATTCTGTACGGTGGAGTACTTCACCTCGGCTCTGTCGTTGACGATGATTTCCACAATGGCTGCGTGAAGCTGGTTCTCGTCGCGCATGGGGGCGGTGCATCCCTCCAGGTAGGAGACGTAAGCGTCGTCGTCGGCAATGATAAGCGTGCGCTCAAACTGCCCCGTGTTGCGGGCATTGATGCGGAAATAGCTGCTCAGCTCCATCGGACAGCGCACCCCCTTGGGGATGTAGACGAACGAACCGTCGGAAAACACCGCCGAATTGAGCGCGGCAAAGAAGTTGTCTCCGTAGGGGACGACCGTTCCCAGATACTGTCTGACCAAGTCGGGGTGGGTCTGGATGGCCTCGCCGATGGAACAAAAGATAATGCCTTTCTCCCGCAACTTGTCCTTGAACGTGGTCTTTACCGACACAGAGTCCATGATTGCATCGACCGCCGTGCCGCTCAAGGCGAGCCTTTCCTCCAAAGGAATGCCCAGTTTGTCGAAAGTTTTCTCCAGTTCGGGGTCTATTTCCTTGTTCTGCGGTTTCTTGGCCAGTGGGTCGGCATAGTAGGAAATGGCTTGGTAGTCGATGGGGGGAACGTGTACATGTCCCCATGTGGGCTGCTTGAGTTGCTTCCAATGGCGGAACGCCCGGAGCCGAAACTCAAGCATCCACTCGGGCTCATGCTTCTTTTTTGAGATGAGACGCACAATGTCCTCGTTGAGTCCTACCGGGATAATGTCGGTCTCAACGTTGGTGGTGAAGCCGTATTCATATTTCTTGTCGGCAATTTCCTTGACCAGCGCGTTCTTTTCTTCTTTTATCTCTTCCATTTTTTGAATGGTTCTTCTTTGAAAAACAGGCCGCAAACAGCGTGCCATCCTTTACGGATGGATGCCGTTGTGGCCTATATATATAAGGAGAAACAAAAGCCTTCTGCCCAGAGGCGGGCAGTGGAGCGTCCTCCCCACCGCCCGTTCCCGGGTTAGAGCTTCTGCTCTACCTCTATCTCGGTGAAGGTCTCCAGAATGTCTCCCACCTCGATGTCGTTGTAATTGACGAGGGAGATACCACATTCCAGACCCGTTGCCACCTCTTTGGCATCGTCCTTGTATCGCTTGAGGGCGCTGATGGGGGCGGTGTGGATGACGATTCCGTCGCGGATGACGTGCGCCTTGTCCTTGTTGTGCACCTTGCCTTCTGTGACAAGGCCACCAGCGACAGTGCCCACTTTGCTGATTTTGAACACCTGGCGCACTTCTACCTCACCTGTGATGACCTCCTTCTTGACCTTGTCGAGCATGCCAACCATGGCACTCTTGATATCGTCGATGGCATCGTAGATGATGGAGTAGGTATTGATTTCCACGCCCTCACGCTCTGCGAGCTTGCGTGCGTCGGCAGAAGGACGCACCTGGAAGCCCACGATGATGGCGTCGGACGCCGAGGCGAGCATCACGTCGTTCTCGGAAATTTGGCCGACAGCCTTGCTGATGACGTTCACTTGGACTTTCTCCGTGGAGAGTTTCAGGAACGAGTCGGACAGCGCCTCGACCGAACCATTGGTGTCGCCCTTGACAATGATGTTCAGCTCGTGGAACTCTCCGCGTGCGATACGGTGCGAGATGTCGCCCAGGGTGAGGCGTTTCTGCGTGCGTAAGCCTTGCTCACGCTGCAGTTGCTCGCGCTTATTGGCAATTTCGCGCGCCTCTTGCTCAGTCTCCAGCACATGGAAAGTGTCGCCCGCGGTGGGCGCACCGTTAAGTCCGAGGACGATACACGGGTCGGAAGGACCTGCTTTCTCAATGCGCTGGTTACGCTCATTGAAGAGCGCCTTGACTTTTCCCCACGCCGTACCGGCGATAACGATGTCTCCAGTCTTCAGGGTTCCGTTGCTGACCAGCACCGTAGAGATGAATCCTCGGCCCTTGTCGAGCGACGACTCAATGACCGTTCCGGTGGCCTTGCGGTTGGGGTTGGCCTTCAGTTCAAGCAGGTCGGCCTCCAGCAGCACTTTGTCCATCAGCTCGTCGATGCCTGTTCCTTTCTTGGCGCTGATTTCCTGGCACTGGTATTTGCCTCCCCATTCCTCGACAAGAAGGTTCATGTTGGCCAGATCCTCGCGTATTCTGTCGGGGTTGGCCCCCGGCTTGTCAATCTTGTTGATGGCGAATACCATCGGCACTCCAGCCGCTTGGGCGTGGGCAATGGCCTCCTTTGTGGTGGGCATGACCGAATCATCGGCTGCGATAATGATGATGGCGATGTCGGTTACCTGTGCACCGCGTGCACGCATGGCCGTAAATGCCTCGTGACCCGGCGTGTCAAGGAAGGTCACCTTGCGGCCATTTTTCAGCGTTACGCTGTAAGCGCCGATGTGTTGGGTGATGCCTCCGGCCTCTCCTGCGATGACATTGGTGTT
This sequence comes from Prevotella sp. UBA7551, assembly GCA_002479145.1. Taxonomy (GTDB): domain Bacteria; phylum Bacteroidota; class Bacteroidia; order Bacteroidales; family Bacteroidaceae; genus Prevotella. The sequence goes on along the minus strand of DLLX01000007.1, from coordinate 6,176 downwards.
GCGGATGTGGTCGAGCAGCGAGGTTTTTCCATGATCGACGTGTCCCATAACGGTGACAATGGGGGCGCGCGGGACGAGGTCGTTTTCGTCATCAGCCTCCTCACTGACGGCTTCCTGCACCTCGGCACTGACATACTCAGTGGAGAAGCCGAACTCATCGGCCACCAAGTTGATGGTTTCGGCATCCAGCCGCTGGTTGATGGACACCATAATGCCCACCGACATCAACGTGGAGATGACCTTTGTCACAGGGACATTCATCATGGTAGCCAGCTCTGAGACGGTGACAAACTCCGTCAGCTTGAGCGTTTTGCTCTCCTTGCGTTCGGCACGCGCTTCCTGATTAAGTTTCTCCTGCGCGGCATCGCGCTTCTCCTTGCGGTATTTGGCACCCTTCTTGTTCTGAGTCTTTGATGTCAAGCGGGCCAAGGTCTCCTTTACCTGACGTGCCACGGCCTCGTCGTCGACCTCCAAAGGCTTGTTTGCACGTCCGCGATTTTTCTTCTTGTTGCGCTTTCCGCCACCATCGGCTTGCCCCTGTGGCTTTCCTTGTCCCTGCTTCTTGCCTTGTTGGGCGGGCTGTTGGTTGGCTGCAGCGTTGATGTCTACGCGCTCCTTGTTGATGCGGACGCGCTTCTTCTTGCCCTGTCCGCTCTTCTCCTCGCGCTCCTTCCGGCGCTCTTCCTTGGTCTTCTTTTTCGGGCGAGTGGTTTGGTTGATCGTGCTGAGGTCAAGTTTTCCGAGCACATTCAACTTCGGCTGGTTGAGCAGCTTCTTCTCATTTTGTGTCTGAAAGGGTGCGCCGCTGTTGGTGTTTTCATCTCCCTTAGGAGCCTCGTTCTCTCCTTTCGGAGCCGGAGTCTCTCCCTTTGGCGTTTCATTTTCTTTCTTTGCAGGCTGTTCCGCCTTGGTGGGGACGGCCGCGGGTTGCGGTTTCTCGTTCTTAACGGGAGCTTCAGGCTTCTTAGTCTCCTCCTTCGGCTGCACCTTCACGACAGGTTTTTCGACGTTAGTCTCTTCCTTGGCGACCTGCTGTTGCGTTGGCTTGCGTACCATCTTCTCCTCTTTGGCCTTAGGCTTCTCCTCCTTCGGCTTTTGAGCAGGCTTCGACGCTGGCTTGCGGTTGAGCTGATCCAGGTCGATTTTGCCCAATGGAGTGTATGTTTGAGTCTTTTTCAGGCTGTCTTCACCGCGCTTCACGCTGCCTTGCGCCGTCTTTTTCTTTCCGCTCTCCTTTGTCTTTCTGGGGAACTTCTTGTCGGCAATGGCCTTCACCTGTTTGTCTTTGCTAAACTGAGTGGACAAGGCCTCATACTGCGCGTCGCTGAGTTTGAAGTTGGGATCGCCCTTCACTTCGCCCAGATTCGGCTTTTTCTCCAGAAACTCCACGGCCGTTTGGAGTCCGATGTTCAGCTCTCTAATTGCTTTGTTTAATCTGATGCTCATTAATATCTTCCTGAGGTATGGGGTGCTGGTGTTGACTTACGATGTGAGGGTGGCGCAGATGTTCCGAACATGGTGCTTTCCCGATGCGGCCACACCCTATGAGCCGCTGGTCAAAACCATCACCCGCCATTACCTTTTCTATCGGTGGAGCTGGCTGCCGTCCACCATTTCTCTGTTTTGTTTCCTCTTGTGGGGACGCCCAGGCTGATTGGGCGCATGTCCATTTTAGTTTTCGAACTCAGCCTTGAGTACCTTGATGACGTTATCGACGGTCTCCTCCTCCAGGTCTGCTTTTTCGATGAGCATCTCCCTCGGAGCGTTGAGCACCTGGCGTGCGGTGTCGAGTCCAATCTTCTTGATGGCATCGATGACCCACTGGTCAATCTCGTCGGAGAACTCGTCGAGGTAGATATCCTCCTCGGCTTGGCTGTCGTCCAGCTCACGGAACACGTCGATGGTGTAGCCCGTGAGCATACTTGCCAGCTTGATGTTGAGGCCACTGCGTCCAATGGCCAGACTTACCTCCTCGGGTTTGAGATAGACTTCAGCCTTCTTGTTCTCCTCATCGATGGTGAGCGAGCTGACCTTTGCCGGGCTGAGGGCACGTTGGATGAAGAGTTTCGTATTGGCTGTCCAGCAGATCACGTCGATGTTCTCGCCGCATAATTCCTTGACGATACCGTGAACGCGGCTGCCATGCACGCCGACGCAGGCACCTACTGGGTCGATACGGTCGTCATAGCTCTCTACTGCTATCTTGGCACGCTCACCGGGCATACGTGCCACGCTTTTGATGGCGATCAGCCCGTCGGCTATCTCGGGCACCTCGGCCTCCAGAAGCCGCTCCAGGAATGCTGGGGCAGTGCGCGAAAGGACTATCTTGGGGTTGTTGTTGGTGTTGTCGACGCGCAGGATGACGGCACGGATGGTGTCGCCCTTGTGGTAGTTGTCGCCCGGTATCTGCTCCGTCTTTGGCAGCAGCAGCTCGTTGTTCTCGTCATCGACGAGCAGCACCTCGCGTTTCCACACCTGGTAGACCTCGGAGGAAATGATCTGTCCCACGCGGTCCTTGTACTTGTTATAGAGCGAGTCGTGCTCCAGCTCCAGCAACTTGGCCGACAAGGTCTGGCGCAAGTTGAGGATGGCACGGCGGCCAAACTTCGCAAAGTCGATTCTCTCCGACACCTCTTCGCCCACCTCGTAGTCGGCTTCTATCTTCTGGGCGTCCTTGAGGGCGATTTCCTTGTACTCGTCCTTCACCTCACCGTCGGCCACGACGACGCGGTTTCGGTATATTTCGAAGTCACCCTTGTCGGGGTTCACAATGACATCGAAGTTCTCATCGGAGCCGAATATCTTGGCGATTACGCTGCGGAAGCTCTCCTCCAGCACGCTTACGAGGGTGGCGCGGTCGATCTTCTTGGTGTCCTTAAACTCCTTGAAGGTCTCGATCATGTTCGGCATTTCTTCTTTTTTTCTTGCTGCCATACCTTATTTGAAACTGATTATGTATTTCGTGTACTTCACTTCGTTCATGTCGTAGTCGTGGTCGACGTCCATTTTCACGGGGCGTTTCTTTCCCTCTACCTTCACTTTCTCTGTTACGGAGACCGTGAAGCGCGTGCCATCGACGGCCTTGAGCATGCCCTTCACCTTCTTACCCTCAGCCGTGAGCACCTCGACCTCGTTGCCGATGTTGTTCACATACTGCTGGGGAACTTTGAAAGGATGTCCCAATCCCGTTGATCCCACCTCCAGTTCGTAGTCCTCTTCGTCACGGCTCAGGTGGTCTTCGATATATCGGCTAAGCTCCGCGCAGTCATCGACCCACACACCATCGGCGTGATCTATTTCGACAACGATTCGGTCATCGGCACTGACTTGAATGTCGACGAGGAAGTATTCCTTGCCCTCAAGCCATTCATCAACTAACTTTTTTACGACGTTCTTGTCTATCATAAACGATTATATAAATAAAAATGAGGAGCTTCTCCAAGCCCCTCATTCCACTGAACGGTGCAAAGGTACGAAAAAAAATGGATGCATCCAAACTTTCCCGTTGTTTTCTTCCCTGCATTGTCTGAAATTCGGAATCCAAAACCGTGGTTATTCTTTCGGCCATACTCCTTGCTCTTCATTCAAAATATGCGCTGAGTGCCTGGGCGTGTTCCTCCAGTTGGGCTGGATTGCCGTTGGCATAACTGTTCCACGTCTGCTGGCATGGCTTCAGAAGGGGCAGATGGGGGCCGGCAGAGCGCATCAAGTAGGGGTCGCAGACTTGGAAAGTCTCCAGCACGCATACCACTTTTTCAGGCTTCAGCTTCATCAGGTGGGCCAGTTCCGCCACCTCGGGAGTGGCGGCTACCATAGTTTGGGGCACCAAGTGGAAGTACAAGTTGAGGATAAGGACGAGCATGATGGGCTTCAGCTCGTGGTCTTCGGGCAGCGGAAGGAAAAAATGCTCAAATGTATTCTGCACCTCAACGCCATTGTAGAAAGCCTTTTCGTGTCCGAATCCCTTCATCTTTCGTAGCTTTGCGATGTCTTTTGCGAGCAGTCGGGGACGTGTCGCATAGGTGTTCCAAATGAGTTGCAGCACCAGACGGTCGCGGCGGCACATCTCTTGCAGTTGCTGATGGATGAACTGGGGTGGCAAATGAAGCTCCATGGCGAGGCCGACCGCCTCGTGCGCATACACGGGCTTCACCCCTGTGGGGCGTTTTAAGTAGAGTTGCAGTACGAACAGCCAGTAGTCGTCGTTCCAAAGGGGATGGGTCGTCATGCGCATAGTCTTGGATTGAATCATGGTGAAAAGGTCGTTATACTACGCAAAAGTAAGTAAATTGTTGGAAACGGCAAAATAACACATCCAAAATCTGAGCTTTTCAATACGAAAATGTGTAACTTTGCGCTAATGAACGCAGCATGTTTTTCTTCTTGTTTCTGTCGCGTGGCGTTGTCAGCCCTGTTGCTTCTTCTTTCGTCTGCCGCCCATCCACAGTCTGATGAACGCCGTTTTGTGCGCCTTACGGGCTACTATCGGGTGACCCAGAGGGTCGATTCCGTGCCTGCCTATTTCATAGATGGGATGATGGAGTGCTATATTCCCCTCGACACCCTGCCCGCTGGGAAGGGCAATGGTCGTCCACAGTTTGCTGACCGTCGGTTTCTTGGGGAGCGGCGGCGTAAAGCCCGTTGGGTAAACGACGACACCTTTGTGCGCATGGCCTTACCCGCGCTGGAGCTTACATCGCTGGCAGAGAGCGTGACGGGGGAGGAATACTCACGCCGAAACAACGGCGACGTGTACCGTTGGGGCGACTTCGCCGGCCGATGGGAGGGAAATTGCGTCACCATCGACGAGCTGACGGGGCGTGAGGGGCACGAGTTGCCACTCGATGAGCTGCGTGTCTATGGCTGGATAGCCCGTCTCGTCGACTTCAAGGACACCGAATGCTACATTGCAGAGCCGTTTGTGATGCGCAATCTTGCCTCTGCGCAGCGTTATCAGGTCTTGACTGCGCGCTACCGTGGCGAGGACGACGACGAGCGGGTGGAGGTTTGGAGTGAGTTTTATGTGACGCGGCGCGACACTATCGGCGACACCACACGCCGTCGGCTCCTGCGACAGAAGAACAAAGACCCCCGCCTGACTGTGCCCGAGGGCATCCCACAGCCCGATAAAGATTTCCTGCAGGCTTGGGGTGGTATGGAGGAGTACTGATAGTTCCCGCCTTTACTGCTTTGTCTGCTCTCCATAGCAAGCGATGAAAAACTGGGGTGAGTTGCTCCAAGCGTCGCCAATATCCTGTTTGTTGCCTCCTATTACTTTCACTTCGACAAGCTCAATCTGAAGACTGGGAATTACCAGTGAGGCTGGTTCTTCACCATCAATCAACAAGGCGTAGTTGCTTTTGAAGTCAAACTCCACGACATGTGGCTTGCCATCGACATTTAACGTCAGCGACAGGGGCTGGGGATAGAAGCGGATGACTCCGTCAGACTCCTTCTCAGCACCAGTTTCTTCCGAAAGATCATACCTTATTACAAGGTTTTGGGCGGGCATAGAGGACACAGCATGTGCCAAGGCCGTGTCGTTCAGGCAGGGGGCTGCCAAGTTGATGGGAACATTGGGAATGGTGATTTGCTGGTCTCCATATCCTCCAACAAAGTATTGCGGCTGCAAGGAAGGGTCGGGCAGCATGGCTTGCAGCGCACTGTCTTTGAATATGACGGTTGCCCCGGATTGGTCGGTGCGCACGATGCGCATGGTTTTGATATTATAGTTGCCAGCCAGTGTGTTGCAGATGCGCTTAACATTGTCCTCCCGATGGAAATAAGAATTCGTCCAACGTGGGTTCGAGTCATGACAACTGGTTAGAAAACAACCACTTATCACGGTGATTAACATGAAAAGAATGGATTTTGCATTCTGAAGTTTCATACAGCATTGACTTTTGAAAACCTTTATGTTCTGATAACGCTTATCGTCCCGTGTTATTGTGAAGAAGATATGCTTTCGGTCTTTGTTCAACAAAAAAAGAGCAGGAGGTTGTGGGAAGCCGAGTCTTTTTTTGTAATTTTGCAACGGAATTGTAACAATCTAAATGTCGCATCTCCTCTTGATGGCATCATCACAACAACATCACGTAATATGCACACCAGCGACTATCTGATTATCTTCATGAAGGTTTTGGGCGCATTGGCCCTGTTAATTTACGGCATGAAGC
>DLLX01000060.1:1886-7918 GCA_002479145.1 Prevotella sp. UBA7551 | reverse complement strand
ACGTCGCTCTCGGCGGTGATGGTTACGAGTGTGCTTTCGGTGAACTCAGCGTCGCCAGTGATGACTGGAGTGTTGGGTTTCACCTCACTTTGTCCACCCGGAATCTCCACAATCTGCAGCGTAGCCTTCACCATGCCGATACCTGGGGCGTTGTACCAGGCAATGAGGTCATACTTTTTGCTCAAATCTGTGAGCTTGTCGCTGAAGTCTGCAGCATTGGAAAGGTAGGCATTCAACGAAAAGCCTGTCTTGATAAAGTAGGTATTGTAGCCCATTCCAGAGTCATTGTTAGTGTCTTGATAAAGGTTCACCTGCTCCAACTTCACCAAATCACCCTTATATTTCGTCAGATTGCCCGGAGTGGTCGTCACAGGAATCATTGCGCCTGTGGCGTTTTTCTGTGTCAGATTGTTGGTGTTGGTCACACCGGAGATGTCCTTAGCCTGCATGATTCCACCATTGTAGGCGAAGCTCATCGTCACAGTGCCGTTGAGTGTAGCCCCCAACTGGAGGGAGAGCGAGCTGTTCAGCAGATCGAGTGCCAGTCCATCCTCGCGCACAATGTAGTTGCCGTCACTGGCATAAACCACTTGTGCATCGGTGAACTTGATGGCTACAGAGGCCACATCGGCTGCTCCTGCGGCCAGTTCGGCAATGGTCTTGCCCTCCACCTGTGCGGCCTTCTTGGTGAAAGTAGCCTCTGCCACATCACTAATCAGGCTACCCTTTACGGCGATGGCCTTGACAGTAGCTGTCTCGGTGAGCGTGAAAGGTGCGGTGTACTGTGTAGATTCTTGTGTCGGCGTGCTGCCGTCAGTAGTATAATAAACCGTTGCGTCGCTCTCGGCATTGATGGTTACTTGTGTGCTTTCGGTAAATTCAGTATCCCCATTGATGGTCGGAGCGTTGGGTTTCACCTCGCCTTGTCCGCCACCTTCGCCAATGTACTCAACAGTAATCTTGGTGATGTAAATAGACCCACGCTGAACAGGGGGCACGTTTATAGATGCTAAACCCTCGTCTGGTTTTGCAGTATATGTACTTATAAATCCCTTAGTAAGTTCTTGTAGATTTTGACTAATGTTGTTATCAATATTCCAACTCTGGAAGTATCCTCCATTAGACAAATATTCCAACTTGATTGATTTGAGGTTGCCTGCAGGAGCTGCTGTGGAAACTGTCAATTTTGAAGTTCTTGGAAACTCATAACACGTTGCGCCGTCGAAGTTAATTGCATTAAACTTTCCAGAGGTTAATGTGATGGTGATGCCATCTTTAGTTAAAGAAGTACCCCCCCAGTGTCTACTGTGGGGTCAAAAACTACTGTGCCTGCTGATGCTGCTCCCCAGACCAACGTCAACAAGGACAGCCATACGAATCGTAATGCTTTGCTCATAATGATTTTTTTGTGGGGCTCTTCCTCTGAATCACCTTTCCCTGAAGGGGGAGAGGCGGAGACCAGACAGCTTTACCCCGGTTAATAATTATTTATTGATATTCGCTAATTGCTTGGTGTAACCTCGTTAAAATATCCGTTGTTCTTATGTGGCAGGTGCTTCTTTGGTGATTTTTCACACCTTATAAGAGTTCCAAATGGATAATGCAAAATTAAGTAAAGTTCTTGAAAGTACAAAGTTTTTCCAGATTTTTTTGATATTTTCTCCTTGAAATCCGCTTTTTTACCCTTGAAAACGTGCTTACAACATATAAAATAAGCATTTTTTCGGGATTGCGCCACTCAAGAAACACACCCCGTTGCGCCTTATTCTACCACAAAGTGGGTGGTAAAGTCACCTTATCACACCGNNACCGGTGAAAGATGCCTTTACCACCCATAGTAGCCCACGTCCTGCATGGAAAACCGATTCATGCAGGAGTGTGGTCAAGCTGTTTAGTAATGCCTGCCTTGGCTGTAACTATTCAACGACCAGCTTTTTGCCATTGACAAGGTACACCCCCGGGAGCAGTTGGTCGAGCGTCTGGAGTCCCTTTCCGACCAAACGGCCGTCCAGTAAGTAGACGTCGAACACCTGATTGCCAGCGCCCTTCATGCCCTTTATGAGCGTCACGATGAGCGGATCGGCATGTTGCGGCATCGACTCCCCGTCGGCATAGACTGCCGTCACGGCATAAGTGTGGGAGCCTTCCGCCACCTCGGCGTCGGTGAAGGACTCCTGCGAAGCCGTGGCGTTGCCCAGCAGCTCGCCGTCGCGGTAGATATTGTAGCCCGTGACCATGCCTGCGCCAGCCTGATAGGACACGTCGTCCACACGGAACAGCCAAGAATTGTCCTTGTCCGTAATCTGTCGGATGGCGAAACGGGTAGCTCCGGCGGGCAATTCTACGCTCACCAACTCCCATGTGCCACCGCTCACGGTGTGGGTTTCGCCAATCTTCTTGAACTCATCCTTCCCCGTTCCACCAGTGGAGTAGAGCACTTCAAACTGCTCCGCGTACTTGGTCGCACCGTCGTTCTGGTTGGAAACATAGAAGCTGATGGTCTGCTGCTCACCCGATAGCGTCGGGCTGATGAGCCAGTTGTCGAGGTCTACGAACTCCTTCGTCTGCGGATCGACGCTCATCAGGGCCGCCATGTACTGCTGTCCAGAGTGTGCCTTGAGGCTGGGATTGATGGTGACGAGATCCGGATCGAGGTATTCGGGGTTGAAGGTGATGAAGGCAAAGGGCTTGTTCTGGTTCTCATAATAGAGCGAAGTAGAGATACCACTGACCAGTCCCTTGTCGACATCGATCGTCTCCCAGTCGCCAATGCCCTTGATGATGAACGGCGAGTAGCTCTCGAAGTCCTCCGTCACGTTGGTGGCGAGCTGCTTCGGCTTGCCCCATTCTACGATGGCACCGCCCTGTCCGTCTTCGCGCGCCTTCACATTCTCGGGCGTCGGCTTGCTCGAGTCGTCGGTAGCCACGACCACTGTGGCCGTGTTGTCGGCCGTGTACTGGTCGGGTGCATACTCCACTGTGGCTGCAAGCTCGGCTTCCTTGGTGTTTGACATCACACTCGGGGTGTAGTCAAACTCGATGGTCTTGCTTTGCGACATGGCCAATTCGACGGTGTTCTCCTCCGTACCAATCACCTTGTCACCCTCTTTGAGCGTCACGACATAGTTGGTTGCCGTGTTTTCGCCCGTGTTGGTGACGATAATGCCAATCCTTGTCGGGCGTCCCTTCACGGCTTTGTCGGGCGCGTCGATGGCCACGGAAACGTCCTCGGCCTTCATGTTGCGTATGTTCACGTTGTCCACATAGACGCCATTGTACGATGTTCCGGTCTTGGCGCAGAAGCGGATGATGACATAGGGCAGCTCGCGATAGGCCGAAAGGTCAGCCACGACGGTCTTCCACCCTCCCGTTAGCGACTGGTCCTTGCCGTAGTCGATGCTCTTCAGCACCTCGGCTGTACCGTCAGGCCTTTGCAGTTCGGCGGTGAGCAGATGGTCAGTGCCCGACTCTGCATAATGACTGAACACCAACTTAGGCGACTCGGCGGCTTGGAGGTTGAGCTTCCCCGTGCCGATATAGGCCACGTCGCCTTCCTCATAGACGTTCTCGAGGCCCAAGCAGCCACCGTCTCCGTCGGCCGACTCAGAGGTAACGGCGCGGAATGAGGCCGCTCCCTGCTTCCGTGCCCACCACAATCCGGAGGTCATCTCGCCCTTGGGCACGCTCTCTACGAATGGCAGATCGTAGGGTTTGCCGACCACAAGGCCGTCGGTGTAGACCACACCGCTCTCCCCTGCGGAGTTCTTTGCGGTCACGGAGTATTGCACTACTTCCTGTTCGCCCTCGCCCGTGTTGCGGTCAATGTCGAACGAAGTGCCTTGAGTCTCTCCCTCCAGCTCCGAAGGCGCACCGCGCAACAGGGCGCGTACCGAGTAAGTGAGGCCATTGACATCTACGTATCCCCCGTGGTTGCCCACTTCGGAGGGTGCGCTCCACTCCACACGCACGGCCGTCGTGTTGTCCTTGGCCACCGCATTCTGCGGCTCGCCGGGCACGTCTATGCCCACGTAGGCCGATGTTCTGGAGAGCGAGCGACCCTCGCCTGTGCTGTTCCATGGCGTCACGGTGTAGGTGTTGGCACCCGTCTTGGCCTCGGTGTCCTTGTATTCCACGGCCTCTCCCGGCTTCGGAGTGAGTTCGGCCAGCACTTGGTCGTCGCGCTGTATGGTCACTTTGGTGAGCTCATCCAGTGCCTGCCCGTCGATGTTCTTGGATGATGCGACGAACTTGATGATTGCCGCCTGCTCCCCATTGGGCGCGGGCACGACCGTGAGGTTTTCCACAGAGTCGGGCACAGCGGCTGAAAGCCCTTCCTCTATCTTGATGTCGTCGACGAAAAGGTGGTAACTGTCCATTCCTCTCGTGAGGGCATGGAAGCCGATAAACACGTCTTGATCCTTGTCTACCTTTATGGTTTGGGTGACGGTCCACATCTTATCATCCGTGGAGTAGGTGGTGTCCTTGACGATTACGCCGTACATCGCCTCGGGTTGGGCGGCATCTCCGTACTTCACCTCGACCCGTTCGTTGCTGTACTTGTCCCATGTGCCCAGCTTGAAAGAGACGTCATAGTTTACTCCGGCCTTCAAATGGACGGGAGGAGTGAACAGCCAGTCGTCGCCATCTTCCTGATCCCAGGTGGTATATTGGTAATCCGCACACTTGAGATCTTTCATCTGATTCTCATACCATATCCAGGAAGTGCCATCGGCATTTACGTCATCGATGGTGAAGAAGTCGAGCGAGTTCTCGTTCTCAAAGGTCTCGGAATACGGAGGATTGAGGGCCGCGCCGTAAATGGCAGCGTTGGACAACGCCTCCTCTCCCCGAGAATCGCCGTTGATGGGCGTGATGCCGTAGTAATACTTAGTGAGACTCTGCTTGGGTAAGGTCTCACTGAAGGTGTTTGAGCCATCCGAAACGGTCGCTACGACCACATTGTCCGGATAACGGGTCACCTCATAGCCAATCGTTCCCATGTATCCGCCATACAGACCACCCTCTGAAGCCTTCCATGTGAGCGTGGTCTTGCCGGTGGGGTTGTCGAGTTGGAGAGCCAGCTCCGTCACCGGTTTCGGGACATCGAATCCTATATATAAAGGAGCGGTCTTGGCTTTGGGACTTTGTCCGACGGCATTGGACGTGGTGACGGTAAATACCACCTGCCCAGACTTCGATACAGATACGGGCGCATCGACCGTCTGGCCTGGTGTGGCCGTACCCGTGGTGAGGGTAGACGTGCCGTCGGTGATGGTATAGTCGAGCGTACCGTCGAGGCTGCCGTCCCCTCCGAAGGTGGTCGTCGGTGCGGTAAAGCTGACCGTCCCGCTGAGTGATCCACCCTCGAAGTTGGTGGAAAGGTTAGTCGCGGCTGCCGGTGCGCCATCTTCAGCCAGAGGCACTGGCAAGGTAAGCGCAGTGATCTGCTCGTTGCTGGCGAAGTCGGTGAGCTTTGCCGCCTTTCCCGTGGTGAGATCCACCGTGTAGAGAGCCCCCTTGCCTTGCGAATCGTAGGCCGCCCAATAGAAGATGCCCGTGGATTGGTCTATCTCTCCACTCTGCTCATAAGTGGCATCGCCCACTTTGAGTTGCAGTCCGGTGGCACCAACGAGGGTCTCCGTACCATCGGTAAGGCTGATTTTGTAGAGGTTTGCCTCGTCGTCCACACCATACATCACACCGTCTTTGGTCACACCGAGGGCCACATAGGCGTGCTGCGACTCGCTGATGGTGGTGCGCGTCATGGTGTTGTAGTCTATCTCACCAAACTCGAGGGCAGACATCGACGAGTTGTAGAACTGCCCGTAGACGCGCCCCGTGGCGTTGTCGGTGGCTGTTTCGAGTGCCCACAGCGCCTTGTCGGACAATTGTTCCCTGTCCACCTCTACCTTCCAAGGTTCTTCCTCGGTGTTGATGCGGTAGTGGAAAAAGTACCAGTCCGGGTAATCGGTGTCGATATATACGAAGTCGAGCATCCCGTTGTAGAGCCTGCTTCCTGCGTTGGCGTAGAT
>DLLX01000060.1:288-1881 GCA_002479145.1 Prevotella sp. UBA7551 | reverse complement strand
ATGTAGGAAGCGACCCCCGTATCGTAATTAAAGAGCATCAGGGATGAAAAAGAGGGATTCTCTTTGGCGTTGAACTTATAAAATCCGAATTTATTGGTCGTCCAAGTGTCGCTCGCCCTAAGGCAACCCCATATTTCCCGCCCGTCTGCAGCAGCTTTGAGCACCGATGCTTTCTGCTGAGGCAAAAGGCTTGTGGCAGTGGGTAGGCCTGCGATTTCCACTATGCCGTGGCGGTTGGCAGAGGGAGCAGGCAGCCGTTTGCGGAGCGCAGGGTACTTTTTCTTGTCAGCTTTGGGCATAAGACCTTGCAGTCTCGGGTCTTTAGTCTTGTTTTCTTTTGCCAACTTGTGCCGTTTCCCACCGTCATCATTTAGTGGTTGGAGGACATTTCGCTCACTGGTGGCACCGGAGGTGGTGATGTTCTTCGTCTCGCCACCCCCGTTGTCCACGGCAGGGCCAAGTGCTACTGTGCCAGCGAAGGCCATTCCGCATGCCCATGGCAAAATAGACAGCCATGCGAATCTTAACGCTTTGCTCATAATGTTTTTTCGTTGTGGGGTTTCTCCTCCAACAATCCTTTCTCTGAAAAGGGAAGAAGCAGAAGCCGGTTGGCTGCACCCCGGTTAATAAATATATGTATAATACACTTTTTTGTTAGCGGTGACACTGGGATTGTAGACCTTTCCGTCTTCTCCTTGCGTCAAGTAGCCCCGCAGGAGTCTCCACTTGCCATGTGCATTGGACTGTGGAATATTCCGCTTGGCTTTGCAGATATTTCTCGTTTACGTTTTGTAGCGTCTAAAATATTAGGCTGCAAATTTAGGTAAATAAAATCAATAATACAAAACTTTTTGCTCATTTTTTCTTTATTTCACTTGAAAAACGTCACTGATGCCCAGGGAATGGACTGGGAGACGTGAGATATTGCCGCTTCTTATCAGCCGTATGGTGCAAGCCAAGCGATGTGAAAGCCACCCATTCATCGGAATATTGGCTGAACGTCCAGCCTTGAAGGATAGGGGAATTGGCCTCCCTTGGCGTTCCGGTTGTTCCCGTCAGTCGGTCGATTCCTTCCAGATACTCGTTGGGTATAGCGGAAAAATGGGGCGTGGATGCCGCCAATGTCTCGCATTTTCTTTGTACTTTTGCACTCAAATCGTGCCCTCCAGTGGGCGGATTCCTGAAAAATAATTTTCGGCTCAGTACAATGTGTCGGGCACGAACAACCGCATCCGGTGTGCGGAACAAGAGTTTACGCAACAGCATGACAACGCTTATCACAAGAATGAACAAGACAAAAACGATCAAAGAGTTCTGCATTATTGCCGTGTCAATGGTCCTTGGAAGTCTGGGGTGGTGTGCCTTCCTGCTTCCTCACCATATCACTATCGGCGGATTGGGGGGCATTGCGTCCGTATTGTTTTGGGGAACGGGTATCCCCATCCCCTATACCTATGCCGTGGTCAATGCCATATTGATGCTCGTCGCGCTGAAAATACTCGGTTGGAGGTTCTGCGTCCGCACCATCTTTGCCGTGACCATGTTCTCCTTCTGTGTGGGTTTCTTCCAGAAAGTGTTTGAGGGGCAGACCCC
>DLLX01000060.1:0-227 GCA_002479145.1 Prevotella sp. UBA7551 | reverse complement strand
TTTGCCAACCAAACCTTCCTTGCCTGTGTGGTGGGCGGTGTCATTATGGGCATGGCGATGGGTGTGGCCCTGCAGTATAATGCGTCGACAGGCGGCTCAGATGTCATCGCCGCCATCGTGAACAAGTACCGCGACATCTCCCTGGGCCGTGTGATTCTTGTGTGCGACCTCTGCGTCATCACCTCCAGCTACCTCGTATTGGGCTCCTGGGAGAAGGTCATCTACGG